>NZ_LKIC01000001.1:0-422522 GCF_001482475.1 Bacillus sp. G1(2015b) | reverse complement strand
AGTTTTCAAAGATCATGTTCAAAATGGAGCGGGTGATGAGAATCGAACTCACGACATCAGCTTGGAAGGCTGAGGTTTTACCACTAAACTACACCCGCGTGGTTTGTATTGGCGCGCCCGAGAGGAGTCGAACCCCTAACCTTTTGATCCGTAGTCAAACGCTCTATCCAATTGAGCTACGGGCGCTTAATCAGGCGACTTAATTATCTTAACATATCGTTTTTATTAAGTCAACATCTTTTTAAAATTTGTTTGCCGCATCCGTATGAACGTCTGTGTTTCAAATACGTCATCAGCGACGAATAAAAATATACCACGGATCACATAAAAGGGTCAATACATTTTTCTAAAAAAGTTTCATGTTTTTTAAAAATTGATTTTTTCTTAGATCAATAGACATGTAATAGCCCTATTTTCTTCTCTTTCTTCATAATTCCAATGATTCTTAAATAAAATCTTTCTAAATACAAAGGAGGACAAAACATGGCCACATAGAATTTTTATTTATTGGAAAATTCTTAATATTTTTCCAAGCATTTAAAGGAGGTAGGAGATGATGAAAAAGTTTATCGCTTTTCAGATCATGATCGCTTTGGTGATAGGAGCTCTTATCGGCCATTTCTTCCCTGACTTCGGAATGGCTCTGCGGCCAATTGGAGATGGATTCATCAGGCTGATTAAAATGATCGTTGTTCCAATCGTTTTCTCTACCATTGTTATTGGTGCAGCCGGCAGCGGCGGCATGAAGAAAATGGGCAGCCTTGGATTAAAGACGATCATTTGGTTTGAGGTCATCACAACCATCGTTCTTGGGATCGGGCTATTATTGGCAAATGGTCTAAAGCCTGGCGTTGGTCTCGATTTCTCTAAATTAGCTAAGAAAGATATTGGGGAATTAGATGGTTATACTGAGAAGGTCGTTGACTTTAAACAAATGGTATTAGATATCATTCCAACCAATATCGTCGATGTTATGGCTCAGAATGATTTACTTGCTGTTATTTTCTTCGCCATATTATTTGGTGTAGCGGCAAGCGGCATCGGTAAAGCATCTGCTCCTGTTCTCACCTTCTTTGAATCAGTGGCACAAATCATGTTTAAGCTCACACAGATGGTGATGGTAACAGCACCTATTGGGGTTCTTGCATTAATGGCTGCTTCTGTCGGCCAATATGGCATTGTTTTATTAATCCCAATGATGAAGCTTGTCGGGACTGTTTTTTTAGGATTATTCATTATTCTCTTTGCTTTATTCCCTCTGGTCGCACTGATCTTCCGTTTTAACTACTTCGAAGTATTAAAAATGATTTGGGATTTGTTCCTTGTTGCCTTCTCTACTACGAGTACTGAAACTGTCCTTCCTCAATTGATGGAACGAATGGAGAAATACGGGTGTCCAAAAAGAATCGTTTCCTTCGTGATTCCATCTGGCCTTTCTCTCAATTGTGATGGATCAAGTTTATATTTATCAGTTGCATGCGTATTCCTTGCACAAGCGTTTGGTGTCGACATGAGTCTGTCACAGCAGCTTTTAATGATGCTTGTTCTTGTGTTAACGAGTAAAGGGATTGCAGCTGTGCCATCCGGTTCACTCGTTGTTCTTTTGGCTACCGCTCATGCAGTCGGTCTTCCTGCAGAAGGCGTTGCCATTATAGCCGGTGTTGACCGAATTATGGATATGGCACGAACAGGCGTGAATGTTCCAGGGCATGCCGTTGCTTGTATTGTCGTATCTAAATGGGAAAAAGTATTCCGTGAGTCAGCTTGGGAAGTTCCAAAAGCAGGTGAAGAAACAAAAGGGATGTAATGTTATATGAAGGAAAGGGGTCGCCCTTTCCTTTTTTATGCTAAAAACGTTTGCTTTAGTACGGCTTTTCCTCGAGGATGCAGCTGCACTTCTGCATATGCCCCATTAATCAGCGTCATTTGCGGCGGGACATGTCCACAATCTATATCGTAAAAAATGGGGATTTGTAGTTCCTTTTGTAATTCTTCATATACATCCTGATACTGATACCCTTCAACAGGCACATCTACTGCACTTCGCCCAAACAACATACCTGAACAGTGATCAAACCACCCTGCTAGTTTTAATTGAACAAGCGATCTCTTCACACTTGCAGCATTTAATTCGCAGTTTTCGAAATACCAAAGAATTGGTTCATCTTTTATGAATGTTTTCTGAAAAGTTTTGACGTCCCCATAAGGTGTCCCTGCTAAATGACGTATGACATCAATGCAACCACCCAGCAGTCTTCCCTTTACTATTTTTTCTTGCTGATCAACCGTATGCCATGCGGTAGGTTCTGTTAAATGAAAAACATGTTTAATCGGATCGTCACGCTGCCATTCCTTTTGATACATAGATGAAGAAAACTGACTTATGTCCATTTCCCCTTTTGTTGAAAGCACTTCTTCCCACATGACAGTCGTTTGATCAAGTTCTTCTCCTTGAAGATCTACTAGGTTCGGTCCATGCGCTGTTGCAATGCCTGTTTTTAATGTGAGCGCCAGCAGGAGTGCACTCGTATCTGAGTAACCTAGAATCCACTTTTTCTTCATCAATGAGAAATCGAGGTGCTCTAACACTTCCATAAGCAGCTGTCCTCCCCATGGCGGGATGATGTGATCAATCTCATCGCATGTCATCATGTACTGAAGTTCGTTTGCTCGTTCTATCGCAGGAGCAGATTTTGCCTTTTCCTGCTGCCAGACCGTCTCTCCACATATGACATCATAGCCTCTATTTTTCATTCGTTCACATGAAAGCTTAAACATATCATGTAAAGTTGGCTGTACACCTGAGGAAGGTGCAGTGACACCAATTGTTTGTCCTTTTTGCAAATGCGGAAATTGTATCACTCTGCTTCCCTCCAATCTCTATCTCTCTTACCCTATCCATTTTAAAGAAAATGCCCCTTTTATAAGGGACATCTCTTTTTATTCTTTTTGGCGCAGTACAGTATAGACTCCTGCAAAGATACATAGAATCCCAATGAATGAGCGTATCCCCATCTCTTCACCTAAAAGCAGCCAGCCAAGAGCTGCCCCTACGATCGGTTGAAAGAAAAAGAACAGACCGCCGCTCGAGGCATCCATCAATTGAAGCCCTCTATTCCACAAAAAGAATGCAAGGGCTGTTGAGATGATGCCTAGATAGAGAATACCGCCCCAAATCTCCGGTCTTGCCATCTGCTCCACATCTAGGTGAGGTAAACGAAATAAAGCAGGTGGTGTTAAGACAATGAATGCAATGATGATCGCATATGTGGTCGTCACCACTTGAGGGTACTTTCCTGGAACTCGTTTAAGCAAAACAGACATGAGTGCCCATGTAAAAGCAGCGATGACGAGTGAGAGACCGCCAATAAATTCATCTGTTTGCACTGCAACTGGTCCAATCATGAGCCATACACCTGCTGTAGCAAGCAGGATGGATGCGCATTTTCTAACAGTCATGGCTTCTTTTAATAGAAAGAACGCAAAAAGCACCATAAAAGCAGGGGTCGCAGATGTAATCACAGCCCCCATTTGTGCAGATGTATACATGGTGCCGATTTCTTGGGTCACAATTGATAGGAAATTTCCGATCAAACCGATCAATACAACAAGCGGGATATCTTTTTTATCTAATCGAAAGGAATAGCCCAAGCGCCATATAGTACACACAAGCACAATTCCTGCTACAGCATATCTCATCCATACAAGCTCAAGCGGCGGAACCACCGCTACTGTTACTTTGACAACGACGTACATGCCGCCCCAAATACTTGCAGCGATTGCTAGGTAAAGGGCGCCTATATATTTTTCATTCATCTTTTCCCCTCCGTTACTGGATATATTGATCGCCATATCCACAAACGGAGATCACTCTCCGTTATGGACGGAGGGTGTTTGGTACATCATGTTCAAATAAAGGCTTCCATCGCATTGTCGTCACCTCATTTGTTTTTATTTTCAGACTACTTTATAACAAATTCTGGTTGACTTCAATCCTTTTTTGTCACCATTTTTCTTCATATAATAGAAGATAAACGGGTCTTGACATGCTGAATTCGTTTTCATATAGTAATTAAAACTATAGATCGTCATGCAGAGAAGGAGTAGAGGTCGTTGGATATTGAAGCAAGGAAACATATTCCCCGCACGGAACATGAACCATTTCTCGAGGGAATAAAAGATTGTGTGCCAACCCTGCTTGGTTATATGAGTATCGGGTTTGCCTTTGGAATTGTTGGAATTAGTGCACAGTTGAGCTTATGGGACATTGCACTTCTAGCAATCTTTATTTATGCAGGTGCTTCACAGTTCATTATCTGTGCACTGCTTGTCACGGGAAGTCCCCTTTCCGCTATTATTCTCACTACATTTATTGTGAATCTGCGTCATTTATTACTCAGCCTGACGCTGGCTCCTCATTTTACACGCTACTCTTTAAAACAAAATATCGGATTCGGTCTCTTGCTGACTGATGAATCCTTTGGCGTAGCCATGAATAAATTAGCTCAGCATGGAAAGCTGAATAACCGGTGGATGCACGGACTGAACATAACGGCTTATTTATGCTGGATTGCGGCCTGCATACTTGGCGGCATTTTTGGACACTGGATTTCAAATCCTGAAGCGCTTGGTCTTGATTTCGCTTTATCAGCGATGTTTGCTGCACTGCTTGTCCTTTCGTTACAGACAGTTCCCAAAAATAAGTTAACTCATCGCCTGTCACTTGTTTTGTATATGGTCATTGCCATGTTTGTTCTGCTTCATTTCGTTCCTTCACACGTGGCTGTTCTGTTAGCCACCATGATTGTCGCAACCATTGGGGTGGTGACAGATAAATGATTACCAGCTTTATGTTATGGCTCATTGTTGGTTGTATGATCGTCACCATCATTCCAAGAGTGGTACCCTTTATATTTGTACGAAGTATTCAGCTGCCTGAAGTGGTGCTGAAATGGTTATCGTTTATTCCTATTTGTATCTTTACAGCTTTGATTGCAGAGCATCTCTTCATCCATACAACAACAGGCACAGGCGTCACTATCCATTGGATGTATCTTGCTGTCTTGACTCCCACTGTACTCATCGCTGTTTGGACAAAAAGCTTGTCACTTACTGTTCTTGTCGGCGTCATGCTGATGGGCACTGCTAGATGGTTTTTCTAAAAGAAAAAGCTTAACCACATGTGGTTAAGCTTTTTTTTTCATTTGACGATTCCGTATACAAATCCATCATAACCTTTTTCACCAACAGTTTGAATCGCTGTTGCCTCTATTCTCGGTTCTTGTTTGAGTAAATCAAAAAATTCACGAGTTCCTTGCACTCGTTCATCCCCACTAGAGTCATGAAGGACTGCTCCATTTCTGATGACATTGTCCGCAATAATGACTGTTCCCTTTTTTGAGAAATCTAACGCCCACTTTAGATATTTCGGATTGTTTGGTTTATCTGCGTCAATGAAAATCAAATCGAATGGAAGCACAGCCCTCTCTTTTAACTGAGATAACGTATCTAATGCCTTTCCTTGCAAAATGCTCACTCGTTCCGATAAGCCCGCTCTGCTGATGTTTTGCTGTGCGATTTGTACATGATGGCTGTCAGCCTCTAATGTGATGAGTTCCCCATCCTCTTCAAGAGCACGCGCCAGCCAAATAGTACTGTATCCACCAAGTGTCCCGATTTCTAAAATGCGCTTTGCATTCTTCGTTTTTGCTAATAAATAAAGCATTTTCCCTTGGGCAGGTGACACATCAATTGCTGGCAGACCTGCTTGCTTATTATGAGTAAGGGCTTGCTCCAAAACGTCATCTTTAGGAATCAACTTGTCTGTGATATACTCGTCAACTTTCTCCCACACTTGCTTCATCTCATCCATCTCCCTTGATCATATCTTCTGTTTTAAGTCTACATGATGATAGCGAGCGCGTATAATCAATTCTTTTCACACATCTATTCATTTTATTGATGAAAGACATGTCATGATGGAGACATGAAGCAGTGTCATGTTTTCGAATTTACTCGTTCAGGTGATTTTTCAAATCCCCTTTTTTATCTTGAAGTTTTCCTTTTGCTTGATCCTTTTTCCCTTCTGCTTTCAAGTTTTGATGATCCGTTGCTTCCCCAAGCTTTTCCTTGACTTGACCTTTGACTTGATTTGTTTTTCCTTTCGCTTTATCCATATGTCCTTTTTCTTCACTCATTTGTTCCACCTCCACGTTTGATACTATTCATTTAGCCTTTTTGAAAGATACAAAACATCTGAGTGTGCAATCCAAGAAACTACAGCAACATAAAAATCCAGCCGAGGTCGGCTGGCTTAAAAAATAATGATCTATAAGATAGACTTAAAAGCTTTACCCTGTTTTACTCTGATCGAACTCGACCAGATCACCTAGAATTTCGTCAATTTGATTCATCATCTCAGTTTCAATTTTCACCTCAGATGCTAAGGCATTCTCCCTCACCTGTTCTGGACTAGAAGCACCGATAATTGCTGCAGAAACGTTCTGATTTTGCAGTACCCATGCTATCGCAAGCTGAGCGAGAGTAAGATCAACCTCTTGTGCGACGGGCTTAAGCTTTTGGATCGTCTCTAAGGTGCTATTATTCATCCAGCGTTGAGCAAGGTTTTTAAAAAAAGGTTTTCCAGCAGTTGAGTTAGCACGCGAATTAGTCGGAAGTGATTTTCCTGGGAGATACTTTCCAGTGAGGATTCCCTGGGCCAAAGGCGACCATACTACCTGGCCAAGTCCTTCACGCTGGCAGGTCGGTATTACATCACTTTCAATGATTCTCCATAACATGGAGTATTGAGGTTGGCTGGCGATTAGGGGGACATTTAGCTCTCGTGCAAGCGCTGCCCCTCGAGTAATTTGTTCTGCTGTCCACTCACTTACACCAATATAGTTTACTTTACCCTGTCTTACTAGATCTGCGAAAGCTAACATCGTTTCTTCCAGAGGTGTAGTTGGATCAAACCTGTGTGCATAGTAAATATCAATATAATCCGTTTGTAAACGCCGCAAAGAGGCATGACAGTTTTCCAAAATATGCTTGCGTGATAATCCTCTATCATTTTTCCCAGTACCGGTTGGATGACATACTTTTGTACATAGTTCAATGCTCTCCCGCCGAATCCCTTTTAAAGACCTGCCTAGTATCTCTTCAGCCTTGGTGTCTGAATAAACATCGGCAGTATCAAACGTCGTAATACCCACATCAAGAGCAGCTTTCACACAATCATGGGCAGTTTCCTCATTTATCTTACCACCATGATTAATCCAATTTCCGTATGCGAGTTTACTAATTGTTAATCCACTATTTCCAAGTTTACTATACTCCATAACAATGTCCTCCTTTGAAAGAATACTTTCATTATAAAAAGAGGATATTAATATGTATAATATATATATTCAGATAATTATATATATATTTTATATATTTAAAATATTTCCATTAAAAAAGCGCAAAACTGTTTGATAACAATCATTTGAAATCATTTTACAATAAGCAAGTATGAAATAGGGGGGGCTTAAAAATGGATCTGAGACAAATACGTTATTTTATAATGGTTGCTGAAGAACTAAATTTTAGCCGGGCAGCTGAACGTCTTAAAATGGCACAGCCTCCATTAAGTCAAGAAATCCGAAAATTAGAAGAAGAGTTAGGTGTTACGCTTTTTCATAGAACGAGAAGACAGGTTGAACTTTCAGATGCGGGGAGAGTATTTTTAGAAGAAGCCCGCCGTACGCTCCTTCAAGTAGATAGAACGATTAACGCAACACAACTTGCAGATGACGGTAGAATAGGTCATTTAACGATCGGTTTCGTTGATTCTACTGATATTGTGATTGATATTATTAAAAGGTTTCGAGAAAGTTTCCCTAATATCCATCTTGTCTTATGTGAAATGGCTTCAGAACAGCAGTTAAAGGCACTATATAAGAAAGAAATTCAAATTGGATTTATTCGTTCTAACCAAAATAATAAGATACTCGCCTCAGAAATTTGTTGTGAGGAATCATTAAGCTTGGTTTTGCCAGAAAATCATCCTTTAGCTTCGTTTTCCAAAGTTCCAATTCATTTATTAGCCAATGAACCATTTATCATGTTTCCACGTCATCTAGGTGCAGCATTTTATGATTTAATTATCAGCTACTTTTGGGAAAATAGCATAAGTTTAAACGTAGTTCAGGAAGCTATTCAAATGCATACGATTGTGAATTTAGTTGCTGCAGGAATGGGAATCTCTGTCGTCCCATCCTCAGTAGAAAGCGTAAAACGCTCAGGGGTTGTTTATAGAAAAATCCAAGAAACTACGCCAAAAGTAAATTTATATGTTTCATGGAGACAAGATGAAACATCAACCGTCGCTGAGCACTTTTTAACAGTTGTGAGAGAAGCTTATTTAAGTTCTCAGTCTAAATCATGAGTATCCAGCCTGAGCCAGCTGGATTAAAAAATAATGATCTATAAGACAGGCTTAAAAACTTCCACCTGCTATGTACACGTTTCAGGTATGATAGACATAACGAAAAGAAATGTTGGTGTTCTATGATTATCGCTGAAAACTTATTCACCGTTCGTGACTTGACCTATCGTATTCGGTCTGCTGCAATCGGCGATGCCTAGCAATTATCAGCGCTCAGACTGAAAATCGATGGTGAAACAGAATATTTAGACCGTGAACAAGGCGAAGCCTTTCTTGATGAAAAAGCATTTGAGGCTTTGATTCAAGAGGATACCAAGCAAAGCCGGCATTTATTTTGGTCGCTGCTATTGAAGGAAAGATTGTCGGTTTTTCAAGATGCGAGGGCCATTCACTCAAGCGCTCTGCTCACAAAGTGACATTTGGCGTCGCCATCCAGAAAGATGCTTGGGGCTATTACATTGGGAAAGAGCTTTTAGCTGCTTCAATTGACTGGGCAGATCAGCAGGGGATTCAGAAGATGTCTCTTCATGTGCTTGAAACGAACAAAAAAGCCATCCGGTTATATGAGAAACATGGCTTTTTGATTGAAGGTGTATTAAAAAACGATAAACGGCTGGGTGACGGATTATATTATGATACTGTTGTGATGGGCAGGCAGCGGCCAAGTTCCTGACCGCTTACATCACATAGCCCCATATCATCGAAATTGCACTGTATATCAGAAGCATCCCCATCACATACTGGAACGGTCTTTCATAAGCAGTCAAAAAGCGCTTATACAAAGAGCCAAATAAGCTCCAGCTGAATGTACCGAGAAAACCAATAAGTGCGAGAATCAGCGTCCATATGACATACTGCATATTAGATTGTCCATATGGCAAAACAAATGTTGAAATCACAGTCAATCCATACAAGATCGCTTTTGGGTTGATAAATTGCAGCATCATACCAGGGATAAAATGATTGTAGCGATCAAGTGTTTCGTCATCACCGCCTTTACTTTTCATGATTTTGACCGCTAAATAAATCATGTATGCGGCTCCGATGAACGCCATGACCCAGCCTATTTTCGGCATCACTTGATAAAGAATGATATTAAAGAAGCAGCTCAAACACAAAATAACGAGAAATCCGATACCCACACCTAAACAAAATCGAAATGTTTGCTTGACCCCATATTTATTCGTAAAGACCATGGCCATGATGTTGTTTGGACCTGGGGTAAAGCTGCTAACAAAAGCATAGATCAACATAGATACAATCAAGATGCCGCCCCCCTTATACGTTATTTAGACTTTAATTACTTTATTACGTATATTACGTTTTATTGTAACGTTCGGTCTTTATAAAGTAAATAAAGAGAAAGGAGCTTTTTTCATGGAAGACGTACAATCGATTATTTCTAAAAACGTGAGGCTTCTTAGAGATCAAAAAAAATTAAGCCTCGAAAAGATGGCAGAATTAACTGGTGTCAGCAAGACGATGATTGGACAAATTGAAAGAGGAGAATCAACCCCTACCATCACGACTTTATGGAAAATCGCCAACGGATTAAAAGTATCTTTTAGTGAGCTCATTTACGCACCACAGCCTGAAATCAAGGTGGTACGCAAGGAGGATGCACAGGTTTTAACTGAGGACGACGGTCGTTATCGTGTGTACACGACGTTTCCTTTCGATGACCGGGGGAAATTTGAAATGTACCGAGTAGAAATTGACCAAGGCGGATCACTTCGTGCGACTGAACACATTGGGGGAACGGAGGAATTGATCACTGTTTTTGAGGGAGTCCTTGATTTATCCATTGGTGATGAACAATACACCTTAAAAGCCGGAGACTCAATTCGTTTTAAAGCGGATCGGACGCACACGTATAAACAAACTGGAGAACAAATGGTACGGATGCAAATGATTCTTTATTATCCTCAAGAAAAAAGCTGACAGGCTTGTCCATCTGTCAGCTTTTTGTTTTATTTAATTAAATCCCGGATCGCGTACAACCGTTCCAGTAAATGTGACTCTATATTTTCCTAATCCTAACTCTTCAATAGATGTTCGTTTTAAAATGCCGACCCAGCCATCCAGTGCATATACAATACTGTCTGGGATGTTTGATGTCGTATATGTTCTTGTTTCTGAGACAGTTCGACTCGCTTGAACTGTTACTCCACTGTTTGTTTGCTCCTTTGCTTCCACTGGAGCAGTTGTGACCCCAGCACCCGTTAAGACAATTGCTCCAACCAAAACAGAAGATATGACCTTTTTCATAAAAAAATCCCTCCCTTTTTTGTTGAACGTATAAACTATACCATAATTTAGAACTTTTGTAAGTTTATTTTTTCATTTTTTTGAAAATTATGATATCATTGTCTTATACTGGATAGAGTGTGTTACATACTTCTATGCTTTTGTCCTCATCTCAATCTAGTGAAACAATTGTGAACGGAGGTGATTTCATGAAAAAATGGCTCATCTGTTTTCAAATTGTTTTCCTCTTCACCTTGGCGATCACACCAATTGCTTCTGCTGCTAAATGTCCTACAGTAAAACCATGTATCACTGATCCTTAAGCATAAGAAAAGGCCGATCAAGCCTATTCTCTTGATCGGCCTTTTTATTTATTTTTGCTCTGCTTCCCAGCGGGCAACCTCTTCTCTTACTTTAGGAGCCACTTCTTTTCCAAATAGCTCAATGGCTTTTAGCACTTGATCATGCGGCATTGAACCAACCGGTACATGAAGCATAAAACGTGTGATGCCTACATTTTTTCTAAGATGAATGACTTTCTCTGCCACCGTATCTGCATCTCCTACATATAGCGCACCTTCTAAAGTTCTCGCTGCGTCAAACGTAGAACGAGTATAAGGTCCCCAGCCTCGCTCTCTCGCTAATGTGTTCATCACATGCTGTGTGGATGGGAAAAATTGATCTGCTGCCAGCTCTGTTTCTGCCGCAACAAATCCATGAGAATGTGATGCTACAGTTAATTTTTCAGGGTCATGCCCAGCGTGCACTGCCGCTTGCTTGTACAGCTGAACGAGCGGTGCGAACTGTCTTGGACTTCCGCCAATGATGGCAAGTACAAGCGGTAATCCTAATAATCCAGCACGTACGACGGATTCACGGTTTCCTCCACTGCCGATCCAGATCGGAAGCGGATCTTGAACAGGTCTTGGGTATACCCCAACATCCTGAATGGCTGGGCGATGCTTGCCGCTCCATGTAACACGCTCTGACTGCTGCAACTTCAACAGCAAATCAAGCTTTTCTTCAAATAATTCTTCATAGTCATCAAGGTCATAGCCAAAGAGCGGGAATGATTCAATAAATGAACCACGGCCTGCCATAATTTCTGCACGTCCGTTTGATAGTCCATCTAGCGTTGCAAAATCCTGAAATACACGTACAGGATCTGCTGATGAAAGGACTGTCACTGCACTTGTCAGACGAATATTTTTTGTTTGTGTTGCTGCAGCCGCTAAGACGACAGCTGGATTCGATGCGGCGAAATCCTCACGGTGATGCTCACCTACGCCAAATACATCGAGACCGACTTGATCTGCTAAAATAATTTCTTCTACTACTTCTCGAATACGCTGTGCATGACTGACTGTTTTTCCTGTTTGAAAATCAGGTGTTGTTTCGACAAATGTACTAATTCCTAGTTCCATGATTGGAACCCCCTATCTTATAAATATGTCACAAATTCAGAAACTGGCTTTCTATAACCTCTCGCTTGTCTGCTCTCTACTTTTTCTTTTCCAAGTGTAATCATTAACACAGGAACCAAATCTGATTGAATGTTTAATACCTTTTTCATTGCTTCGGGATCAAAACCGATCATCGGGCAAGTATCCCAGCCTTTATTTTTAGCGGCAAGCATAAACAGCATGGCAGATAAGGAAGCATTTCGGATCGCTTCTTCCTTCTGGAAATCTGCCCCTCTCTGCTCATAAAAGCTCACGGTCTCTCTGACCATTTCTTCATATTGCTGCTTATTTAAAATGCCTAGCATTTTCAGGCCTTCATATATGTCCCCAGCGTGCTCATAAGCGTTTGGATCTCCGAGTACGATGATCGCTGCTGAAGCAGAGTGCACTTTATATTGTCCAAATGCCGCTTCTCTTACTTGTTCTTTCAGCTCTTCTGTTTGGACGACAACATATTGTGTGTGCTGTAAGTTAAAAGCAGATGGTGCGAGCTTGACCTCTTCAAATATGCTGTTAAGCTCTTCTCTCGAAATCGAGATATTTGGCAAAAAATTTGATGCGGATCGTCTTTCACGTACCAATGTATCAAAGCTGAGTGTCATCTTGTTTCCCCTTTTCGCGAAGTTGTTTTGCACCTAAACCGATTTGTTTTAGTAATTCAATCAGCTGCTCTTTTTCTTCTTTTTCAATAAAGGATAGATTTTGCGAAATGACCTCTGTGTGTTTAGGGAAAATGTCGTCAAACAATTGCTTCCCTTTTTCCGTAAGCTGTACATGGAATACCCGCTTATCTGAAGGCGCACATTGCCTTTTCACCAGTTCTTGTTTTTCTAGTTTGTTCACGACATATGTCATGCTTCCACTTGGGATTGACAAGATGTCGCTGATTTTTTGAACAGGCTGAGGCCCTTTACTGTAGAGCAATTCAAGGATCTGAAAGTTTTCAAATCCGATATCATAACGTTCAATGTCTTTTTGGATATTTGTAAAAAGGGCTTGATAGGCTTTCATCCATACGCGGAATAGCCTTAAATCTAATTCATGATCATGCTGCACCATGGCAACTACTCCTTTTTCAAGAAATCCTAAAACTAGGATAAATTTATCCTAACACTAGGATATTTTCTTGTCAATGAGTTTGTTTCATGAAAAAAAGACCACCTTGGTTCAGTGGTCCTCTTCTTTTAAGGTGAAATGCATTTCAGCAATTTGTTTATATTGATGTACTTCCTGTAATGAAAACTTGGATTCCAGATCCGCCGGCGAAAACAGAGGAATTCCTCTTCCAATGATGACAGGTACGATTTGAAGAAAAAGCTCATCCACCAATCTTTCTTTTATGAAAGATTGAAGCAATCCCCCGCCGCCGACAATCCAAATATTCCGGCCTGTTTCATTCTTTAATTTTTTCACAAATGATAAGACATCTTCGCGAATGATATGGGTTCCTTCCAGACTGTCTTGTAACGTACGTGACATGATATAACATGTCTTTCCTTCATAAGGAAACTCATCTGGTGACAGCTGAAGAACTTGTTCATATGTATTGCGCCCCATGATCAGTGTATCGACTGACGCATAAAAGGTGTCGTAGCTCGTTTCATCTTCACCCTCTGTCCCTATTAGCCAATCGAGCCGGTGATCCTCTCTCGCTAAATATCCATCGATACTCATCGCCCCATAAAAAAGCAGTTTCCTTTTCTCACTCAATCCCACCACTCCCTTACTTCAAATAAGAACATATATTCTATTTTATCAAAAAGGAAAGACAAAGGCTACATAACTTTCTCCCTTTTTACGATTCCTGTTCCACCTTGACGAGAAGCTCGTATAATTTATGCGCGAGCTTGCCGGCATCAATAGTCATTTCTTCATGAATCCATTCCTCGAGTACCCCCACGACACCAGACACGACAAAAGAGGCCTCTATTTGTTCATTCTCTGTAATAGGACGCTGATCAAGCTGCCACTCTTTCATGATTTTTTCTTTGAAAAAGGCTTTGAATTGATTGGTCGTTGGACCATTTGGTTTTACAAATAACGTCAACATATACTGATTCTCTTTCAAGTATTCAGTCGTTTTGTTTAAAAAGGAAAGCATATCAAGAGGGTCCTGACTTGGAAAGGTTCCCCTGCCTAAATCCGCTTTCCTTGATAGCTCTGATACCGTAATCTGCTGCACTTCCTTTTCCTTTAACAGCTCAAGGAAGCTTTCCCGAATGGCTCTTTTTGTTTTGATCGTTCGTCTGTCCTTCATAAAATCCCCTCCGTTTTTGAACAATCAGGCGCTAACTGTCTAATTATGAACAGGTTATCATCCTTTGCCGATGTTCGATCTCTTTACTTCTTATTATAATCAACACATGTTCAATAATATATATCTGTTCAAAAAAGGAGGCCATCATATGCTTCATTTCAGACTTGCCAGAGAGGATGAACTGCCTCAAGTGGCAGAGTTGTTAGATGATTCGTTTCAGGACTATTCATTTTTTGACTTATTATGTGAAAAGGTCTCAAAGCGCTCTGCTTTCGCTCGTCAGCTGCATTTGGTCAATACAAAGGTTTATTTTCAGCATCAAATCTGTTTTGTCGGGGTTGAGAACGAGAAGGTTGTGTCTGCTGCCCTTTTAAAGCATCCGCATCTTCCTGAACCAGGCATCATGGATTATGTATTGTCAGGTGGGTTAAAGCTGCTCTTCACTGGCGGTATATCGGCCATTCAGCATGTGTTCCGTGTTTTAAAGGAGGCAAAAAAAGCGTGTTCTTCCTTAAAGCAGCCTTACTGGTATTTAGAAGCACTTGTCGTGGCAAAAGACCAGCAAGGAAAAAAACTCGGAAGCCGCATGTTAAAGCAATGCCTTTTTCCCTTTATCGCCCGGCAAGGCGGCGGGCTGTTCACACTGATTACACACAACGAGGCCAATCGTCATTTCTACCGGAAAAATGGCTGGATGGAGTTTGATGAAAGGGTATTGCGCGGAAAGAAAAAATCCTTGGAAAGCTGGAGCTATAAAACCGTGATTAAATAAAGTATCCTCTTCAGGTGATGATATAATAGAGTCAGTTCAATCAATGATCATACTTGGAGGAGAGACTGATGATACGACGACTTGATCATATCGTGTTGACTGTACAACATATGGAGGAAACCATTCGCTTTTATACGAACGTATTAGGAATGAAGGAAGAAACTTTTGGTGAAGGCCGTAAAGCGCTTCGTTTTGGTTTACAGAAGATCAACCTTCATGAAGCTGGTCATGAATTTGAGCCAAAAGCGGCTCATCCTCTTCCTGGATCTCATGATTTGTGCTTTATCACCGATTTAGACATGGACAGTTTGCTGCTGCACCTCCGGAAGCAAGTGGTCCCGATTGAAGAGGGACCGGTCAGACGCACCGGTACATTAGGTCCAATTGAATCTGTTTATATCCGTGATCCTGATCTGAATTTAATTGAAATCTCTCGATATATAGAGGAGGGTGATCCGTCATGACTCGTATATTTTTGAGACCGATTGAAGAGCAAGATTATCCTGGTATTCAAAGAGGGTGTCAGCATGCAGAAACACTTCATATGACTGGCACACGAAAAACGTTCACACTAGAAGAAATTCGATCCGCCTATACCCGTTTTTTGCAAGATGACAGCAGACGAGA
Source organism: Bacillus sp. G1(2015b) (assembly GCF_001482475.1). NCBI lineage: Bacteria > Bacillati > Bacillota > Bacilli > Caryophanales > Bacillaceae > Bacillus > Bacillus sp. G1(2015b). The sequence goes on along the minus strand of NZ_LKIC01000001.1, from coordinate 406,728 downwards.
TTTCGCCATTTGTCTGCTGGATACGAAAGAGATGATTGGGGATGCGGCGATTGTGGACATTGATCCAATCAATCATACGGCAAGCTTCCGCATTGCGCTTCACGGGCCGGAGCATTTTCAAAAAGGCTATGGCACTGAAGCTGTTCGGATGGTTCAAGCATTTGCCTTTGACACATTAGAACTCAACCGTCTTGAGCTTGAAGTCTTTTCCCACAATCCAAGGGCCTTTCGAAGCTATGAGAAAGCCGGATTTCAATATGAAGGAAAAAGACGCCAAGCGCTCTATTTCAACGGTACATACTCAGATGTCATCATCATGGGCATCCTTCGTGAAGAATATAAAAACATGATGAATACAGATGCTCCTGCTTAAGAAGGGTCATCTTTTTTAAAAAATTGAATCCCAGTGACGATGATTAAACAAATGATGGAAGAGAGAACGATAGAGACACTTGATAAACTGAGCGCCATGCCTTCCCATCTACCAATAAAGAGACTGACAATCAATAAAACCAAACCAAATAAAATCAAGCATATAGGGACAATGAACCCCGCATGACGCTGCCGGCTTCTTTTCCCTGCCCACCATGAGAGACACAAAATAACGATTGTAAAAATAGCTGTTTGCAGCCAGAACATGTGATATCAACTCCCATTCTCTTTTTTGAACCTTTAACAACGGAGGTACTTCAAATGAACATTAGACCCATCGAGCAAAAAGACAATCCGTATATCGCAGCGATTATCCGCCAGTCACTAGAATCAGCGAATCTAGCAATTGAAGGAACAGCCTACACTGACCCCCAACTTGACCAGCTTTTCGAATACTATCAATCATTGACTCATGCAGCCTATTGGATTGCTGAAGAGCATGGTGAGATTGTGGGTGGTGTAGGGATTGCTCCATTCACAAATGGAGTATGTGAATTACAAAAGCTTTATTTAAGTCCAAAAGCACAAGGAAAAGGTGCGGGCAAAAAACTGATGGATACGGCGCTGGAATATGCCTCTACATACTACGAAGCGTGTTATTTAGAAACCCGCCGAGAATTAACAGCGGCTATAGGCCTTTATCAGCGATACGGCTTTTCTCTTCTTTCAGAACCGCTTGAAGGCTCCGAGCATTCTGCAATGGATGCTTGGTATCTCAAGACCTTCTCATCATGAACCATAAAACAATCGATAGTTTTTGATCCTCTGAAAGCCTAACTTCTCTGCTAGTTTGATTGAAGCTTGGTGATGGACATCGCAATCCCAATGCGGTGTCCTCTTTTTTTCATGACAGATGCTGATCATATGCTGAGCTGCCTTCGAGAAAATATACAAGCGGATGCGCTTCATCATCTACATAAAGATGCCCTTGTATGATGCCATCCATGACCACATCTACAAACACTGGATATGCCGGATCGATCTGCCTAATTCCTTTTTTCATTGATGGTATCTTTTTCCGCTCCAAGAGTTGCATGATTTTTCCTCCTTTCCTTCCATTATAAAGAAAAAGTTGCTGACATACAGGACTCTTTTTAGCATAAGGAATACTTCTGCATCAATGGCGGAATTTTAAAAAAGAGACCTTAGTTAAAAGGTCTCTTACTTCTGCATGACATTATTCTGCCGCTGCCTCTTCTGTCACTTTTCCCTTCCAAATCAGGGTTAAGCCTAATCCAAGAAATAAGACAACACCTGCGAATAGAAATGGGAAGTGAATATTTTGGTCGAATAAAATGCCGCCAAGTGCCGGCCCGAAAATCGTACCTAGGCTTGTGTAGGTAGAGTTCATTCCTGCGACAAATCCTTGCTGGTTGCCAGCGATTTTAGATAAGAAGGTCGTTAATGCCGGACGCAATAAATCAAACGCAAGGAAAATGACACATGTGACAATCAAGACAACCAAAAAGCCTGACACAACGGTTGAAACGAAAGCAAGGACAGCCCCGATAATCAGACATAGCTGAATGACTCTTTTTTCTCCTAGGGTATTTACCAGTTTACCAAACACAAGTACTTGGATGATGACTGCCACAATCGAGCTGACGGTAATGATCACGGCAATATCTTTTGGACCAAATCCAAACTTATGATTTGTGAACAAGCTAAAGACTGTTTCATATGCAGATAATCCAAATGCGAGGACAAATACAATGATAAAGGCGATGAGGTAGCTTGGATGAATCGATTTTTTCAAATCTTTAAAGAAAGTCGATTCTTTCACTTCATTCATTTGCTTCTCTCGCTCTTCTTTTGTTAAAGGCTCCTTCAGCATAAACATAGACGAAATGACGGCAATAAACGCAATCCCTGCTGCAAAGAAGAATGGCAGGCGTACGCCGTATTCTGCAATAAACCCGCCAATTCCCGGGCCAATGATAAAACCAGTACTAATGGCCGCAGAAACATAGCCCATCGCCTTTGATCTTTCCTGAACGGTCGTAATATCTGCGACATACGCAGTGACAGCAGGCATGATAAATGCCGCACTAATTCCGCCTAGAAGCCTTGCAACATAAAGAACGTACACGTGTGTTCCAAGACCAAAAACGAGTTCTGATAACGCGAAGAGGAACAGCCCAGACACAATCATAATCTTTCTTCCGTAGCGGTCTACCCATCTCCCTGCAATCGGTGATGCGATGAGCTGAGCAACGGCAAATGCCGCCACAAGATATCCCATCGTACTCCCTGTTAGATGCATCACATTCATGAATAGCGGCATGACAGGAATAATGAGACCAATGCCTAAAAACGCAATAAATATATTACTTAATAGAATAACGAGTACAGCTTTTTGCTCACGAATCGGTTTTTGCATGATGTTTGTTTCCCCTTTACTGACTCACTTGTTACTCATGATGGTTGATTCCGTGAATAAACAATGAGATCGCCTCTTTTTGTAACTCTTTCTTCTGCTCAATGGTGTCATTTTTATATAACACGTCTAATCCATAAAAAACGGAAAGTAATATTTTCACTTTTGACTCCACATGCTGGATCGACCAGCTGCCATCTTCATTTCCCTCAAGTAAGATATCTCTCATCACATCATCAAAATCGACATCAATCTTGTTCAGCCGTTCCATGACTTCGTCTGATGTAAAGGCGCTGGCACAAAATTCCTCACTTGCTCTCATTAATGGGTAGTTAATCCCTATTTGACTGAGCAGCTCTGCAAATCCGGCAAGCTTATCAATAGCTCGGTTCAGTGTTTTCTTTTCCTCATGCCACGTTTCCATCATCACACGATGATCCTCTTCCATAATATGAAGAAACAAAAACTCTTTTCCTTTGAAATGATGATAGAGATTGCCTTTACTCACCTCAGCAGCCTCTAAAATATCGCGTACGGATGTTTCTGAATAACCTTTTTTCGCGAATAAATCACGAGAAGCGGTGACGATTTTTTGCTTCGTCTTCTCACTCTTTCCAGCCCCGCTTTGTGTACTTGTCATGTGTCACAATCCCTTTCTACCCTACATTTCTTAATGTGAAAAAATAAAACCGACCAGTTGGTTTATTTTTTCATTATAAATGGATTTTCCTCATAATACAATGAAAAAGGCATCGATTCATAAGGCGTAATTCATGTGAAAACAAACAAAACAGTCATCTGCGTTATCACTAAAAAGGACTTATACGCATCTTTCTTCTGCGGCCTTTTCATGACTGCCTTGACCTACTACGTGTTCATCATTCATTTAATTTCACTTTATATTTAACTTCACTTAAATATAAAAATTGCCTATAATAGAATAGAGGTGATGTCATTGGATGAGGAAATTATTCATTACAGTAAAAAAATCATAGAATACTCGAATGCTCTAGGCTCAATTTATGTAGAAGAGTATCAGCGATTTTTAAAACATGAGTATGCAGATTTATCAGCCAAACAAGAGCTGACGCTTGAGTTGCTGCGTACGAAAACGAGAACGATCAATGAATTAGCTGATTACTTTTCGATTTCTGCCAGTGCAGCTAGCCAGCTTGTATCAAGGCTTGAGCAGCTCGGCTATGTCACACGAGAAATTAATCCGCATAACCGAAGAGAAATCATTGTTGATTGTGCTCAAAAGGGCCATGACTATCACAAGAATACAGAAGACATTCAATTGCATCTAATTCAAAAATACTATGCAAAGCTTCCAAAAGAAGATTTAAAAACATTACTATCTCTATGCGAAAAAATCTATCAGATTGCGAAAGAAGCGCCTTAATACGGTGTTTCTCTCCCCAACATTTAAGTTAACTAAACTATTAAGGGGTTGAAAATATGAGAAGCATTCATTTACAAGATGGCCGGCACATCGGTTTGACTCAATACGGTGATCTTGAGGGGTTTCCAATTTTCTTTTTTCATGGAACACCTGGATCAAGAGTGATGTTTTTAGATGATGATCCAATCTCTCAAAAGCTCGGCATTCGTCTCATCTGTTTGGATCGACCTGGATTTGGTTTATCCACCCCACTACCCGATCGCACAATTTTAGACTGGGCAAAAGACGTGCAGGAAGTGGCAGATAATCTTGGTATTCAACATTTTTCAGTGATGGGTGTATCTGGAGGCGGTGCATTCGCTGCTGGTTGTGCCTATCAATTGCCGGATCGCGTTCTTTCTGCCGCTCTGATCTCAAGTACAACTCCTTTTGAGGGTGGAAAACCGCCAAAAAGCATGCTGAAAGAAAATAAATTAGCCTTTTTCCTTAGTAAGAAGTTTCCTTGGCTATTGAAAACAAGCTATCGTTCCCAGAAAAAAATGATTGAGAACAAACCAGAGAAATTTAAGAAGCTGGCCAAAAACGGGAACAAGCATTTACATCCGTGGGATCGGCAATTCCTTCAAACCGATGAGCAGTTAGAAATGATGATGACACATTTACACGAAGCGACTCGTCAATCGGTGGATGAGTGTATTCGTGAACCCATTTTACTTTCGAAACCATGGGCATTCGATATGAAAGATATTCAAATCCCTGTTGATGTCTGGCATGGAAAAGAAGATACGATGGCTCCATTTGTAGAAATAGAAAAAATAGCTCAGGCGATTCCAAACGTCAAAACGCATTATATAGATCAAGCAGGGCACTTTCTTACTGATGTAGACGATATTTGGCGAGATATTTTACGCTCTTTAAAGGAGCGTGCTGAACATCAGAAACATGCATAAAAAAAGACCCAATATGACTCGGGTCTTTTTCTTCATTAATATTGTTCATAATACCTCTGCACTTTATCTGGATCCTTTGTCTTCGTCAGTGCCAGCATGAGCAGAATACGTGCTTTTTGCGGGTTTAATGAATCAGACGACACAAAGTGATGTTCATCATCCGTTTTTTCATGGGTGACAATTCCATTACCCGTACGGCTTGATCGCACGAGAACCACATCTTTTTTCACTGCATCTGTTGCTCCTTTGATGGCTTCTGTTGACATCGTTCCATTTCCTGCTGCGGCTACAACAATCCCTTTTGCTCCTGCTTTTACTGCAGCATCATACATATATTTTTGATCATTTTGATAGCCGTATAAAATATCAACTTGTGGCAATTCTTTTATCTTCGATACATCAAAATCGCTTTCAGTTGTATGTTTTCTTGTCGGTTCGTTATAAAAGGACACCACTTCACCAGTAACTACTCCGATGTATCCTTGCTCAAGTGACTTGAAGGCATCAGTTGTGGTTGTGTTTGTTTTCGTAACAAAACGAGCTGATGCAATTCGATCATTTAATGTGACCATGACCCCTTTGCCCTTCGCTTCTTTGGTGGATGCAATTTTCACCGCCTGATACAAGTTAAGCGGACCATCTGCACTGATAGCCGATGCTGGTCTCATTGAGCCAACAACCACAACAGGCTTATCACTTTTGACCACCAGATTTAAAAAGTAAGCTGTTTCTTCAAGTGTATCTGTTCCATGCGTGATGACAATGCCATCCACTTGATCATCTTTTAATAGCTCATTGACTCGTTTGGCTAATTTTAAAAGAAGAGCGTCATCAACATTTTCACTTCCAACATTCGCAACCTGCTCACCAGTGACATTTGCAATATCCTTCAGCTGTGGAACTGAAGCAATGACTTTATCGATGCCAAGTGCACCAGATTTATAGCCCGTCGTATCTGTATCACTGTCTGAACTGCCAGCAATCGTCCCGCCTGTGGCTAATACCTTAATATTTGATAAGGACTTATTCCCTGTTTCAACCGCATTGTTTTTCTCTTTTGTTTCACTGGATACGTTTTCTTTTTCGCTTTGACTATTCTCTTGAGTGCCTGTGTTCGCACAAGCTGCTGTCACTAGTAATAAAACAGAAAGAAGGACAGCACCTAACCATTTTGTCATGTTCATTGGATCATCTCTTTTCCTCATTTGATGGATTTCATGGCTAAATCTCTTTCTATAGGCTTTACTTTATACCATACCTTCATTCATCGGCATGAGGCTAAAGATATAGAACCAAATAAAGGTAAAAAGGGCATGATATTAAGAGTTTATTCAATTCTTAATACCTAAATTTGCTGTAATTAAATTGAGTATTGAAGGTGGCGTATTTTAAAAATAACCGATGTCTTGATAATGAATTTATGATAAAATATAGTAAATTTTACAAAAAAGGAGTATACATTTTGCATTCGCTTCCACCCTTTTACAAAATCCTAATCACACTATTCATCAGCTCTACTTTACTCGGCTTGTTTGTCTGCTTATTTCCACCTATTCAAGCTGAGCCTGCGTTTCTGATATTTTACATTCCTATCTTTTTTGTTTATTATTTCGTCTTTGCGGTTCCTTTGCAGTTATTGTTTTCTTTGCAGCCAAAGGCTTTTTATCCTCTTTATTTAGCTGCTTATTTACTAATTGCAATGGTTGTCATGCTTTTTTTCATTGATGGTATTGGGAGCCAGGCATCTTTACCCATCATCATCATGAGCAGTCTTATCTACTGGACCTGTGATTCCTTGTTTTATCAAAGGATGCATGAAAAAAACACCTAATGCGCAGGACGTACAAGCTCCTGTTCTAAATAGAGACGAAGGGTATATATCTTGTTACATACCTCCTATGCTTGACCATTCAGTCAATCATGCCAAAAAAAAATCACTGAGGATATCTACCTCAGTGATGGGAATCGTTATTTCTTCATTGAACCTGCGTGTGAAAAGATTAGATCTTTCAATTCAAATTCGAATGTCTTTCCGTCCACAATACCGACTGTTTTTTCACTGTCATAAAGCTCAAGCATACAAGCAGCCATTTCTTTTGATGTATGATATTTCTTGAAATTGCCTTCATATTCAAATTCGTCTACATCCAATGAGCGCTTTGCAAATTCTGATTCTGTCGCGGATGGCGCTAAAACTTTTGCCTTTAATTTGGCACCTTTTTCTTTCAATTCTAGGGCCAGTCCTTCTGTAAAGGCGCTCACGTAAAACTTCGTTGCTGAATAGGTGACGGCATTGCCAACGACTGTATAGCCTGCTCGTGAAGAAATGTTAATGAGCTGAGCTCCCTCTACTTGCTCATAATCACGAACAAATAAGGTGGATAGAATCGTTAATGCTTCTATATTCAGATGAAGCATATCTCCAATTTTACTTAAATCTTGTTCTCCTATAGAGCCAAAATGACCAAAACCCGCATTATTTATGAACGTATCCAGCTCATAATCTGACAATGATTCATAAAATGAATACACTTGCTCTATGTTTGTTAAATCAACTGACTGTATGACTACTTTGATATCGGGATATTGATCATGAATCTTTTTCTTCAATTCTTGGAGTTTATTGAGCCGGCGTGCAGCTAATATAAGATTTTCCCCTCGTGCTGCAAAGGCGAGAGCCGCCTCATATCCAATACCTGAGCTTGCTCCTGTAATGACTGTATAGCCCATTTTACATCCCCCTATTCGCGTCTTCTAACTGGTTAAATTATAACGACAGCGTTTCACTCAAGTCAATTTTGAAGAGAGTCAAAGGGCATCATGTCAACTTAGATACAGCTCCTCAGTTACTTCCTTTTGAATCATTTTGGAGGATATCATGCTGAGATTTTTTTGTTAATTTTTGAAAAACCAATTGATAGGAATGTTCGATTAACTCCTCTACAAATGAGGATGGAATGTCTGCATCAAGGTAAATGGAATTCCAATGAGTCTTATTCATATAGTAGCCAGGGATAATTCCTTCATGCATCTCTCTTAGTTCTTCAGCACGAAGAGGATCACATTTTAAAGTGATGACAGGCTTTCGATTCGCATCTCCCCCCATCATAGCAAACATCTTTCCGCCAATATGATAACGATCTGCCTGCCACTCAGGTTGATAATCATGGGTTGTTCCTTTTAAGGAAAGACAAAATGCCTGCAGCTGTTCTTTTTTCATTTCATTAGCTCCTTTTTTAGAAATCATCTATTTTCTCTATTATATCGACAATGAGGAAAGATATCTGACGCTTTTTTTCAGAAACAATAAGAAAAGCACAGGCCCGTTGTCTCCTGTGCTTTTGAATCACACTGCTTTTTTTATTCAAACGCCTTCTTTAGTTGATCCCCCATCAAATGCCAAGCTTCTTCAGCTATGGCTAAATCTCCGGCGTGCGTGAAGCCGTGTGGAACTCCTTTAAATTGTTTATACGTGACGTCTATCCCAGCTTCTTTTAACTTGGCAGCATATTGCTCAGCTTCTTCAGCCAGCGAATCCTTCTCTGCTGTGATGACGAGTGCTGGAGGCATTTGTGCCAAGGATGAACGATCTGCAAAAACCGGAGAAACGAGCGGATTGCGCGGATCTTGGCCTTGCAGATAGAAGGAATTAAAAAGTCTCGCCAATTCAACTGGAATTGCTTCATCAAACGCTGGCTTTTCTGCTGGATCAGTGGCTAGATCAAGCGGCGGATAATCGAGCACCTGATAAACAATTGGGAGTGTATTTCCTTTTTGAATATTCAATAGACAAGCAGCCGTTGCCAAATTTCCTCCTGCACTATGTCCGCCAACGGCTAATGCATTCCGATCGATTTGAAGCTCGTCAGGGTGTTCATACAACCACTTCAGTACATCGTAGCATTCATGAAGAGCCGCTGGGAAAGGGTGCTCAGGAGCAAGCTGATACTCGACATTGACCACGATACATTGCGCCCGGTCTGCAATGACTGGACACCATGGATTATCCATTTCAGCACTGCCCATGATAAATCCGCCACCATGTAAATTCACAAAAACAGGAAGCGGCTGCTTTGATGTGTTCACTGGCTTAAACACCCACACCTTTGTTTCGCCAGCACTTGTTGGAATGTCATATTCCATTTTGTTCACATCAGGAGGATTTACTGGCTTTAGTTCCGATTGACTCGCTAATGAACCTTCAGATGGCTGGCGTAATGAAGCAGCGATTTTGATTTGTTCTTCTAAGTTCATGATCTCAGACTCCTATCTTATTCATTTCTTCTTAACTCATTCGTTCCTTTTTCCTCTTTTCCTTCTACTGAATCAGCAGCACCTTACTGGAATAATCAAAATAAAAAAAGAAGACATTGAAGAAGGTATACGTTTATTAGCTAAACTTATCAATAAAGCTAAGTAACGCACTGAATTTAACACACGATACTAAGAGAATGAAAAAAGAAGAAAACGAGTTTTCCATGTTCAATGTAAACGTGGAAAACCCGTTTTTATATTACGCAAAAAACCTAAAATACGATCAATCTGTAACTGCAAACCAAGTTTCTTTGAGCAATTCACAGAAAGATTGAATGGTTGGTCCTTCTGAACGACTTTTTAAATATACGACAGATGTTTCAATTGGGTTTTCACAGTAATGCAATGGGATAAGAATACCCTCTGCTAATTCTTCTTTAATCATATTTTCACCAAGCAAGGCGATTCCGGTTTTATTTAAAACTGCCCGCCTAATCGTTTCATCACTTCCCCCGCATTCAATGATAGAAGATGGACGGGTGTTAATTTCAGAAAAACACTGCTCTGTAATTGAGCTAAAACCGCAATGTTCATGATAAGCAAGAAACGGAAAAGATTCTATAATCTCTTCTTTAGAGCGGTTTTTTGTAAGATCGGCGGAGACAACCAACACCGCCTTTTCCCTTTCTAAAACAAACTTTTCTAATTCTGAGGAATCAACTTCCCCTGCAACAATCCCAATATCTGCTTCATTATTTAAAATTTTATCGACAGCTATAAGGCTGTTTGCTGGCATGAGGCGCAGCTTAACTTGTTTATGCAATTTTGTATAAGAACTAAGCAGTAGGGAAAGGTGATTCGTACAATAATATTCTGAAGCTGTCACAGTTAGACTTCCGGAAGGACCATTTAACTCTTCCATGTCTCTTTCCATATATTCCATTAATTCAAATAATCTATCTGTATGCTGCTTTAATTTTTTTCCAGCAGGCGTCAAAAACGTTTTTTTTCCAATACGGGTGAATAGAGAATGGTTTAGTTCCCTTTCTAATACTTGAATTTGCAAAGTAATAGTGGGTTGAGTATATTTTAAGATCTTTGCAGCTTTGGTCATATTCAATTCATTGGCTACTACTTGAAAAGTTTTTAGATTCCTGAGTTCCATTTAACCTTCATCTCACTATCTATATTTTTTATAGCCTACAAAAGCTACTAACCAAAAGTATATAAAATAATCATCTTTCACATAGGATATAAGGTTAACCATATAACCCCATAGACAAGATGCGCTGAAGAGAATAGCAATCAAATCATTATATCAAAAATTTTAACGAGAAAATCTAAAAGTTTGATACGAATCATTCATTTTTTATTGGTAACTATTGAATCGCCTAATTTAAAATACCAATAAAAAACCAAATCATCTCCTTACTCTTAAGGTTATGATATATCGCTAAAGTTTTCTAATGCATACTATTAAATTAATTAATTTTTAGCTTGTTTCATCCTGTGATAGATTTGATAAAGAGCTTAACGAAGTAAGGGAAAGGGAGAATATTATGTACCCATTTAAAGTATTAAATCATGAAGATATCAAAGCTATTCTTGATATGAAAATTGTAATCGATATCGTAGAAAAAGCTTACGTCTTAAAAGAAAATAAAGAAGCTTCTTTATTCCCAATGGTGTTTCACGAGTTCGAACCTGGTAAAGCGGACATGGATATTAAATCAGGAGAATTGTCAGGAGCAGGCATTTTCGGTTTAAAACTTGTTTCCTGGTTCGGTGACAACCCTTCTAAAAACCTTCCTGCTGTTGTTGGAACTGTCTTAGTTCTTGACAGCCGTACAGGCCTTCCAATCGGTATCTTGAGCGGTGAGTATATGACCATGATGCGCACCGGAGCAGCTGGTGGAATTGGAGCTAAATATTTAGCAAGAAAAGATTCAGAAGAATTGCTTATGGTAGGATCAGGTCATGTTGCAGCTTATCAAATCTTAGCTGTTTTAATGACAATGAACCATATCAAAAGAGTTCGAGTGTATAATGCTCATTCATTTGACCGAGCTGGTCAGTTTTGTGCAGACATCAAAGGCAAGTTAAAAGAGCTGTTAGCTCAAACTAAAGAACAAAACCCGGAAGTTTATGAAGAAATGCTTCAAAAGATAGAGATTGAGTATACGCCGGTTAATGATATTGAAACAGCTACGAGAAATGCAGATATTATTATTACAGCTACTCCAGCACGCCAACCAATTATTCTAAAAGAATGGGTAATGCCAGGTACTCATTTTTCATGTGTGGGTGCAGACATGGCAGGAAAACAGGAAATTGATGAAAATATTTTAACTGATGCTCGCATATTCGTTGATGACCATGAACAGTCTGTTACGGTAGGAGAATTTGAAACTGCATTCAAAAAAGGCATCATCGCAAAAGATAGCATCATTTCGGAAATTGGAGGAGTGATTACAAATCAAGCACCAGGACGCATTTCTCCAGAAGACATCACAGTTTTTGACAGTACAGGCATCTCTCTTCAAGATCTATTGACAGCGAGCTATGTTCTAGAACAGGCAGAAGAAAAACAAATTGGGATGTCGACAAAGCTGTAACTGATCGATAGCCTTTTAAATAAGCAGATTTTAGAAAGTATTCTTTACCAAAAGACTATGTTCAAAAAATAAGATCATACTTACAAAGGAGTTAATCGGATGAATATTAAAACATTTGCTGTAGAACATTGGATGAATTTATACGAGCAAGAGGCCGTTTATAATATCGCGGAAACATGTGTTGAATCTTTCACTGTAAATGAGTTGATTGGGATTGACGGCACAAATTCGGCAGATTTTTTCAATGAAGTCGGAAAGAAAAAATTAACATACGGACATATTGAAGGATCTCCAGAGTTTAAAAGCTTAGTATCTGGCCTGTATGAGACAGTTGAAGCTGATAATGTACTTGTCATGAATGGAGCAATTGGTGCAAACTTCTTAGTGCTCTATTCTCTTATTGAGCCAGGAGATCATGTAATTGCTGTACACCCAACATACCAGCAGTTATATGATGTGCCTGCTTCATTTGGCGCGAATGTAGATCTGCTGCCATTGAGACCAGAAAATAACTTCCTGCCGGATCTAAACGAATTAAAGTCTCTGATTAACGAAAAAACAAAATTGATTATTATCAACAATCCGAATAATCCTTCAGGTGCTATTATTGAGAGAGAAATGCTTGAAGAAATTGTAGAAATTGCACGCTCAAGTGATGCTTACTTGCTGTGCGACGAAGTATACAGAAACCTATTACAGGAAGATAACCTTGTTGTGCCATCTGTTGCTGATTTATATGAAAGAGGAATCAGTACATCAAGTATGTCAAAAGTATTTTCATTAGCCGGCTTGCGCCTTGGCTGGATTGCAGGTCCAAGTGATGTGATCGCTGAATGCATAAAACACCGTGATTACACAACAATCAGCTGTGGTGTGCTTGACGATATGTTAGCCGTTCATGCTCTTAAAAACTACGACAAAGTCCTAGGGAGAAGCCGCAAAATTATCAAAGATAACCTGGCTATTTTAGATGAGTGGGTTCAAAACGAACCTTCAATCTCCTACGTAAAGCCACGTGCAGGCACAACATCTATGCTGAAATACGATTACCCTATTTCATCAGAAGAATTTTGCGTTGACCTATTTAAAACGAATGGCACATTCTTAACGCCAGGTTCTTGCTTTGATATGGAAGGTTACGTTCGTATCGGTTACGCATGTTCAACAGATGTATTAAAAGCAGGTCTTGAGAAATTCTCTGAATATTTGCGTACCCTTAAAGTAAATAGCTGATTAAAAACCATTAAGATAGATATTTGGAATATCTGATCGTACAAAAAACCGAACTGCTAATAATGGTTAGTTCGGTTTTTTTTGTAAAGTTAAAAGATATTTAAAAATCTCATCTTGTCAGATTATCTCACATCATTAATTTCAATAGTTACCATAAATAAGTTAAAATTTTCAGTTAATTATTTTCGTGTTATTCTACACCTGCAACAGAGGAAAGGTAGGGGTGTAAAAAGCTTAAGGGGGGAGATTTTATGAGCAACAACTGGAGTTCCTTAGTTGAGAACATGAGTGATTATTTAGCACCTAGCATGGCCAAAGATCATCCAAACTTACCTGTGGTAAAAGAAGAAGGTTGTTATTACTACGGGCTGGATGGGAAAGCCTATTTAGATTTTACTTCCGGAATTGCAGTAGCTAATACAGGACATCGCCATCCTAAAATTGTACAAAGTATCAAGGATGCAGCAGATCATTTAACTCATGGCCCTTCGGGAGTCATTATGTATGAATCCATTTTAAAGCTGGCCAAATCTCTAGGTGAAATTCTGCCAGGAGATTTAAATTGTTTTTTCTTTGCCAATAGTGGCGCTGAAGCAATTGAGGGAGCTTTAAAATTGGCTAAATATGCAACAAAGAGACCTTATGCTATTTCTTTTACGGGGTGCTTTCATGGCCGTTCTTTAGGTGCTTTAAGCGTATCAACATCAAAAAGTAAATATAGAAAATATATAAATCCGTCTCACCTGACTTATCATCTGCCTTACGCTAATATGCAGACATGCCCCGAAGGTAAAGACCCAGAAACTTTCTGCATTAACGAATTAGAAAAACATTTTGAAGAATTATTTAAACACCAAGTGACACCTGAAGAAGTAGCCTGCGTCATATTAGAACCTGTATTGGGAGAAGGCGGCTACATCATCCCTCCTAAAGGGTGGCTGAAAAAGATCCGCGAAATATGCGATCAGCATGGTATACTGCTTATTTTTGATGAAGTACAAACTGGCTTTGGACGCACAGGAGAGTGGTTTGCTGCTCAGACATTTGAAGTCACCCCAGACATTATGGCTATCGCTAAAGGAATAGCTTCTGGTCTACCTTTAAGTGCCACAGTAGCTTCAAAAGAACTGATGAGCAAATGGCCTGCTGGAAGTCATGGAACAACGTTCGGTGGAAATCCAATTGCCTGTTCGGTAGCGTTGACCACTCTTGAAATAATGAAAGAAGAAAGATTACTAGATAATGCAAAAGTGGTTGGTCAATATGCTGCTGAAAAACTAAAACAAATGAAAAAAAATCACCCGATCATTGGAGAGATACGCTCGGTAGGCTTAATGATTGGAATTGAAATGATAAACCCAAAAACAAAAAAACCCGATGGAAGCGCCGTCATGAAGATTTTAGATTATTCCCTTGAGCAGGGAGTTCTCTTTTACTTATGCGGTAACGAAGGAGAAGTGATTAGAATGATCCCTCCTCTGACCGTCACAAAAGAACAGATTGACGATGGGCTTTCAAAATTAGAAAAGGCATTGCACCAATTTGAGAAAGAATTTTAAGTAGAAGCCGTTTCGAGTATTCACCGCTATTCTATGTACGACTCTTTTTTTCATATTTAATGATATCATTATTTGATGAAAGACTAATTTATTGAAAAAAAGCACTGCGGCGCTATGTCCTCAGTGCTTTTCATTTCTCTTATGATACTTGCTGTTCTACCTTCACTCGTTTAATGAAGAAAGCAATAATCAATCCAATGACGGTCATGATCACGGCAAAGATAAATGCATGCTGGACACCATTTGTAAAGGCGAGCAGCTGATTCACCGGATTTGCGGGATCAGATACATTTTCCATAAAGCTGCGAGCTCCTGATGAAAGGATCGAGATACCGATCGCAGTACCAATGGCTCCTGACACTTGCTGCAAAGTATTCATAATCGCTGTACCATGCGGATATAGCTCTGGCGGAAGCTGATTTAATCCATTGGTTTGAGCAGGCATCATGATCATTGCGATTCCGATCATTAAGGTAATATGAAGGGTTACAATGAAACCAATTGACGTATTCACACTGAGATTCGTAAAGCCAAACATCGTCGCTGCGACAATGACAAGACCTGGAATGACAAGCCATTTTGGACCGAACTTATCAAATAGACCACCCATGATTGGAGAGAGCAGTCCGTTGATAATTCCACCTGGCAACAGCATTAAACCTGCTGTAAATGTAGAAAGCGCCAAGGACGTTTGCAGATACAATGGCAAAATCATCATAGCAGACAGCATTACCATCATACACACTAAAATCAGAAGTAAACCAATGACAAACATCGGATATTTAAACGGGCTTAAGTTCAGCATTGGTTCTTTCATGTTCAACTGTCTTAAAGAGAACACGAGAATCCCTATGACACCAACTACAATTGCAACGATGACATGCATACTGCTCCAGCCGCCCCCTTCACCGGCACTGCTAAAGCCATATACTATTCCACCGAAACCAATGGTTGAAAGCACAATCGATAAGATGTCGATTTTCGGTCTTGTTGGTTCTGTAATATTTTGCATAAAGATAAAACCAAAGACAAGTGCAGCCATTAATAAAGGTAGTGAAATCCAGAAAATCCAATGCCAAGTCAACGATTTCAAAATAAGACCAGAGACTGTCGGGCCGACAGCTGGTGCAAACATAATCACAAGACCAATAATCCCCATTGATCTGCCTCGTTTATGAGGCGGGATGATGACCAAAATCGTATTAAACATCAATGGCAGAAGCAATGCTGTACCGACTGCCTGCACGACACGTGCTACCATTAAAATACTAAAGACCGGCGCAACCGCCGCAATAAATGTTCCGATGATCGAAAAGACGAGCGACGTAATGAAAAGCTGCCTTGTCGTAAACCATTGAAGAATGAGTCCTGAAATCGGTACGAGAATACCAAGTGTTAATAAATATCCTGTTGTCAGCCACTGAGCAGTCGTCGCTTCAATTCCAAAGTCTAACGTTAAACTTCTCAGCGCCATGTTTAATGCCGTTTCACTGAACAGGCCAATAAATCCAGCTGTGATAAAAGAAATAATAATGGGCAGCGTTCGAATTTCAGAAGCTGCTGCTTGCTGTTTGTTCATATTAAGTTGGCTCCTTTTCTTTTTCAATTTAGATGAACCTTAGGAAGTCAGGGTGGTCAGAAATGAGCCACTTTCATGTCTATTGAAAGACGGATAAAATCTGTTTTTCTGCAGCAAATTGAGCAATTTTGTCGATCGAATAGCCAGATTCATGTATATAAAACATGAGCTCAGGCGTCATTGGAGAAGACATACATAACGTTGTCAGTTCTATATCCTTTATATTCGCTTCTCCCTTTTCTCTCGCTTCTTCAAGCAATTCACGAATGATTTGTCTGAGTGATTGACTGTAATGACTATCATACACTTTACTTGTCTGCTCTAAATTCCCAGAGATTGTGAGCATCCGAATCCAGTCTAAATGGTGACCGACGATCAGATGAATTTCTTCGAGAACATAGCGTAATCGTTCACGGACCGGCTGATCACTTATTTTGCTCAAGTAAAGATGCAAAGCTGGGATCAGCTGTTCAAATCTCTCCCCAAGGATAGAAAGGCATAGATCACTTTTATTGGCGTAGCGGCGGTATAGAGTGCCCTGTCCAACACCAGCTGTTTTCGCAATTTTATGCATGCTGACATTTTCTACACCAAATTCTTGAAACAAGGAGAATGCGATCTCTTCAATTTCCTCACCAATATCCTTTTCCACGATACACACCTTCTTTACCTTCATCCACATGACACTCATCTCTATGTGTTAAATCAAAACACTTTAGGTTTTTCTTAGGACAATTGTCCCGATATTATCTTACGGACAACTGTCCGCATTGTCAATCATTATTTTTTTCTTTCAATTCTATTAAATGATGCACACAGTTTATCATTATTTAGACCGATTTTCCCTTTTGAAAGAATCATGTATGATCAATAAAGAAAGCGCTTCCATAAAAGGAGAGGAGAATGCGAATATGTACCGTATGAAACGAATGTTGATGCTGGTTGTCACTGGATTAGTCTTGAGTTTGTCCACATTTACTGTGGGTGCCTCGGCACAAACGGGTGGATCGTTTTATGAACCTTTTAACAACTATAATACGGGGTTATGGCAAAAAGCCGATGGATACTCGAATGGAAACATGTTTAACTGTACGTGGCGTGCAAATAATGTGTCGATGACCTCAGCAGGTGAAATGCGTTTATCGCTCACAAGTCCCTCCTATAACAAGTTTGACTGCGGAGAAAACCGCTCCGTTCAAACGTACGGCTATGGGCTATATGAAGTCAACATGAAGCCCGCCAAAAATGTGGGGATCGTCTCTTCTTTCTTCACTTATACGGGACCGACTGATGGCACGCCTTGGGATGAGATTGACATTGAATTTCTAGGAAAAGATACGACAAAGGTACAGTTTAACTACTATACCAATGGTGTAGGAAATCATGAAAAGATCGTCAACCTTGGTTTCGATGCAGCGAACTCTTATCACACGTATGCATTTGACTGGCAGCCAAACTCTATCAAATGGTATGTCGATGGACAATTAAAGCATACCGCCACCACACAAATTCCTCAAACACCAGGGAAAATTATGATGAACCTGTGGAATGGTGCAGGTGTCGATGAATGGCTTGGTTCCTACAACGGTGTTACACCACTCCACGCACATTATAACTGGGTGCGTTACACAAAAAGATAACTCTATCAAAAAAACCTGTGACTTGTCACAGGTTTTTCTTCGTTTAATTTGAACTAGTTTTCAGCTGATGAGCGAGTTTTTTCTCATGATTGTGGATAATATCTTCATAACTTTCTATTTTGAAATCCAATCGTTTAATGGTCTCTTCGATTTCCTTTTGTTTTTGGACAAGTCTTTCTCGTTCATTGACCAAAATGTTTTTTCGCGAAGATAACGTATGATCATCATCCTCAAAAAATAAGGCTGTATATTCTCTAAGCGCATCAATCGAGAGCCCAGCATTTCTCATACACTTGATAAATTCAATCCATTGAAGATCATCCTCTGTATAATCACGAATCCCATGATCATCACGTTTGATTTCCCTAATCAAACCAATATTTTCGTAATATCTAAGTGTCGCAGTGGATAAAGCGAGCTGTTTTGCTGCTTGTGCTATTTTCATTGTGCCCTCCCTCTTTCTCTTACATCCGATCTCCCTTTCCTCATCATCTCCATTTTGAAAAAGAAAGCAAGATGCTTTTGACTCAATTCTTGATTCAAGAATGTTGAATTCGTTATTACAAAAGGTTTTCTGTTGACTTATAGTTCACTTTAAGAAGTACAGTATAGAAGAAAGAATCGAATCTTATTTTTGAAAGGATGATCAAGAATGTGTCAGACGCACCAATCAAATGTTTTAAGTGTTTCACACGCAAAAGCGAATTTTGAACGGACGACCATTGAACGAAGAGCACTTCGTCCACATGATATTTTAATTGATATTCAATTTAGCGGGATCTGTCATTCAGATATCCACAGCGCTTTTGATGAATGGGGCGGCGGTATTTTCCCAATGGTTCCTGGTCATGAGATTACTGGCGTCGTTGCAGCTGTAGGAGATGATGTGACGAAGTTTCATATCGGAGACCGTGTAGGTGTTGGCTGCTTTGTGGATTCCTGCGGCACCTGTGAATATTGTCAAAATGGAGACGAGCAGTATTGCACAAAAGGGGTCGTCCAAACGTATAACAGTCGTGACTATGACGGGGAACCGACTTATGGCGGCTACAGTCAAAAAATTGTCGTGACTGAACGATTTGTCGTCAGCATTCCTGATCAACTGCCTCTTGATGCCGCAAGCCCTCTTCTCTGTGCTGGCATTACAACTTATTCTCCATTAAAGCACTGGAAGGCAGGCCCTGGCAAAAAGGTTGCTATCGTCGGAATGGGCGGACTCGGCCATGTTGCCATTCAATTCGCGAGTGCTCTGGGCGCTGATGTGACGGTTTTAAGCCGCTCTTTGAATAAAAAAGAAGAAGCACTATCATTTGGCGCAAAAGACTATTTTGCTACAAGTGATCCTGAAACGTTTCAGACACTAGCCGGTCAGTATGACCTCATTCTCAATACTGTCTCTGCCAACATTAATGTGGATGCCTATCTGTCCTTACTTCGTGTAGATGGAACCTTGGTGAACGTCGGTGCACCGCCTAAGCCGGATCAATTCCACGTCTTTTCATTAATTTCCGGTCGCCGCAGCATTGCTGGTTCACTCGTTGGCGGCATCCAAGAAACACAAGAAATGCTCGATTTCGCAGCTGCTCACAACATCGCTCCACAAATTGAGGTCATCAACGCGAATCAAGTTGATGAAGCGTATGAGCGGGTGCTGAAAAGTGATGTGCGTTACCGCTTTGTGATTGATATTGCTACGTTGTGATTGAGATTCTTTGAAATGACGATGTTTGGTTGCTTTATGGCTGACCGATGAGAATTCTATGATTTTTGATCAAACATCTAAAAGCCACTTCTCTATTGAGTCGTGGCTTTTTAATGGATCGCTATATGCTAACTTCTTTTTCTTTATGATGACCTCGCATAAATGTAACAACCATACTGGACAAGCTAACCAAAAAACCTAAAATTGAAATCAAAATAGTCATTCCCCCGTTTGGAATAAAAAAGCCTATAGGGATTAAGACAAAGAATGAGAACACGATAAAACATTGATAGATTCCAGATATCAATCTAACCACAATATGATCAAAAAACGACATCACCAGAGGAGGAATAAACAAGAAAACGACCATCCCTAGTGACAGCATGAAGGGTAATGGGTCATCTAACGAAATCGTGTTCTTCCCAGTTGAATCCTTTGCGGCGATGAACAATACTGCAATCGCCATGAGGAGCGTTGAAAAAATGAATAAGAATCGTTTTAACATTTCGATATCCCCTTATTTGATCTTACATTTTATAATAAAATATACCAAAATAAACTAAATATTCAAAGGCTATTTTTTACGTTCAGGATTATGTTTAGAAGAAAATAAAATAATTTATGGAAATTCCGCATATTGTCAATCCAGTATGTTATACTAAACTAACCTTTGAAGCATGAAATTTTGACGAATACCTTGTACCATCTCCCTACTTGTACGTTGAGTAGGGTTTTTTCATGCAAAAAAACAGGCTCTCCGTAGAGAACCTGTTTTAGAAGAATGAAGATTAAGCAATTTTTTGAACGTTAGCAGCTTGAGCTCCACGAGAACCTTGCTCTACGTCAAATGATACTTTTTGACCTTCGTCTAAAGATTTGAATCCGTCGCCTTGGATAGCTGAGAAATGTACGAATACATCGTCGCCTTCTTCACGTTCGATAAATCCAAAACCTTTTTCTGCGTTAAACCATTTTACTGTACCTTGTTCCATGATTGTTGCCTCCTCGTGCGTTTACCACACAATGTATTATACTATCCTTGCCCAAAGTACCCTCAAGACGAAAAGTCAATCTTCATACTATCCTTTACGCCGAACAAAAATAATTACTTTTCATTATAGCATGAATCGGAAATAATTGCAATTTGTTGATTAGAAGAAACATAAGTACATCATTAGACAGGGGGATGATGGTAAAAGGTATAGACATGTTAATCATAAAGCTTGAATTTTTATAATAAGTTGTACCTTACTAAAGACTTTCCAACTCAAGTCTATTTAACCAATTATCAACTAATGAGTTAAATGTATCGGGTTGTTCAATTTGTAGGTTGTGACCAGCCATATCAAGCACCGCAAAAGTGGCTCTTGGATAATCTTCGATGAGCCGCCATACATCGTGGTATCCGACTACATTGTCCTGGCGCCCTGTGATAATGAGCGTTGGATACTTAAGATCAGTTGAAATATCGAAGGTAAAACCATATCCATTTTGATGAATGTTGTTGATGAAATCATGATTTGTTTGTTTAGAAGGAAGTAAAATTTCATCTCGAAACCTCTCCCATTCCATTTTTCCTTGCACAACTATCATAGAGCAAAATTCATCTGCCTCCTCTGAAGATAATTGTGATATGAAGCTGCTGTCACTTTTTAAAACCGTCGCTTCTGGTACGACTCTTTTATCGAATTCTGGTATAGTCATTGGCGCCACAAGCAGCAATCCACGAACGGTTTCCTGACGTGAACGAACGATACCTCTGGCGATGTACCCTCCATATGAATAACCACAAACAATAAACTGTTCATCAGGGATAATCTCGTCCAAAAGACACAATATCGCTTCTAGCACATCATCAGAGTTCTGAATAGACGGATGTGGCTTTGAACGTCCCATACCTGGTAAATCTATGTATATTCTCTTCCAACCGCTTCGTTTTTCGAATATCGGTTCCAATGCATGTAACATTACCTGATGGTCAAGTGTCCAACCATGCAAGATCACGATTGGATACCCTTCTCCAATGACTTTATGATAAATTGACATGTTTTTATTTCCCCTTTCCTACTCTTCAATATTTTATCACAATTTTAGAAAAATTCTTTTTTCACTAAACTTGTTATCATCGTAAACTATCATATATAACTGTTAAAACTAATTAGAAAGCAAAAAAACCAAAGGTCTACCACCTTTGGTTTCTTGATGCGGCCGAGAGGACTTGATTCACCCACTAGGCCCTCAACCTAGAAAATTTTTGTTATCACTTACGAAAAGTTGATTTTATTACAATTAAGACAGACTATTTATGTTCAGTATCATTAATCCCAATAAAAGTTGGACAATAAAAGGACACTTTTATTTCGAAAAATTAATATTGTAATATAATTTGTTGATACCTTCTCTCATAATTCAGTGATTTTCACCATTTTTTCAGAAATGATTAATCACAAAAAAGAGCAGACATAAAAGTCTACTCAAAATTTTCTTACCAATCTAATCCACCAATACCAGCGTAGACGCCAGGAGCATTAGGAATAAAACGCAAGTTTGCCCCTTTAAAAGTCATGGTGTTTCCATTTAACTTTATCCTCTTATTTTCACCCATAAAATGACCTTTAACATATTTAGTACCCCATACAGTATCTCCCAATACTCCTTTACGTACAACAGCGTAGTTGATACCTGTATTATTAGGTTTTGTACTCAATTGTGTATCAATGCCGAGAATTACATATTTGTGTATGCCAGGAACACTAAATTTTGAGTTAGAGTAAAAAGTTTTACCACCTTGTCTTTTCGAAAAATCCCACCACATCAAGACATCCATTGTTTTCATCACTGGATCTTGATTTTCAATTATAGAGAAAACATTCTCATAGTATTGATCGCTACCTTGTTGCAATGTTTTATTATCATCACTGCTTAATGTATCAGTGTTAATATTCACTTTCCATTCAGTACCAACCTTCTTGACTTCCAGAGGAACGTCCTTTACTAATCCCCCTTCATAAGAAGAATTGACGACATAATAATGAGTACCATCACTCAAAGTTTCTGATTTTACTATTTCATAGTTATTTAATTTTTCATAACTCATCATCTCTTTATAATCAGCAACTGTTAAGTCCCTCTCATCAATAACATAACTCATGATCTTATCAACATTTTGTTCTTTAACAGCTTGAAGATATGACTCTAAAACTGACTGAGGTGTTACTCCTTTATTTGCAGAAGTTGCAGAAATACTAGTCGAAACAGTCGTAATTGCCAACGCAAAGACCAGCATGAAAACAAGACCGCCTAGAAATCTTTTCACGTAAAATCACACTCCCTATAATTTTTACACACAAAACAATTTTTACATATAAATACCAAATTGTAAATACTTTTCCATAGAAGAAAAGGGATAGACATGAAATCTACTTTTCCAATTTTGTTTCTTTCCCTTTAACTTCTTCATAATCAGGTGTTTTCATATACAAACCAAGTCGATCCCCATCTCCATTAGCGGGCATATTAGCCATTTCTTCGTAATCATCTCCCATTTTTTCATAGTATATATACGAGGTATAGTTCAAGGAACCATCATTATAAAAAACAAACTTAATATATTTACCACCATCATATACACGAACTAAGGCATTATCCCTTTCAACTTCTTCCGTATCATATCCACTCTCAATTAAAGAATGTTTATATTTTTTTATTACATTATCAATCGCATCATCGTATTTATTTCCTCCACACGCAGTTAACAAAAGAAAGGCAACTATATTAAGGGAAATAAAAAGGTTCTTCAAAATTCACACCTCTTTTCTCCATGTTCTTATTAATAATCGAAAAATGGATATTTAAAGAACATTTTCAGTTGAATAACTTGTAAACCTTATTAACTTCCTACACGCTCAGCTAAAATTTTTGATTCTCCACTAAATATTTTATTATAGTAAGCACTATCATTTTTTGATAAATCACCCGAGATCGCTATGCTCACGACTATCATTAATGCCAAGATAATCATTTTCATATATGATTTCTCCTTTTTTAATTTCTGTTCTAGCTAAATTGACAATATGATAAGTATTCAGCCGCTTCTAATGCAAAGTCTTCAATATCACCATACATTTGTCTACTTTTAAAGAAAGCAAAACATTGGTCTAACAAATGTTTTGCTTCTTTTACATAGAGACCTTGAAGAATATTAGATTTAGATATATAATACTCAACGTCATTATTCTTTTGAGCCAAAGAAATACCCTTTTTTACATAAATCTTAGCTTCAGTCCTTTTGTTATCCCTGCATAAAGCATGAGCCATATTAAATATTGTTTTCGGCAAAAAACTGTGATTACCTTCTTCAAAAATTTCAAGAGCACTCTTTAAATATCTTTCTGCTGCTTCATAATCTCCACGAGCATTACAGCAAATCCCCAAATTAAGATGTACCTTCTAAATACTCTTTGTTTATTTTTTGGCTTTTTTTCTTTAAATTGACTAAGTGCTCCCTCATAATCTAAGATGTCCATCAAAATTCCAGCTATAACGCATTGAACATGGATAATATGGCCATGGTAGGTATCATAATTACTGTAAATTCTAAGAGACTTTTTAGCATAATTCAAAGAAAAATAGGTTTGCTTCATATAATAATAAACTTCTGAAATCTTAAAGTAGAATTCAGCATGTTCAATCTCATCTTCAATATCGTTTAATTTGGTCTCCGCTATTCTGTAAGCACTTATGACTGTGGTTAACTCACCTTCTGAATTCATATATCCCCATAAAAAAGAAGAAATAGTATTCCAACATGCCTGTAAGATTCCCTTCATTTTGTCGCAATTGTTCGTATGTTTCATTAACTTCTTTTAATCCCTTTGCATTCATATAAGAGAGCATTAATTCATGTCTAAAATCCAACAGCTGATAATACAACAATACATCTTGGTTTTCTTCCATATTCATTATCAGCTGCTCAACTTCTCTTTTTATTTCTTTCGCTTCATTTATTAAGTTGTTTTTAATTGCCGTGTTTTGACATGCTTCCCTTTGAAAAATTTCCAATTTCCCAAATCTTGTAGACCTTTAAAAGTATCTTTCATTACAATAGAACCCATATTTATAAATATCGGTGAAAGCGGAAGACTCTTTGAAAATATAAACGTTATTAGCTGCAAGAAATTAGACATCTCATGTCGCTCTACTAATTGATCAACAGAAGAAGATCATATAGGCTAGGATATGCGTCTATTCGGACAACAACATATATCGTCACTTATTTCTAACAAGCAAAAAAACATTTATTTAATACAAACAGATTCATTTAGAAGTTATAAAAAATAAAAAAAAACCAAAGGTCTACAACCTTTGGTTTCTTAGATGCGGCCGAGAGGACTTGAACCTCCACGGGTTATTCACCCACTAGGCCCTCAACCTAGCGCGTCTGCCATTCCGCCACGACCGCGTGTATGATGTGCTCATATATTCATAAGTGCACTGTTTGAAAAAACAATGCGGGTGAAGGGACTTGAACCCCCACGTCATAAAGACACTAGATCCTAAGTCTAGCGCGTCTGCCAATTCCGCCACACCCGCGTGACAATGGTGAGCCATGAAGGACTCGAACCTTCGACCCTCTGATTAAAAGTCAGATGCTCTACCAACTGAGCTAATGGCTCATCTGCTATGCAGAAAAACATATATATAAAATGGCTGGGCTAGCTGGATTCGAACCAACGCATGACGGAGTCAAAGTCCGTTGCCTTACCGCTTGGCTATAGCCCAACGAATCAAAAAACAAAACATGACCCGTACGGGATTCGAACCCGTGTTACCGCCGTGAAAGGGCGGTGTCTTAACCGCTTGACCAACGGGCCATACAATAATGGCGGAGAAGGAGGGATTTGAACCCTCGCGCCGCTTACACGACCTACACCCTTAGCAGGGGCGCCTCTTCAGCCACTTGAGTACTTCTCCATTATGGCTCCGCAGGTAGGACTCGAACCTACGACCGATCGGTTAACAGCCGATAGCTCTACCACTGAGCTACTGCGGAATAATAAGACATGTTTCATTATATCTATGCCAGAAAAATGTGTCAAGAATTTTTAAGTGTTTCATTCCTGTCTCATTAGCGACGGCTTTTATAATTTAACATATACTAATATAACAGTCAAGCCTTTCTTCCTTCCTTTTTGTTTTCTGTTTAGACATGACAGAAAGACCCCGACCTCTAACTGAAAGACCAAGGTCTCCTTGCTGCTGCGCTCCCTATGAGTTCATGACAGCTTATACTTTCGCATCCACTTGTAAAAGGTGCTTCTTGGCACCTCTGCCAGCCTCGCTGCTTCTGACACATGACCTTTTGTTTTGTGCAATGCTTCAATCACCGTTTGCTTTTGAATGCGTTCCCTTAGCGTGAGTTCTTTTGGATTCTCGGTATACTCTGGTAGATGCAGCTTCTGCTTTTTCTGATCCATCGCCTCTAATAACGCCGCATATTGCGATTCACCAATCCATCCTCCTTTAGGAAATAGTACCCTTATATGTTCAAACAGATTAAAAAGCTCTCGTATGTTTCCTGGCCAGTGGTACGCTTCTAGCTTACGAAAAAAAGATTCAGGAAATGTCGCATTCCATTGGTGTTTCTTTTGGTAATAGCGATAGAAATCAACAATGTCTTCTTTTCTTTCTCTAAGCGGCGGGATGTTTATTGGATAGACATGAAGACGGTAATACAAATCTTCACGTATTTTTCCTTCCTTCAGCAGTTCGTTCATATTCCGGTGTGTCGCTGTAATGATTCTAATATCCAAAGGGATTTCGTGTGTCCCGCCGAGCGGTACGACTTTTCTTTCTTCAATGACCCTAAGAAGCGCCACTTGCATCGCATAAGGGATTTCGCCAATTTCGTCTAAAAAGAGCGTTCCTTTCTGCGCCTGTTCAAATTTCCCCTTTCCTCCATGACGTTTTGCCCCTGTAAAAGCTCCTTCAGCATAACCAAATAGTTCGCTTTCTAACAGGCTTTCTGGTATGGCTCCACAATTAACGGCAATAAACGGTCCTTTATGTCTTTCACTAGCTAAGTGAATCGCTCGAGCGGCCAGTTCTTTCCCTGTACCTGTTTCTCCCCAAATATATACATTTACATCTGTTTGTGCCGCTCGTTTCAATTCGCTCAGCGTCTGCTGAAATACTGTACTTGTTCCAGATTCCCCGGGAAATTGAGGAAAAGAAACGGTGATATTTCTCTTCTCTGCTTCTTCAAGAGAAAAAGACATCCCAAGCAGCTCTCCGTCTTGTTCTGACTGAATGAGACACTTGTCTCGTGTAACAAATGTATCAGCCATGAGCAGCTCAACATCCATTCCGTACCAGTCTGAAAATCGATCTCTAATCGGTTTGCTTGCCAAAACAATCTGCTTTTTCTCATTACAGACAACATACGGCTCGTCCGCTTCTACCTGCTGGAGACAATGACTGACCAGCTCCATCTCTTTCCTTTTTTGCTGGACCTGAATTTCTCTCTCTATAGCATATGCAACTGTTGAAGCCATCCCAAGCATAAAAGGATGCCTTTGATCCGCCATACAGGAGATATCAATGACTCCTATGATCGTGCCGTCTGCGTCACGAATAGGGGCCGCTGAACAACTCCAATGGTGGGAAGCGACTGAAAAATGCTCAGTTCCGTTGATCGCTACAGCTTCCCCAATGACCAGTGCCGTTCCAATAGCGTTCGTCCCCACATCGGCTTCGGTCCAGCGCGCGCCCTCCATAAAATTTATTTTTTTCGCTTCTACCAGTGTCCTTTGGCTTCCTGTCAGACTTAGCACATAGCCATCTGCATCGATGAGTAAGGCCATCATGTCCGATTCTTTTAATTGCTGACTAATTTTATTTAAGTAAGGAAGAGCGGCATTTAGGAATAGTGAGTACTTCTTTTTTTGTATACTGAATAATTCCTTTTCTAACAACGACTGTCCTTTATCTAAATACGGGTTCACATTTGCCTGTTTACATCTGTGCCATGACTCCATCACTCTCTTATCCAGACGAGACCTATCAAGTAAACCTTCACGAACAAAACGTTTCCAAGTATTTAAATAACAAGGCGTCGGATTCATTCCATCCTCTCCTCTGGGGGCTTTTTATCCATTATAGATAATTATAAAAGCGCTTTCAATTATTGACTGACCCAGGAATTCATTCGGATAAAATGTTTCTCTATCAGCAGTGCACCGCTCGTCCAGTTGTTTGCAGCAAGGCTTCGTGTATCGCCTCAGAGAGTGTCGGATGTGCCGCAATAAACTGCTCTAATGTATCAGCTGTCAACTCTGTATGCATCATCACTGCCGCTTGTCCAATTAGTTCTGTGGCATTTGGCCCGATAATGGATACACCTAAAATTTCTTGATATTCCGGTTCGACAATGACCTTCACTTGACCAGCTGGCTGATTTAAAATGAGTGCTTTTCCATTTGCAGAAAATGCGAATTTCCCTAGCCGAATCTCCCCATATTGTTTTCTAGCACTCTCTTCATTTAAACCGACACTCGCGATTTCTGGAGACGTGTAGATGCACCTTGGAATCACTTGTTCATTGACCTTTACATCTTCACCTGATGCATGTGATGCCGCAATCGTTCCTTCATGAAAAGCAGCATGAGCAAGCTGAACACCGCCTGTCACATCACCGCACGCATAGATATGCGGGAGATTGGTTTGCATATGCTCATTGACGCAGATGCCGTTTCTGTCAAATTCTATGCCGACCTGCTCAAGATTCAGCTCTCCCAGCCTCGGCTTTCTGCCAATGGCGACTAAACAATGATCGGCCTTGATGTCACAGCGCTCTCCATGATCCTTCTCAACCACCACTTTTTTTGAGATTGCATCAAGCTGTTTGACTGTTGCTGATGTCAAAATCTCCACACCAGCTTTTTGAAGCTGATCGTGAAGACAGTTAGCGGTATCGTGATCTTCTTCAGGTAAAATGTGTGCTGCCTGTTCAACCATGACAACCTTTGATCCCATTCTGCTAAAGATGCTTGCAAACTCACAGCCGATCACCCCTCCGCCAATGATACAAAGCGAATCTGGTATTGAAGGGAGCGTCATGGCATCCTTACTATCAATGATCCACTCCCTGTCAAATGGGGCGAAAGGCAAAGCAGCAGGTTCTGATCCTGAAGCAATAATGATTTGTTTTGCTTGAATGATTTCAGATGTCCCTTCACTTTCTATCAATAGCTCATGTGCCGAAAGAAATGATGCTTTCCCATTTAACACGCTGATTTTGTTTTTATTCATCAAATAACGAACGCCATCAGTCAGCTGCTTCACGACTGACCGTTTCCGCTTTTGAACGGCATCCCAATGAATGATAGGGTCATTTTCTGGAAGCTCAATTCCAAAATGACCAGCTGATTTCACATGCTCGTACATATCAGCGCTTTGTAAAAGTGCTTTCGTTGGGATACAGCCTTCATTCAGGCAGGTACCTCCTAACAGGCCTTGGTCGATTAGTACAACCTCTCTGTCAAAACGGGCGGCTGTTATTGCCGCCACATATCCTGCTGGCCCGCCTCCTATAATGACAAGCGTCATTCATTTCACCTGCTTCCTATAAAAGAATGGATACTGGATTTTCTAAATACGCTTTAACAGTTGATAAAAATTGTGATGCCGGCGCCCCGTCCAGCACGCGATGGTCAAATGTCAGACTGAGTGGCAGGATCGTCCCTTTACATAATTCATTCCCCTGATAAACAGGCATTTGATCCGCTTTTCCAACGCCAAGAATACCTGCTTCCGGCGGATTCAAAATCGGGGTGAAATGTTCCACACCATAAGCACCTAGGTTAGTGATTGTAAAGGTAGAGCCTTCAATTTCATCGTGGAGAAGTTTGCCTTCACGTGCTTTTTTGCCATACGATTTGATGCTCTTCGCCAGCTCAATAAGTGAAAGCTTTTCCGCATGCCGAATAACCGGCACTGCCAGCCCGTGATCTAAAGCAGCAGCGATTCCAAGATGTACATGCTCAAAAGTTTCGACTCTATCATGTTGATATTGACTGTTCATTGCAGGGTGCTTTTGCAGAGAAAGAATCACTGCTTTGGCTACAAAATCGGTCATGGTTAATTTCATATCGTGTTGTGCTCCAGCTGTTTCGTTCAACTCAGACTGTAAAGCTGTAAGTTTTGTCACATCTGCTTTCATCGTTATTGTTAATTGTGCACTTGTTTGCAGGCTTTCCATCATTCGCGAGGCAATGGTTTTCCGCATCATGCTGGCTGGCTGATGCTTTGTTGGTTCATTATGTTGTTTTTCTTTTTCTTTTTCATCAGGAAGTGCCCGAAGCACATCCGCTTTCGTGATTCTCCCATCTGGACCTGTTCCCACTAGTGTATGAATATCCAAATTAGCACTTTGAGCAATCTTACGTGCAACAGGGGAGATTTTTATTCTCTCTTTCTTTTGTTTTGGCGGCAGGTCTTTTTCTTTCTTTTCCTCGACCTGTTCATTTCCTTCACCGATATAGCAGATGACCGTGCCAGGCGGTACACCTTCTCCCTCAGACACTTTTATATCCAATATGGTTCCTTCTGCAGGTGATTCGATCTCCATTTCAATTTTTTCAGAGTTGATGCTTGCAATGCTTTCCCCTTTATTCACGGTCTCTCCGATCTCTTTATTCCAGACAGATACCGTTCCTTCTTTCATTGACATGCCCAATTTCGGCATCACAACCTCGACAGCCATCTCCCTCTCTCCTTTCTTTAGTTCAAGATCTTGTCATGACTTTTTCCAACCATCTCTAAGACAGTGTTCACAACCTTATCAGGTGTCGGCAAATAGATATCTTCAAGCGGTGGTGAAAATGGGACCGGTGTATGAGGAGCCGTCACTTTTTTTATTGGTGCGTCGAGTAAATCGAATCCTTTATCCGCAACCAGAGAAGAAATATCTGCGGCAATTCCGCATCTTGGATTTGCTTCATCCACAATGACAAGCCGATTTGTTTTCTCTACTGAAGTCAGAATGGCCTCTTCATCGAGCGGCGACAAGCTTCTAGGATCAATCACCTCTGCTTCAATTCCTTGCGCAGCTAATTGCTCTGCTGCTTCGAGTGCTGTATGAACTTGTTTGCCTACTGCAAAAATGGTCACATCTGATCCTTCTCTTTTCACATCTGCTTTACCAAGCGGCAACGTGTAATATCGCTCCGGAACATCTCCTGTGATATTGTAAAGCGTTTTGTCTTCAAAAAAGATGACAGGGTCCTGATCCTCGATGGCTGCCAGCAGCAATCCTTTGGCATCGTATGGTGAAGAAGGCACCACCACTTTCAATCCAGGGATGCTTGTAAATAGCGCATACAAGCTTTGCGAATGCTGAGCAGCTGCTCTAAAACCCGCTCCATGTGTCGTTCTGATTGTGATTGGCACCTCTGCTTTTCCACCAAACATGTATCGAAATTTAGCCCCTTGATTCAGCACTTGGTCCAGACAGGTCCCGATAAAATCATTAAACATGAGCTCCGCAATTGGCCTTAGCCCTGTGGAAGCAGCTGCCATGGCCGCACCTACATAGCCAGCTTCACTAATCGGTGTGTCAAGGACTCGCTCACGTCCAAACTCCTGAACGATTCCTTTCGTTACACCGAGCACGCCGCCCCATGCTTCATCATCTTGTAAGTGATCTACATGAGCGCCTCCAGCAACATCTTCCCCCATTAAAATGACATCCTCGTCTCTTCTCATGGCAAGCTTAATCGCTTCATTCAATGCACTAGACATGCTGATTTCTCTTGTCATTTTCCTCTCCTCCTTCTGATTTATTGATACGAAACATACACGTCGGTCAATAATTCGGTCTGATCTGGATATTCACTTTCTTCACTGAATTGAACGGCTTCATCTATCGCTTCTGTTACAGTCGTTTCAATATTTGATAGCTCTCCATTCGTCAGCAGCTGCTGCTTGATCAATTCATTTTTAAAAAGAGTGATCGCATCTCTCTCTTCTTGATGTTCTGTTTTTTCTTGATTGGTTTTGTAACGTTGGGCATCTCCTTCGAAATGGCCATAATTCCGATATGTCATGCATTCAATCAATGTCGGACCTTCTCCATTTTTCGCTCGTTCAATTGCTTGTTCTGCGGCTTGATAAACGGCCATCACATCTTTTCCGTCTACTTGAATCCCAGGAATGTCATAACCGGCCGCTCGATCGACGATTGATTTGCAGCTTGAAGCATAGGAAAATGGTGTCGCTTCTCCGTACCCATTGTTTTCTGCGATGAAAATGACGGGCAGTTTCCAGATGGCCGCGAGATTGATTCCTTCGTGGAAAGTCCCTTGATTGTTTGCACCATCTCCAAAAAAGCAAACGCTTACATTTTCTGTCTTTTTATATTTGGCTGTGAGGGCTGCCCCGCACGCAAGAGGAAAGCCGCCTCCAACAATTCCGTTGGCACCAAGCATTCCTTTATCAAAATCTGCAATGTGCATGGATCCGCCTTTGCCTTTACAAAGACCTGTGGCTTTTCCATAGATTTCTGCCATCATTCCTTTTAGATCACAGCCCTTCGCTATACAATGGCCGTGGCCGCGGTGGGTACTTGTAATACTGTCTTTTTCATTCAGATGTGCACAGACTCCTACGGCAACAGCTTCTTCGCCAGCATAAAGATGGACAAACCCTGGCAAGATTCCTTTTGTAAAAAGCGCGTGTACTCGATCTTCAAATTGGCGGATTTCCTGCATTTTTTGATACATCCATATGGCTTTTTCTTTAGTCAATGCCTTTTCCATTTGGTAAAACCTCCTATCCTTTTTTGCTTGCACTTCTATACAAGCAAAAATCGTGCCAACATGAAGATACTTGAACACTTTGGCTTTGACCGAATCACACCGATGAAAAAAGAGACAAAATGAGACATGCGTCTCTTTTTGTCTCCATATGTCCACACATCTAATCGAATAAAAAAAGCACCCCCTTAGAGGAATGCTTATCACAATGAATCGGTTGTGCTCTGCCACTTTAATTTCCCTTTGCAGACGCCGCATACATAACGAGAGGTATCAAACCGTCTTTTCCTGATAAAAGACCGGCCGCATCCTGTGCAAATGTATTCATGGCGTTTCCCCGCACGCCGCTTCTTTTGTACAGTCTTAAGCGGTGTACAAAAACGCGGGGCTTCTACTTGTTTTAATAACGCTTTAAAATCACGGTCGCGATGCTGATAGCCCTTTCCCTCAAGATGCAGATGATAATGACACAGCTCATGCTTGATGATCCCGATTAATTCTTCTCGTCCATGCTCCTCTAGGTATCGGCGGTTCAGTTCAATATTGTGTATACCAAGTAAATATCGCCCGCCTGTCGTTTTTAACCGGTCATTAAAAACAGCCTGATGGCGGAATGTCTTGCCAAAGAACTGCTGGGAAATGTGCTCTGTTAACTGCTGTAACTCTCTCTCGTTCAATCAAGATCGTTCCTTTCTATAAAAACCTCGAACGGGACAATTTCCCCTATGCATACATTGAAGATACACCCACTGTTTAGATCAAAGGAGGAATGGGCGATGCCCAACTGGCTGAAAAATCAGATGCAGAAGGCATTTTATGAGAAAAATCATTATCAAATCAAATTGCTGAATCAATGCTGGTACTTCTATAGAAAAAAACATTCAGTCACATCAAGGCACACCCCATCCTAAGGTGCGCCTCGTTTTTTGTTTACTCTGGTTTCAACATGGAGAGGGCGACGCGGCCTTTTGCCTGGTCAACGGAGTCCACCCATACGGTCACAATGTCACCAACTGATACAACGTCAAGCGGATGCTTCACAAAACGATTGCTTAGTTTGGAAATATGCACAAGCCCATCCTGCTTTACGCCAATATCAACGAATGCGCCGAAGTCTACGACGTTTCTTACCGTACCTTGCAGCTCCATTCCTTGCTTCAAGTCTTCCAATTTCAATACATCTGTTTTGAGCAGCGGCTTTGGTACTTCATCCCGCGGATCACGCTCAGGTCTTGTGAGCTGATCGATGATATCTTGAAGTGTAATTGTCCCAATATCTAGCTGTTCTGCTGCTTCGTCCAGTTTCACTTCAGCAATTTTCTCTTTTAACTGCTCTGTGCCAAGATCGTCTGGCGTCATGTTGATCATGCGTAAAAACTGTTTTGTTTCTTTATAGCTCTCTGGGTGAATGCCTGTACGGTCAAGCGGATCTTGTCCGTCTGTAATGCGCAAGAAACCGATACACTGCTCATATGTTTTAGCACCGAGCCTTGGAATATCCTTCAATTCTTTTCTGCTTGTGAATCTCCCAATCTCTTCGCGTCTTTTGATGATATTCCCAGCGACGGCTTTTGAAAGGCCTGATACATATTGCAGCAGCGCCTGTGAGGCGGTATTGACGTTTACACCAACTTGGTTGACGACTGTTTCTACCACAAAGGTTAACGAGCTGTTTAATTGCTTCTGGCTGACGTCATGCTGGTATTGGCCCACACCAACAGACTTCGGATCAATTTTCACGAGTTCTGCTAAAGGATCTTGTAATCTTCTAGCGATTGAGATGGCGCTTCGTTCTTCGACTTGCAGATCTGGAAACTCTTCTCGCGCAAGTGCAGATGCGGAGTATACACTTGCTCCTGCTTCATTCACGATCAAATAGGACACCGGCTGATCCAGCTCTTGAATCAAGTCTGCAATAAATTGTTCAGTCTCTCTTGA
Source organism: Bacillus sp. G1(2015b) (assembly GCF_001482475.1). NCBI lineage: Bacteria > Bacillati > Bacillota > Bacilli > Caryophanales > Bacillaceae > Bacillus > Bacillus sp. G1(2015b). The sequence goes on along the minus strand of NZ_LKIC01000001.1, from coordinate 372,235 downwards.
GGCTGTTCCGTTTCCAATCGCAATGACTTCAATGTTTGATGATTGAATGATCTCTTTCAATTTTTGTTTCGCTTCCGCTTTTTTCTGCACGGGCGGATGCGGGTAAATGACGCCAATATGATGGACTTTGCCCGTATCATCCACGACGGCTAATTTACAGCCTGTCCGAAATGCGGGATCGACTCCAAGTACACGCTTCCCTTTCATCGGCGGTTGAAGCAGCAGTTTTCTTAAGTTTTCAGCAAAAATATGAATCGCTTGTTCCTCTGCTTTTTCTGTCAGCTCTTTTCGTATTTCTCGTTCGATGGAAGGCTGAATGAGACGTTTATATGCATCATCGATTGCTGCTTCAATAAACGGTCTCGCCGTCGTCTGTTTGCCTTTTAGAACTTGTTTGTCGAGATAGAAGCGAATATTTTCAGCAGGTGGTTCAATGGCTGCCTTTAAAATGCCCTCTTTCTCCCCACGGTTGACCGCTAGTACACGGTGCGGGACAATCTTTTTGATTGGCTCTTGATAATCGTAATACATTTCATAGACGTTTTTCTCATCGCTTTCGACGTCTTTTCCTGATGTGACCAGACTGCCCTTTTGGTACGTTTCACTGCGAATCCATTTTCGCATATCAGGATCATCTGCCAATTGTTCAGCAATGATGTGCTGCGCACCCTCAAGTGCCTCTTCTACATTCGTCACTTCTTTTTCTTCATTCATAAAAGCAGCTGCCTTCTTCTCGATCTGATCGCTTGGCAGCGTGAGTAAATATTCCGCCAGCGGCTCCAGCCCTTTTGCTTTGGCTACATTCGCTTTTGTTTTGCGCTTTTGTTTGAATGGCCGGTATAAATCTTCGACCTCTTGCAGTTTATGAGCTTGTTCAATTTTCTGTTTTAATTCATCGGTTAGTTTGTCTTGTTCAGCAATTAAGCGAATGACTTCTTCTTTTCGATTCGTGACATTTTGGATATATGTATAGCGCTCTGAAATGGTTTGAATTTGCACCTCATCCAGTGAGCCTGTCTGCTCTTTCCGATAACGGGCAATAAACGGGACGGTGTTGCCATCCTCTAAAAGCTTGATCACACTTTCAATTTGTTTCGTTGAAAGCTTTAATTCTGTCGCAATTTGTTTCAATAAAAAGTCAGATGTCTTCATACTTTGCATCCTCTCACTGTGTCTTCTCTTTTAGTGTATCAAAAAAACCGGCAAAACAGAAAAAAGGTCAGCTATTTTACGTGAGCTGACCAAGTACATAGGTGAGATCGTCCTTTTTGTCTTGTGTGTATGTTTCAAGCTGTTTGGCGATGTCTTCAACTGAATGTCCATGCTTTAAACACATGCGCATGTTTGGCACATTCAGTCCGTCTGAATACATAATGAATATCGATCCTTTTTCGTAGGAATAGGTGTATGTTTTATATTTTCTAGGTTTCCCTGATAAGTATCCTGATGTCGGAAGTGGATAGATATAGTCGCCAGAAGGTGCATTCAAGATAAAACGAATATTACCAACCGAACAATAGGTAAATTGCTGCTGGGAAAAATTCACCTTTAAGATCGCAGCTGTGGCACCGCGTTTATTTTTCATGGCCTGATTGCATCTGTCGATGAGGGTCGCCACATCCTCATGTCCATATTCTTCGACAATTTCGCTGACTAAAGAAGATGATTCATTGGCGTACTGGCCGCTGCCTAATCCGTCTGCTACAGCACAAATTAGTTCTTCATCATCTGCTTTAATAAAAAAACTGTCCCCGCAGCATGGTTTTCCTTCTTTATTCGATTGATAGATAATTGCGTTTACATGCTCATGCTGTTCAATCTGTTTCATTACCCTAGCTCCATAGACGCATCTTCTGATAATGCATCTCGCAGTTTTTTCACTGCCTTCCGCTGCAGTCTCGATACATGCATTTGGGATATGCCAAGTAAATCGCCTGTCTCTTTCTGACTCTTATTTTGCAAGTAAGTCAGATTGATAATCTCTTTTTCTCTATCCGACAGCACATGAAGCACACTCTCAAGCATCATTTTTTGGTTCACACGTTCGTAGCCTTCTTCCTGTGAGCCGACAACGTCTAAAATCGTCACAGTACTTCCTTCAGAATCAGCCTCTACGCCTTGGTCAACAGACAGTGCTTGATAGCTTTTGCCCATCTCCATGGTTTCAAGTACTTCTTCTTCTGTTACATCTAGGTATTCTGCAATTTCTTGGACTTTAGGTGATTTCTGTGTCTCTGTTGTCAAATGATCGACTGCCATTTTGATTCTTGGTCCAAGCTCTTTGATCCGCCTTGGTACATGGACACTCCATGTCTTATCTCGTAAAAAGCGTTTGATTTCCCCGATGATGGTTGGAATAGCAAAGGCTTCAAATGATTTACCGACGAGCGGGTCGTATCGTTTAATAGCGCCAAGTAAACCAATCATTCCAACTTGTCTGAGATCCTCATGAAAGCTTTTTCCTTTAGAATATTTTTTCGCCAGCATATCAACCAAGTTTGTATAGCATTCGACCAGCGTGAGCTGCGCCTGCTCGTCTTGATTGGTTTGATAGCTTTGGATGAGGCGATCTACTTCATCTTTAGTTAGTTTCATAGTTTTGGATGGTTGTGTCATGGTCAACTCGCTCCCTGTTTAAAAACTTTGTCATCGCCACGGTAACTCCGGAGTTTGCTTGCACCTCGACTTCATCCATCAATGTTTGCATTAAGTATAAACCAAGACCTCCTTCTGCCAATTGATCCACCGTATGAGCAGATGTGTACGGTCCCAAGTCTTCCTGTTTTTGCTTAAAGTCAAAGCTACCGCCTTTGTCAGCGACAATGATTTCTAGACGATCCTCGTAGACAAGAAAGCGAACAGCTACCTCTCCATCTTCGCCGTTTTCACCTTTGTAGGCATGCTGAACTGCATTTGTGCAGGCCTCACTGACGGCAATCTTTAAGTCTTCAATCTCTTCATAGGCATAGCCCATTCGGCTCGCTACACCTGAAAGAGTCAAACGAATGATGCCTACATATTCTGGTTTTGCCGGTATTTTCATCTCGATTAGATCTACTGATTCGTTCATTGTACCCCACCCTCTGACTTTGCAGAAATGTCAATGATGTCCTTTAATCCAGTGATTTCAAACAACCTTACAAGCCGTTCTGACAAGTTCTCAAGCTTTAATGTTCCACCTGCTTTTTGAGCCGCTTTAAACAGCCCAACGAATACACCTAAACCTGTACTATCCATATACGTAACATCCTTTAGACAGATTTCAAGATGCTCTCCCGCCTCTGCTTTAGGCATGAGCGTTTCTCTTAGCTGAGGAGCGGAGTACACATCGATTTCTCCGCTGACACTGATTTTCGTTTTTTGATCTATTTGATGCTCTTTTACAGACATATTCATTATGCATTCACCTCGAAATTCTTGTTTCCTAAAGTTTTATATACCCGCATGTTCACTTTCTAAACCTTTCTTTTGAGAACAAGTAATGTAAAGTCATCGTGCAGCTGAAAATCCTGCAGTTTGAGTAAGCTGGCGTAGATGGCATCCACCATTTCTTGAGCTGAGTAGGATAGGTGCTCTGATATGAGTGCTTTGATGTCCTCCCGCTCTAGGAAACCCTCCTCTGACTTGGATTCTGTGACCCCATCAGAGAATAAGATCACCATGTCTCCTATGTCTAAATGCTTCTCATACTGTCTGTAATCAAAGTCTGGTGCAATCCCAAGGACAAGCCCTTTCGCTTCTAAATCGTAAAATTTGTCCTCTTTTTTGCAATAGAAAAAGCCCGGCTCATGACCAGCCGATGCATATTTAAACTCATGCGTTTCTTTATTATAGCTGCCATAGAACATTGTGATAAACATACTTGGGTCTACATTTTGCTCGACAACACGATTCAGGGTTTTCAGCACCTTTGTTGGGCCACTCCCTGACTCTGGTAAGGAATCCATCGCATATTTAATCATCGACATACAGAGCGCAGCCGGGATTCCCTTTCCAATGACATCTGCGATCGCGATATTGATTGTATCGTGATCCGTTACAAAGTGGTAATAATCTCCACTCATCTGTTTTGCCGGTACACTAATCGCACCAATATCAAAGGTATCTCCTTCTGGAATTTTCGTTTCCAGAAGGGTTTGCTGAACATTTGCAGCAATTTCGATTTCAGATTTTATTTCTTGCTGGATGCCTCTGAGTGTTAAATGTTCTTGGTAGGCAAGTCCGTACCCAATCATGACTTCAATTAAGAAGTCTAGTGAATGAAAAACATCTTCCGGCAAATCAGGGTAAAGCTCCTGAATCACTTTTCGGTGAACACTCACTATTTCTTCAGGAGGTATTTGATGCTCAATGGTTTTACGGCTAAATTTTTGAGCTTGATAAAGCGATGTTTCAGTTAAATCACTGATATAACGACTGAGCAGCTGATGGTACCGCTGCTCCATTACCTCCTTAAAATCCATGGTTTCCCTCCTAGCGAAGCCACTTAACAGCTTGTATCTCCGTTCCTTGTTCTGGTGCAGAGTCTAATTTAAATTCATCCATCAGTCTTCTGACACCCGGAAGACCTGCTCCGAGTCCGCCTGATGTTGAAAATCCGTCTTCCATTACTTTACGTATATCCATGATACCCGGCCCCTCATCGGCTGCGATGACTTTGAGTCCACGCTTTCCGCGCTCCATCACTTCGTCTATACAAATCTGACCTTTACCAGCGTATAAATAGATGTTTCGAGCTAATTCTGAAATGGCCGTCGTAATTCTTGCTTGGTCAACTGTTCCAAATCCAAGTTCTTTTGCAACATTGCGCCCCAATTGTCTTGCTGCGACTATGTCCCATTCCGTCAATATTCTTACACAGGATTGGTCTTTCATATCTATTCCCCCAATTCCCGCTTCAGTGTCTCAAGCCCTTGTTCAAGATCTAGTGCTGTCTGAATTTCTTCAAGCGATATTCCAAGTTCAATCAGCGTCACAGCGACTGCCGGCTGTATTCCTGTTAATACAACTTTTGCCCCCATGAGCTTGGACATCGTGATGACATCGCCTAATACCTTTGCAATAAAGGAATCAATCATGTCGACGGATGTGAGGTCAATGACAACACCGTTTGCTCCTGTTTCATGAATTTTATTCAGCAAGTCTTCTTGAAAGTGGAGAGCCGTCTGATCATCAAGCTCCCACTGTATTGAAATCAGAAGACAGTTATATAGTTTTAAGATTGGAATCTTCGGGTGATTTCTCACTAGGTTATCCCTCCAATGAAACAATTTTTCGATTTGTCATTTCCAAAGCAGTTTGAATTCCTTTTTGAAGGGTATTCTTTGTTGTAACTTGCGATAAATCAATTCCAAGGTTCACAATGGTTTGGGCTATTTCTGGGCGAATACCGACAAGCAAACACTTCGCACCTACTAATCTCACAGCCTCAGACGCTTGAATGATATGGTGGGCTACCATTGTATCAACGACAGGGACACCTGTAATATCAATTAAGACGACCTGTGAGCGATGTTTGACGACACCATTGAGCAGGTTCTCCATAATTTTTTTCGCACGATCTGTATCAATTGTTCCAACAAGCGGCATGACGGTGATGTGCTCAAATACAGGGATCAGCGGGGCAGAAAGTTCCTGCAGCGCAATTTTTTGAAGGCTGACTGTTTTCTCCCATGAGATGGAATACTGGTTTAAGATCTCGTTATGAATTGGTGTGATGAATTGGTCGATTTGCCAGATGAGGTCATGACTTTCTTCTGTTGTATCTTTGTCATCGTTCATTTTTTGATATAAATGTGTACGGATTTCAGTTAGACCATTTGCCAGTAACTTAAGTGATATACCCATTTGAACAATGTTTAAAGCAAGAGTTTGCACTTTTTCTTCAAAATCCTCATTATACCCCTCTGAAAGAGATGTAATGATCAGTTGAACATATTCCGAACAGATGGTTTCATACATTTTGTCGTTCAGCATCATGTCCGTTTCTTTTTCTCCGAGTCGTCTAAAAATGTCCGTCCACTCTTTTTGTAATTCCTCTTGATGCTCCCTTGCGAAAGCTAACACGATATGATTCGACATGTTTTACCCCCTACGTACATAAACAGCACTTCTTTTATTCTTTCTTCATTATAACGTTAATAAAAATTGAACACAAAAAAAAGTTGCTCCCAAGAGAGCAACCAAATCTCACCATATTAAAAATCAATAAGAGCCAAACTAACTTGTAAGGCTTCATCAACCTTCTCCATCATCTCATCATCAAGATGTGTGATTTTATCTGTCAATCTTTGTTTATCGATTGTACGAATCTGCTCCAAGAGAATGACAGAATCTCGTTCAAAGCCGTAGCGCTTTGCATCAATTTCGACGTGAGTCGGTAATTTCGCTTTTTGTATTTGGGCTGTTATGGCTGCAACGATAGCAGTCGGGCTGAAGCGATTTCCAATGTCATTTTGAATCACCAATACTGGGCGAACCCCGCCCTGCTCGGAGCCAACAACAGGAGATAAATCAGCAAAGTAAACATCACCGCGTTTAACAATCAAATGTTTAACCCCCGCTGACTAATCGCTCAACTGTATTCTCAGCCTCAAATTCTGCGTATTGTGCCTCTGAAGAGATATTCAGATTAATTTTCGCCATCTCCATGTAGCCGCGTCTCATCGATTCACGATTTTGTCGAATATTACGTTCACGAATATACGTTTTTGTCGCTCGGTAGATCAATTCATTTCTTGTTACCTTATCCTGCTCTGCTACTCGTTCGATTTCAGACATCAAAGCCTCCGGTAGTCGAATCTTCATTTCGTTTGTTGCGCTGGATTCAGACAAAAAACATACACCTCCACAAAACTTACGGATACCGTTTCGATCCATTCCAAGACTAATCATACCATTATTCAATGCGCAAGCAAAGCTGTTTTTTCATGATTTCTTATTAGAACATGAAGCGGCTGTTCACCCGTAAATCAAAGATGATAATGGAGTTCCTCTTTCACATTATACGCTTTTTTCCGAAAATCATACGGTATTTCCAAAATCTCTAAAAAAGGGAGAATGTTTACCCCTTCTTTGTAGAATAAAAAGGAACGATGTCAGTTTGACGATCGTTCCTGTGAAAGCTGTTTAGAAAAAGCTTGGCCCGCCTTGAAGCAGCGGATTCCACACATGCACCCTTTTGCCGTCCTCTATATATACTCTTGGGACGCGGTGTCCAATGGAGCATGTGACTTCATAGTTAATGGTTTCAAGCCTTTTTGCAATTTCATCGACTGATACCATTTCTTCACCTTGTCCACCAATCAAAACGACTGGCTCCCCTACTGGAAGGTTCTCTTTCAGTTCAACCATGAATTGATCCATACATACCCTTCCGGCAATCTTCCGGCGCTTTCCGCCAACAAGTACTTCCGTGCCTGCCAGCTTCCGGATCCACCCGTCTGCATAGCCGACTGGTACCGTACCGATCCACGTATCTTGATTAGCTGTATACGTCGCCCCATAGCTGACACTCTCACCCTTTTGAATGAGCTTTACATGGGCAAGCTTTGTATGAAGCGACATGGCTTCTTCCAGCTTGAAAGGAAGTTCATCTTTGATTTCCTCTGACGGCGACAGCCCGTACATACTGATGCCGAAGCGAACCATATTAAATAAAACTTCTTTAAACCTTAATCCTGCTGCACTATTGGCACAATGAACAAGCAGTTTTTCCGTATGAAGCGGCTGAAGCAAGGTTTGAAAGGTGTCGACCTGCCGATCAAAATAGTTCTCATCCTTTTCATCCGCGGTCGCAAAGTGAGTAAATACTCCTTCCAGCTGTAAATAAGAATGCTCGCTGACAAGCTTCTTTACTTCATTCACTTGCTCTAACGTTTTCACACCTAAACGGTTCATTCCGCTGTCTATTTTCAAATGAAAACGAATGGGTTGTCCCATCTGCCCTTTCACCATATCGACGACTTCCCTCAGCCACCTGGTGGAGTAAGCGGTCATAATTACATTGTATCGAACAGCGGTTTTGACATACTCCGGCGGCACTGCGCCGAGTATAAGAATCGGTGCTTTGATACCTTTATTTCTTAAAGAAATGGCCTCATCTAAAAAGGCTACAGCTAACAAGTCTGCACCTGCTTTGAGGGCAGCTCTTGCCACTTCTATATCTCCATGTCCATATGCATTGGCTTTCACAACAGCCATCAGTTGAACATTTTGACCGATATGATCTTTCATATGTGAAACATTGTGCTTGATTGCTGTTAAATTAATTTCTGCCCATGTGTCTCTATAAAAGGCATTTGTGTCCATCAGTCACACTTCCCTATTGAATGATTCAATCCCCTCATATGATACTAAAAATCAAGAATAATGTGAAACAAATCAAAGAAAATCAGCCCTTGCACAGGGCTGATGCTTCATTTATTAGGCTTTCGGCCTGAGAACCTCATTTATTTAGCTGACTGGCCTTCTACACTCTTTGCGACCATCAACAGCTCTTCTTTCGATAGATCACTTGAGGAAATTAAGTAGTCAACTCCGTCAGATGTCCATGAGAGAGATTGATCTGTCAGAACCCCTACTGTCATACCAAGATCGACCGGCTCGCCGTTCATCGTGACAGGCGTAGATGCTTCAGCTACTCTCGCTTTTTCCTGAATGAGTGTGAAGGATTTCTTGCCGCCGTACGTAATCACATAACGCTTCCCAGCATCTGTCGTCATTTCTTTCTCTTCCATCTTCTTCACGCCTTCTGGCATATCAACTGGTGTTTTCACCGCAAAGCTGTCAGATGGGTCTGCACTTGTGGCAACATCCATTTGAGAGAGTGTCATGTTTTTCTTCTCATCAAATGCATCTTTGTCAAAGGATTTATTGAATTCAAAGTGAGAGAATTCCACTTTCACCATTGGCTTTTTGTCGCTATCCAGCACTTTTACACTGGCAGGCGCCATTGTTTTCTTATGAAAGGTAATCTCTTGGGTAGGCAGCATTTGATTGTGCTGATAATTGGTCTTCGTTTCGAATACATACTTTGACTCTTTCGCTTTGAACTGAGCTGCACTGTCATTCTTAATGTCCTTCACGAGTGATTCGAATAAATAGACTTGACTGCTATTATTCGGCCAATCGCTATGGAAACGGAAACTCTTGTTCAATGAAGGTGTCAGCACAAACACACCATTGCCGTTTCTTAAAATGACTTGACTCTGATCCTTTTTCGGATTTTCTAAATAGACACGGTAAAGCTCCGGCTTTTTGTACCAAATTTCTACCTGGTACTCCTGCGGTTCATTTCCTGTCTCAATGGTCATTTTTGCTTTGGCTTTGTATGATGTCATTTCCTCTGCCTTTTTGTTTAAATCTCCAACGATATCCTGCTGAGATTTTTGACCGCATGCGGAGAGAATCAGTACAAAAAGGATTCCCGTTACAAGCAAAACAAAGCTTTTTCTCACCCTTTTCAACCCCTTCGTTAATTGTGTTAAAAGGAAGAAACCGCTTGTTTGACTTTAACAGTACGCCTCAAAAGTTAACTGCGTACCGCGAACCATCAAAGCCTGTTAGCAACTCGCCCTTCCTTATCGCACTACCCAATATATGAAGGGGGGACAAACAATATGCAGACTAGCTTGACAACCTTTCAATTAAAACTTGTGCAGCAGCATATTCCTTTGTATGAGTAATGGACACATGAACCTGATCTCCCTCCGCTTTCTCGCTTTTGATGAAGGGTTTTCCATTATCGTCTTTTTGAATGTCTATGTCATGAAAGCTTAAATGCTGACCGATTCCGGTTCCGTATGCTTTAGCGAAAGCTTCCTTTGCCGCAAAACGTCCTGCCAAAAATTCCAGCTGTCTTTTTTCACTGAGTGTACGAAAGACATCCTGTTCACTTAAAGTCAAAATTCGTTCTGGTAAACGGGGCTGTCTGCTGAGCACTCGCGATAACCGGTCAATCTCTACAATATCAATGCCTATTCCTTTGATCATGAGGTACCTCCTATGATACTCGTACTAATTTGAGTGTTCGCTTCATAAACGTGTTACTATAAACTTACCAATATCTAGTCAAAAAGGGGTTTGTTATGTTTATTCGAACGGAGAGCTTTCAACAATTTATTAGATCGTATCCAATCGTAACAGCGATCCTTGCTTTACAAATCGGCCTGTGGCTTATATTTGCGATTCCTATCCCTATTATACAGCTTGGACAAGATCATCTCGTCGGTTTCAACTATGGTGTAGCGGCTGGGGAATGGTGGCGGCTCGTCACACCTATTTTTCTCCACGGAAGTCTCACGCATATTTTATTTAATTCTATGTCCCTTTTCTTATTCGCCCCAGCGCTTGAACATTTGCTCGGGAAGGTTCGATTTTTAATCATTTATCTTGGTGCAGGGTTCATTGGCAATCTCGGGACCTATTGGGTGGAGCCTTTAGAGTATGTACACGTTGGCGCTTCTGGTGCGATCTTTGGTTTATTTGGGGTGTATCTATACCTTGTCCTATTTAACCCGCACATGATGGACCGCGGCAATTCACAAGTGATTTTAACGATTCTTGCTGTTTCTGTCATCATGACCTTCGTCAATTCGAATATCAATATCATGGCTCACTTATTTGGATTGATCGGCGGTATGATTCTAGCACCTATTACGCTGTTCTTCCATTCGAAAAAAAGACGCTATTAATCTCATAAAAAATGTCGATCCCTCCTTGAGCTGGAGCTGATCGACATTTTTCGTTTAAGACGATTGATTTTTTTCATACGAATACCAATCAAATACACGTGCAGCATCTTCTTCCTCAAGGTGATGCACACCAAAGGAATCAAGCAGCGCGGAGGATTTTACAAAGGTGTGAATACTTGCGACCCGGCCTTTCTTTTGGAAAAAGGATTGCGTCATCGTATAGTTTTGCATTCGTTTTCTCAAGACAATGCCAGTGGTCTTGCCAATGCCTCTTGATGTCAGTTGAATCAATGAATCTTTGATTGTATATCCTGATTGTTTATAAGCTAAATAGCCAAAGAATAGAGCAAGTGGTAACGGAATGAGTCCTAAATACCCCCATGGCGGAAAGCGCACCGACAGGATAACACCTACAAGTAACGGCACAAAGCCATATGAGATCAGGTAGCGTTTGAGTGAACGCTTTGGCACCTTTTTCAGCTCTGTTTCTGGTGCAACATGATAATGATCCGTGAATTGGGACAGCAATTCATTTATTTTTTTCTTCCGAATGAGCGGAAATAAGACGGAAGAGGTTTCTTTCTCTGTAATCGAACCTCCTGCACTAACAAGCATCACTGTCGCAAAGCCAAAAGGCTCACGGATAATATTCTCTTTGATCTTCACTGCTTGAATTCTCGCAAGTGGAATGGTCATTTGATGTCTCTCGATGAGTCCTCTTGTAATGATGATGTCATTCCCTTTTCGTTTTGCAGCAAAATTCGCATACTGAAGCGCTGTTACCCCAACACTCAGGATCCACGCGATCAATACGGCAAGAAATATCAAAATCGCATAAATTTCAACGCTCGCATGACTTAAAAAAGAGAACTTCTTGAAGAACCCGTCCAAAGGGAGAATTTCATCTATTTGCGTGTAGATGGCAAGACACCCAGATATAATGACCCCGATACCGCTTGAAGTGGTCGCAGCCAAAAGCAATTCTGGCACACCCATACGATAGGAGACATTGATTTCTTCCTGCACAGGTTTCTGGGCAGCCAAATGGCCATGCAGATCTCCTGCTTCATCCGTCATTTCTTCTTCCTGCAAGCTTTTCTTCCGGTTGAAAATCGACTGCTTTAATTGTTCCGCTTCTGCTTTTGTAATCGCGGTCAGGCTCACTTCTGGACCATCCGTACCGCCTGCCGTTTCGATTTGAACCCGTACTAAACCAAAAATCCGCTGGAAAATGCCTTCACTTGTATTGACTGTTTGAATTCGTTCTAATGAGATATATTTTTTCTTTTTCGTAATTACGCCCGATTCCACACGAAATTCATCGTCTTCCATCCGGTAGGTGAATCGTCTCCATTCTAAAATGGTATAAACGGCTTTCCATAAAAGAAGCACACCAAGAATGATAAATGCATAAAAGCGGATGCTCGAATTCGAGTTCACAAAAATCAATACGAAAAAAGGGATAATGAAGTTTTTAATCATGGATACAGCATCTGATATAAAATCAATGAACATCGAGATAGGATGTACACGTTTTGGTTCAGACATCATCTTCCGTCACCCTTGCTAAACGAGATATGTAATCACGAAGCTCATCTGCCTCTTCTAATTCTAGCGCCGGTATATCATGAACTGTGGCAGCAGTCGAAATTTGAACAGAGGCTAAACGGTAGCGCCTTAAGAGCGGTCCTTGTGATGTATCAACATGCTGTACACGAACCATCGGCACAATGACACGTGTGACACGAATGAGTCCATGCTGTATTTCAATTTCATTTTCGAATACTTCGTAGCGCCAGATGTGATGGCGGATTTTTGGTATGAGCCAAATGCCAAAGATGACCTGTAAGACCCATAAACCAGAAAGGATCGCTCCAATCCAATATGGCCATTGTAAATAGTAGCTAGTAACAAATACCCCAATGATGATGAGTAAGAAAATCAATGAGATAATTCCATTTTGAAGACGCCATACCTTTAAACCATTTAGACTAATTTGACGTTGCGGCTGTTTTCTCACATTCTTCCCCCATTCTCTTACTTTTCTATCAATATATTACGTAACAAAGCCTAAAAAGTTTCAATTTTAGCCTGTTAAAAAAAGCGAACCCTGCAAAGGATTCGCTCTTGTATTAGTTGTTATAAGATTTCTTTTGACGACGATCGTTAGAAGAACGATTGCGGTCATTTGAAGAACGCTTTTTATCACCATAAGATGAACGGCTGTTCTTGCCTTTTCCACGGTAGCCTCCGCCACCGCCGCCGTCTCTGCGTTTAGAAGAGCTGCGGTTGTTACGATGACGTTTTGAAATCATTGGTGCTTCATCTGTCAAACGAACAGGCGTTGCATCCGGCTCTTTTGTCATCATTTTGATGGCAGCCGCAACCACTGTTACAGAATCATGATCTTCCAGCAATTCAGCAGCAGCTGTCATGTAGAAGTTCAAGTTGTTTTCACTGATGATCGTGCGTAGACGGTCAACTGTTACTTGCTGTTGTCCTTCAATTGCCTCATCAAGTGTAGGTTCTTTCATACGATCCATTTTACGTTTAGTCGTTTGCTCAATCGCACGAAGCATATCTTTTTCACGTGGTGTGATGAATGTCATCGCCATACCTGTACGTCCAGCACGTCCAGTACGTCCAATACGGTGTACATAGCTTTCTGGATCTTGCGGCACGTCGAAGTTATACACGTGTGTGACGCCTGAGATATCAAGTCCACGTGCTGCAACGTCTGTTGCGACAAGCACATCGATTGAACCTTCTTTGAATTTACGAAGCGCAACCATACGTTTTGCTTGAGTCAGGTCACCATGAATTCCTTCAGCTGTATAACCTCTTAGGTTAAGTGCTTCAGTCAATTCGTCAACACGGCGTTTCGTACGGCCGAAGACAATTGAAAGCTCAGGTGATTGAATGTCAAGAAGACGAGTCAATGTATCAAACTTCTTACGTTCGTGAATATCCAAATAGAACTGTTGGATGTTAGATACAGTCATTTCTTTCGCTTTTACTTTTACGTGTTCTGGGTTTGTCATGAAACGCTCTGCAATGCGCTTAATTGGTGCAGGCATTGTCGCAGAGAATAAAAGTGTTTGGTGTTCACTTGGTACATTTGAAAGGATCGCTTCAATGTCTTCGATGAAACCCATGTTTAGCATTTCGTCTGCTTCATCTAGCACGACTGTTTCAACATTTTGAAGACGCATTGTACGACGGTTAATGTGATCGAGTAAACGTCCTGGAGTCCCTACGATGATATGAGGATTTTTCTTGAGCGAACGGATTTGACGGCCGATATCTTGTCCACCGTAAATCGGAAGTACGCGTGCACGCTTGTCTTGGCCGATTTTATATAGCTCTTCGGATACTTGAATCGCTAATTCTCTTGTTGGCGCAATGATAATCGCTTGGATATTTGGAGACGCTGGGTCGATTTTTTCAACCAGAGGAATACCAAATGCTGCAGTTTTTCCTGTACCTGTTTGTGCTTGTCCGATGACATCTTTATTTTGAAGACCGAGAGGAATCGTTTCTGCTTGAATCGGTGTTGCTTCTTCAAATCCCATGCGGTTAATAGCCTTCATGAGACTTTCGCTTAATTGAAAATCTTGAAACGTTATAGTCAATTTATTCAAACTCCTTCTAATTGCTGTTTCAGTAATCTCGTGAATGATCATTAAAAACTGCCCTTTTCTGAAAGGACAGGTCCATTATATACAAAGCCCGAATTACCCTACCTTATATCTTACCATTACACTATTTGTTTTTCAACAAGACAGAAATGGATATATCTACTGCTCGACAATGACAGATTCACCTTCACTTTGATCTCCGTCCATCCATTTCCACTTTTCAAACAGTTGGATTTTTCCGTTATCCAAGTGCTTAGGAGTGGAGTCGCAAGACCCGCTTCTCATGCTGCCGTCCTTGCTTACATGGTGGTATCTAAAATGAAGTGTTCCATCCTCATTCACAGTTCCTACAAGTACGCCAGATACAATACTGCCGCCTTGATATGTGCCCGTTAATATATTCCCGTCCTGACGATATTGAAATATGGTTCCTGCTGATACTTCTCCGTTACTCGAATTAGACTGCGGGATAAAGGTTTTTCCATCATATTGAAACAACCGAATCAACCACCTTTTCTTTCCTATTGTACCATAGACCTGTCACTCATTCGACAAAAATGATGCAAATTTTAACAAGTGGGATTCAATTTATATTAGTTTAGCCACATTTTAGCTTTTCTATATATTAAATTGCTTTTTTTAGAAAATGTTCTACTTTCTCAAACAATTGCTGGGCACATGGCTCATGGCAAACATGATGTTTACAATCCGGCAAATAAAACATTTCTTTCTGGCGAGACGGGACTTTATGATAAATAAATTCTGCACTTGAAGCAGGCACAATCCCGTCGCTTTCACCTTGAACAATTAACACAGGCAGATGAAGCTTCTCAAGCGAATTCTTCGTTTGCTTTACCAGCTTCATAAATTCTATCGCAGCTGACAGCGGCGTGCTTGTGAGCTTATGGCGATATCGATCATATAAAGGGTTTGTATCAACGATCCCTGACAGGGACTCCTTTACCATCTGCCGTGTGTCTTGCATCATTTGTTTTGGGTTCACATATTTGGCCGCAGCACTTAAAAGGACAAGGCGGGCAACTGGGTACTTCGCCGCTAAGTAAGAAGCAATCATTCCGCCCATAGAAAAGCCGACCAAATACACGGTGTCACAAGTCCGGTAAAGGGATAGAAGTTCGAGTTCAGCTGTCGCTATCCATTCTTGATAAAGAATGCCTTTTAACTGCAGCTCATCCCCATGCCCTGGAAGCGTGACAGACTGCACATTCCAATCTGCCGCCTGTTTTAAATATTGCGCCAGCGGTTCTACTTCATAAGGGGCACCAGTAAAACCGTGAATACATAAACAGCCAATCATTCTGTCACCTTCTCACTTTTATAGTGCAGTAATGACTTCTTCCAATCTCATACCGCGTGAGGCTTTGACAAGCACAACATCGTCAGGCCCTGCCACTTCAGCTAGTTTTTTCTTCAGGTCCTCTTTGTCCATAAAGGAGAATACGTGCTCAGCCCCGAATGATTTTTTCGCTCCTTCAGCAATAAATGCACCTAGGCGGCCATACGTCATGACATGATCAATAAATTCTGGCTTGATGTAACGGCCAAGTTCATAATGATACGTTTCTTCTTCGCTGCCCATTTCGAGCATATCTCCAAGTACAAGAATACGGTTGGCAAAGCCGTCCATATCCCCCACAAGATCAATGGCCGCTTTCATTGAAGTCGGACTTGCATTATACGCATCATTGATGACGGTGATTCCCTTGTCTGTTTTAAACAGCTCAAGCCGCATCCCTGTCAACTTCGTTTGCATCAGTCCTTGGGCAATTTGTCTTTCATTCAGCCCAAAATGCTGACCTATTGCAATAGCAGCAAGTGCATTCTTCACATTATGTTTCCCTAATACAGGAATGAGAAAACCCTGGGCATACCCTTCTACTTGAAATTCTGTTCCTTCTGCAAGCTGGTTGATGTGCGTTACCTTGATATCACAGTCCTCTGCTTCTCCAAAGGTTTTTACACGCTGAGAAAGTGAACTTGATCTTTCTCGAAGCAATGGCTCATCACCTAGGTAATAAAAGACGCCGTCTTCTTTTAAGCCTTTTACGATCTCATATTTTGCATCGGCAATGGCTTCTCTTGATCCTAAATCTTGCATATGAGATTCCCCGATATTTGTGATGACTGCTGCATCCGGCTCAGCGAGGTCTGATAAAAATTCGATTTCGCCTTTTGCACTCATACCCATCTCCAAAACCGCAATATCGGTTCCTTCTGGCATTGCAAGAATGGTGAGCGGAAGACCGATATGATTATTAAAGTTACCGTCTGTTTTATGAACTTGATACGCTGTTTGCAAGACGGAATGAATCATGTCTTTTGTTGTGGTTTTCCCATTACTTCCTGTAATACCGACAACACGAGGATTTTCTTCTTTTAAGTATGATTTCGCCAGCTGTTGAAGCGCAGCTAGTGTATCCTCTACAAGAATAACAGGAACGCCTTCTGGCGGATTGGCTTCTTTTTGATTCCATAGAACAGCTGATGCTCCAAGCTCTACTGCTTTTGAAGCAAATGTGTGACCGTTAAAATGTTCTCCAATAAGCGGGATAAACAGTGCGCCGTCTGATACTTTTCGTGTATCTGTTGTCACTCCGTGAATCTGCTCTTCGCCAAAAGCTTGATTAGATAGGGTTCCACCAGCCATTTGGGCGATTTGTTTCACTGTACGTTTGATCATGATTTTTCGCCTCTCTTTCTCATTTCACGTTTGAAGGAAAAGAGACACTACCTAAGGATAGTGTCTGCTTGCTGCTCACATTAAAAAGTTGTTTTAATGGTTTGTTTTTCTTGATGGCGTTCAATTGCAAGTGACACCAGCTTTTCAATCAACTCTGGATACTCTACACCAGTGTGCTTCCAAAGTAATGGGAACATACTAAAAGGTGTGAATCCAGGCATTGTATTCACTTCATTGATCAACACTTCACCTTTTTCTGTAAGGAAGAAGTCTGCACGTACGAGACCAGATCCATCAAGGGCTTTAAATGCCTTAATTGCCATGTCATGAATCGTCTTATATTCATCCTCTGACACACTCGCAGGAATGATCAAATCTGTATCGCCATCTTCATATTTTGCTTTGTAATCATAAAAATCTGTTTTAGGTGCAATCTCACCAACGACAGAGCATTTTGGCTCATCATTGCCTAATACACCAATCTCAATTTCTCTTCCAACAACGCCTTCTTCTACGACCACACGACGATCATATTGGAAAGCGAGGTCGAATGCAGTCTGCAGCTCTTCTTTGCTGCGGCATTTGCTAATTCCAACACTTGATCCCATATTGGCAGGTTTCACAAAGCATGGATAGCCAAGTACTTGTTCCACTTGTTCTAAGCTTTCTGTTGTCGCTTTCTCAAAGTCTTTTTTATTGAAGGAAAGGTGCTTTGCTTGTGCAAGTCCTGCTTGTGCAAAAACATCTTTCATCATGACTTTATCCATACCCGCAGCAGACGCAAGAACGCCGTTGCCGACATACGGGATATTTAACAGTTCAAGTAATCCTTGCATTGTGCCATCTTCTCCATTAGGTCCGTGCAGCAACGGGAAGACAACATCAATTTTCTCATCAACCGTTGCAGGCTGTGGAAACATGCTTTCATTTAAAGAAGTTGGTAAAAACGTCTTTGCGTTCTGTTCAAATTGAAGCATTTTGACGTTTGATACTGGTTCAGTGAGTTTTTCTCCTCTTAACCATTCACCCTCTTCTGTAATATAAATTGGATGTATATCGAACTTCTCAGTGTTAAGTGCTTTTGTAACTGCAAGGGCTGTTTGCAGTGATACATTATGTTCGGCTGACTTTCCGCCGTAAATCAATCCTAAACTTATTTTCAATGGATACTCCCCCCACTAAAATTCATCTTTACTATCTTATCACTTTCAAGCAAAAATGCTCTAATTAATTTTTGTTGTTACGTAATTGAAATGATTTGTAAAGGTTGTAAGCGCCTCCCGAGCATTTGTATGTCATTCGCCTTTATTTTATATTAAAATGACATTGAAAAGGAGTTGTGACAAATTGAAAAAAATCACAAGTACTGAACAATTCAATGAAATAATTCAATCAGACAAAGAAGTCATCGTTAAATTCTTTGCAACATGGTGTCCTGACTGCACAAGAATGGACATGTTCATTCCAGACATCCTAGAAGCTTATGCTCACCATGAATGGTTTGAAATAAATAAAGATGATTTCCCTGAATTAGCGGAAACGTATCAGGTAATGGGTATTCCAAGCTTGTTAATTTTCAAAAATGGTGAAAAAACAGGGCATTTACACAGTGCAAACGCAAAATCGCCTGAAGAAGTGACAGAGTTTCTTCAAGAGCACGTTTCTTAATTGAAGGACATCAGCAAACTTTTGCTGGTGTCTTTTTTCTTTTTTAATCTCTTCATAAGACGAGCTTCGCAGCCAAAACGTTTCAAATTGATGTTTTCCCTTACGACAAGTCATGACAAAATTATTTCCTGGGAAAGAATGCAGCGTCGATACAGCTTGGAATATGTCGGTTACGTGAATTTTCTGAATTGAATCTTTACTTATGACATTTGTCTTTGTATAATGGAGTTGCTAATTGAAAATGATTATCAATTTCATCTATGTGAAATCCTATAGACGGTCATTCTAATAAAGGAGCGATGAGTCACATGTCTAAGAAGAAGATCAAAACCTATCAGCAATTGATTGAAGAGAACAAAAAGGCGATCATGCGCGATCCTCAAATGATGGAAAGTATATACGAAACCATCGACAAAAAACACCAGAAGCAGCTTACAGCTGCTGGGCGTGAATCATAACTACAAGAGGAGCAGTCATCACTGGCTGCTCTTTTGTCTGCTTCAATAAAATAAAAAAGCCGATAAAATCTGTTATTCGATTTTATCGGCTTTTGTTTTAATGTGATTTCGCTACACGGTCCTGCTTCATTCCTAAATAAATGAGCATATATGTGAGATAACCCATTGTCATCGTTAAACCACCGAAGAAAAATTGAGAAAAGACTGGTTCCTCAAATGTTGTAACGGCAGCAAGAATGATCCAGCTCGCATATAAATAAACCATGAACCATTTCATGTTTCTTTTAAGTGTATACAGAAAGAAAAGACCGGCTAACGAAAAGATCCCCAGCGCTAGTCTGAAATAAACAAGATGATCAAACTGGAAGGCAAAAGACACAAACGAAAACGACAGCAGCAACAAAATTGGTAAAGCCGTAATGAAATTTTTCACGATAGTGCCACCTCCATGACTCCTTCTTATTATAAGACAAAATCAGCCGGTTATCGTGAAATACAGACTCGTTTTCACAAAGATGTCACGAATTTTTCTTGTTATTTGACACAATTTTTACACATTTACATCACGTTTCCAAAAAAGAATCCAAGCCGATCCAACAAAGAAAACAAAATGCGCCCCCACTATAAATAGAGAAAACAAAAGGCTCATCCCATGAAAAGGCGGCGGTCCTTGAAAGCTGTACTGAGTAAAGTCCGTATTCGCAAAAAGAAGGATTTTCCCCCACTGATTTTCTAAGAGCGACATGATCGGTACAAGTGATTTCGCCGCATATAAAACAAAAAACGAGGTCACAAGTGCAACAAGACTGTTTCTAAACAAACTGGAACACATAAAAGCAAAGCTTGCCATCATGACCACTTCCACCCACTGAGATCCAATGACGGCAAACGTATGCTGAAATAATTGCCCCGTTCTTTCATCAAAATCAGTACCGAAGAAAATAAGACCAAATAGAAAAGCTAACACATAATAAAAAACAAACAAATAAATGACTGTCAGCAGAAGTGTGATGTATTTTGACAGAAAAATGTGCAGTCTTGTTTTTGGCCTGATCAATAAAAACTTGATCGTCCTTTTCTGAAACTCTGTTGAGATCAAGGTCGCGCCAATAACGACAGCAAGCACCTGTAAAATAAACACGACATTCGTGGAATAAGCAAAATAGTTTGCGACTGTGTCTTGTCCACCAAAGCTTGATATGACTCGTTTCAAGGTGAGAGCCATTGCTAGTTGAAATACAACGATCAACCCAAGAGCAATGAATGTGATTTTTTTCCTCATAATTTTCTTATGCTCATTTTTGATGAGGTTCAGCATCTGTCTTCCCGCCTTCCGTCCATTTCATAAACGCCTCTTCAATTGATTGCTTTTGAGGCGTCATTTCAAGTACATCAAACCCCGCCAGCACAAGCTGTTTGTTTAGCTCTGGCACACGTTCTTTGTCCAGTTGAAGCAGTACACGCGCTCCGTCTCGTTCATATGTATACTCCTGTGCGTCAAGCCATGAAACCGCCTTTTCTACTGGCTGAATATTCATCAGCACCTGCTCTTTCCCTTCCATATCAAGGAGATGAGTGCTAGCTTTGATCTGTCCCTTTTGAATGATGATCATGCGGTCACATAGCTCCTCTACCTCATGCAATAAATGCGTCGCAAATAATACGGAGGTTCCTTCTTCCTTTACGAGCATTTGCAAGTGCTCCCGGAATTCCTTCATGCCTGCAGGGTCTAGCCCATTTGTCGGTTCGTCTAAAATGAGCAGGTTCGGCCGATGCAAAATAGCTTGTGCAATCCCAAGCCTTTGTTTCATCCCTAGCGAATACGTCTTGACCTTCTGATGAATGGCATCCTCCAGACGAACTCTTTCCACTACTTCCTGAATGCGTTCCTCCGTCACCCCGTCGTGCATCGCTGCATACATTTCAAGGTTTTCAAAGCCTGTTAAATACGAATAAAATTCTGGGTTTTCTATGATTGCACCAACAGATGACATCGCCTGGAGAAAGTCCTCATCTTGTGAATATCCATTGATCATGATGCGGCCATTGTTTTTTTTCATCAAGCCAACGATCAATCGAATCAAGGTTGTTTTTCCAGACCCGTTGGGGCCAAGTAATCCGACAATTTCTCCCCGCCCAATTTCCATAGATATATCCTGCAAGATCATTTTCCGGCCAATTTGTTTGTCGACTTTCTCTACTTTTAAAACAGCAGACTGCAAAGTGGTTCCTCCTTCTGATGTAAAGCCTATGGCGGCAGTTACGACCGCTCATCCTGTAAAAAGTATATCACGCTAGACAAATCAATCCATGAAAAAAAGGGCTGATCCACTCAGCCCTTCTTGCTTATTACAGTGATAAGTTAGGTGTCGGCGCTTCTTTTTCATGTTTCTTTTCGGTTTCAGAAACAATCACCGCACATGCTGCGTCACCTGTAATATTCACTACGGTCCTTGCCATATCTAATAAGCGGTCTATGCCAAGGATCAGCGCTATTCCCTCAACAGGAAGATTCACGGAATTTAAAACCATGGCCAGCATGATGAGCCCTACCCCTGGCACGCCTGCTGTACCGACACTTGCTAATACAGCCGTTAACACAACCGTCAGCATTTGAACAAGCGTCAGTTCAACCCCATATACTTGAGCGATAAAAATGGTCGCAACACCTTGCATAATGGCCGTTCCATCCATATTAATAGTTGCACCAAGCGGCTGCACAAAGCTTGAAATCGACTCTGGTACCTTTAAACGCTTTTGCGCTGTTTCCATTGAAACCGGCAGCACTGCGTTACTGCTTGATGTACTAAATGCAACAACCATCGCCGGGGAAAATCCTTTAAAGAATTCCATCGGATTTCGTTTAGCTAAGATCGCAACGGTTGAACCATATGTCAGGAAGAAATGCAGGATGAGCGCAATTAACACGACCGAGAAGTAAAGTCCCATCGCTTTCATGGCATCCAGCCCCTGACTGCCGATGGCGGTTGCAATCAAACCGAATGTCCCGTATGGTGCAAATTTCATCACAACACCGACAAGATACATCATTAATTCATTTCCTTGTTCAAACAGCTTTAGCAAGCCTTCCGTTTTTTTACCGAGCATGGCGATGCCAAGACCTAAAAATACACAGAAGACGATAATTTGAAGCATATCTCCTTCAACTAACGATTGGACTGGATTGGTTGGAATAATGTTGAGTAGTGTTTCTGCCATTGATGGGGCTTCCTCTGCGGAATAATCAGCTGCTTTTGTATCAAAATTGCCGAAGGCTCCCGGCTTGATTAACACAGCTAATGAAATGCCAATGATGATGGCAAAAGTCGTAGTGAGCAGGAAGTAAGTAATGGTTTTTGCGCCGATTCTGCCTAGCTTTTTCGGATCACCAAGGCCTGCTACACCAAGCGTGATCGAAAAGAATACAATGGGCACAACCAGCATTTTAATCAGATTTAAGAAGATTTGACCTAGAGGTGTAAATAAATACGGATCTAACACTTTGAATACATTTGGAGCAAAAAGGTTAAGCAGCAATCCTGTGATGGCACCTACAAACAAGGCAATAATAATTTTCGTCGCTAGCTTCAATAAAATCTCCCCTTCCTCGTCAAAAAGCCCACGAGAGAGTCTTCTCGTGGGCCTGCGTGTCCATACGTGTACCACTGTCTACTCTCTTCACGCTGATGAGGTTAGCTGACGGGTTAGGACGAAGAGATGTCCTTTTTTCTCAGATAAGAAAAATTCACCCCAAAAACATGGGTCCCCCATTCCTTTAGAAGGATTAAGCGTGTGGTAATATGATATTTTCATACCATTTATACCTTATTTTTAGAAAATTGTAAACAGGTTCATATGAACTTTTTAATTACTTTCTTCCCTATTTGTGACCTCAAGAATATCTAAAATAAACACAAAGATTGGGATACCGATAATAAGTCCCCAAATGCCAATATAGTGTTCAGAGAAGATCAGCACAATAAACGTGAAGAAAATAGGGAGTTCTGTTTTAGCTGACATGAGCTTCGGATTTAAGAAATAAGCTTCAATGGCATGGATAATCACGATCACCAGCACAATATAGAGGACATACATTCCGCCTCCAAGTGTATACGCAATGATGCTGAGTGGAATAAGAGAGATAACCACACCCGCTACTGGGATTAAGCCTAGCAAAAAGACCATGACCGCTAAGCCAAATAACTGCGGGAAACCCATAATGCCCAGCGCAATTGTCGTTAGCACACAATTAACGGTTGCAATAATAAACTGTGCTTCGAGTACTTTTCCAAACGTTCGGGAAAATTTACGTCCAAAGAAGGCAATTTCATGATAGAACACGGAGATTTTACTCGTTTTGAACTTGTTCATAAATTGAATGAGGCGTTCCTTTTCGAACAGGAAGAACATGCTTAATATTAAGGACATAATGACCTGGATACTGAACGTGCTGAAATCAGTTAAGTATGTATAGAGGAAATTAAACCCTTTCTCAAAGAAAGCTGATATTTTGAAATCACCAAATACGTTCGTGATGACGTCAAAGAAGGGTAAATCTTGTGGATGATCTGCGATTTTCTTTCCTAAATGGAATAGCTGCTCCACCTGTTTGGCGATGATTGGTACAAAAACGAAACCGCCAAATGTCAAACCACCAGCCAGAAGAATATACAAAATAGTAATGACCGATTTCTGTCCTATTTTCAGGAAGCGATTTAAAAAGCCTCTAATGACCTCTTCTAACCGATTCATCAAAAAGGTGAAAATGAAGGTCAGAAGAATTAAATTCATCATTCCTCTTAATAGATATAATGCTGTGGCTAATACTACAAATACTAAAAACCGCTTAACACCGGGTTTTTCGAACAATTTTAAAAATGCCGCCATTACGTTACACACCTGCCAGGACTAAAGTCTATTTTTCATCGTATCTGATATACATTATATCGGATCTTTCTGTAAATTATATAATAAAAGGTCAACGAGGTCTTACGATTCGTAGTCATTTTATTGATTTTATTTTTTACACAAGAAAAAACCGAACCTATGTAGAACATAAGGTTTCGGTTTTTGGTTGTTTTTATACTAAACAGCCTGCTTCATATTCCGCATTTCCTGAAGTGCTGTTTTGCTCTTCGATTCGTCAAATTCACCTTCACTCTTCGCGACAACAATTGTTGCGATTCCATTACCAATGAGGTTTGTGATGGCTCTTCCTTCGCTCATGAACCGGTCAACCCCAAGCAGCAGTGCAAGCCCTTCAAGCGGAATAACCTGTAGTGCTGCAAGTGTAGAGGCAAGCACGATAAATCCGCTTCCTGTCACCCCAGCAGCTCCCTTTGATGTCAGCATCAGAACAAGGATAATCGTGATCTGCTGACCGATGGACAGGTCTACACCAAACACTTGTGCCAAGAAGACGACGGCCATCGATAAATAGATTGATGTTCCGTCTAGATTAAAGGAATAGCCTGTTGGAATAACAAGACCAACAACAGATTTAGAGCAGCCGTAGCGTTCCATTTTATCCATCATTCTTGGTAGCACAGATTCTGAAGAGCTTGTGCCAAGAACAATCAAAATTTCATCCTTGATAAATCGCAGATAGCTGAACAGACTAAAACCATACATTCTACAAATGATATTCAGCACAACAAAAATGAATATGAACATCGTCATATAAACGGAGAGCATCAGACTCGCGAGCGGTTTAATCGATGCCAGCCCAAAGTGTCCGATCGTATAGGCCATTGCCCCAAATGCACCAAGCGGCGCAGCACGCATGATATATCCAATGATTTTAAAGAAAACGAGTGACAGCTTATCAAGCCATTCGATGATGCCTTTCCCCTTCTCGCCAAGTGCAGCGAGCGCAACACCGAATAAAATAGAGAAGAATAAGACCTGTAAAATATCACCCTTTGCGAAAGCATCAACCATGTTAGATGGCACGATGTGTGTGACAAATTCCATCCAGTCGATGCCCTGTCCCCCATTTTGGGTATATTGTGAGACATCCCCTTTTTCAAGCTTGCTATAGTCAAGACCTGCACCTGGCTTCATGATATTCACAACAAAAAGACCGATGACCAGAGCAAGTGTCGTGACGACTTCAAAATAAATAAATGCTTTTCCCCCAACTTTTCCAACCTTTTTCATATCCCCCATCTTGGCAATACCAAGAACAATGGTTAAGAAAATAATTGGTGCAATGACCATTTTAACGGCATTGATAAAGGTATCACCAAGCGGCTTCATTTCTTTTCCGACGTTTGGCCACACCATCCCGACAATGATCCCGATGATGACAGCTGCAATCACCTGAAATGTCAGGTTTTTCAAAAGCCTTTTCATAAAAAATCAACTCCCTCACCCTTTGATGTAAACGCTTAACTATTATCTGTAGGTAAATGATAGCGATTTCATCAAAGACTGTGAAGCTTATGGACATATCGTACATTTTGGTCTTTTTGGTCTCTTAGTCAGAATGTACGATATATTTATTCACGGGCCGTCCTACCCCGCCATATTGCATATCTAATTTCAGCTCGCCTTCTTTTACGAGGAAGTCTAAATACCGGCGTGCCGTGACACGGGCAATGCCAAGTGCATTGGCAACTTCCTCCGCAGATTGCGCGCCTTCCTGCAAGCCCATATACGCTTTAATTTCGTTCATCGTATGCACATTCAACCCTTTAGGAAGCCAAGTATCTTCCTGCTTAACAGCAGGCTTTCGTATGATATCATCGAGCATCTCCTGAGAAAATTCCGCGGCGGTTCGAATTTTTGATTTAAACGCCTTATAGCTTTCAAGAGATTCTTTCATTCGTTCAAATTTGAATGGTTTAATAATATAATCCCGCGCACCATTTTGAAGCATGATGCCGATGGTCTCTTTGTCCTTCGCTGCTGAAATCACAATCACATCCACCTGCATCTTCTGTTTTCTGATGTCTTGCAGCGTTTTGACGCCATCCTTTTTTGGCATATACACATCAAGTACCACGAGATCTGGACGAATCTCTTTAATCAGCTGGATGCCCTGCTCCCCATTTCCAGCGACAGCTGCTACTTGAAAGCCAGGAACACTCATAATGAATTCTTTATTCACTTCTTGCACCATCGGGTCATCTTCAATTAACAGCACCTTAATCTGAGTCATCTGTCTCTCTCCTCTATGGTCATTGGGAATTCGATTGAGAAGGTGGTACCAATGCCGATGCTTGATGTGACTTCTACATTTCCCATCCCTTTGTCGATAATCGTTTTTACAATATACAGGCCATAGCCTGTTCCGCCCTCTTTGCCGTGTGTGAAGCCTTTATCGAAAAGATAAGGAATTAATTCCTCTTCGATTCCGGAGCCATTGTCTTCAATTAAAATCGCGAGGACATCCTCCGTTTGATCGATGCTAATGGAAATGACTTTTGTGTCTCTTTCTACAGTATCATACGAAGCAAAGGCGTTCTCAATGAGATTTCCGAGCAGCTTTGTCATATCATGCTGATCAAGCCGCTCAGGGAAATGACGGAGGCTGCTATGTTCATCTACTTCGACCTTGATGCCAAGCTCCTTGCCCCTTCTGATTTTGCTCATCAATAACCCTGCGACCGCATCATGCTGAATGACGCGATGAAGAAAGTCCGTCACATGTTCCTGCTCCTCTGTCGTTTGAAAGGCTAGATCGAGCGCCTGATCGGCTTTACCAAGCTGAATCAGCCCAGCAATCGTATGAAGCTTATTCATATGCTCATGGTTTTGCACCCGCAAACCGTCCACAAAGTTTTTAACTCCTGTGAGCTCTTCCGCCAATTTTGCCGCTTCCGTCCGGTCCTGAAAAATGGCGACCGCTCCGATGATCTTCTTTTTCATCACAATCGGAATCCGGCTGCTCATGATCCTCTTTCCGCTCATATGAATTTCTTCATTGTAGACGGGTTCTGCGCGATCGATGATCTCAGGAAGTCGTGTATCAGAGAGCACACCCCAAATATTCTGGCCCACGACATCACCTGTCACGCCAAAAATCTGCTTCGCCTTCTCATTAAAAATGGTGATCATGTGCTGATTATCTATGGCGATGACCCCTTCATTAATAGAGTGAAAGGTTGCAGTGCGTTCCTCCAGCATTCTAACAATCTCATGCGGCTCCAGCTTAAACATTTGCTGTTTAATATGGCGGGCGAGCAAAAATGAA
This sequence comes from Bacillus sp. G1(2015b), assembly GCF_001482475.1. Lineage (NCBI taxonomy): Bacteria > Bacillati > Bacillota > Bacilli > Caryophanales > Bacillaceae > Bacillus > Bacillus sp. G1(2015b). Next base: position 344,879 of record NZ_LKIC01000001.1, on the reverse strand, counting down.
CCTACAAGCCCAAAACTGAGCGTCAGCAGGAGAATCATGAGGATATCCCGCTTCATTTCTCCTAATATATCTGCCATACTTGGCAGGGTTCTTCCTACAAGCACAACCCCTGTTTGATTAAATTGATCATCCTTCACTGGATAAAAAGCTCTGATGGCTGTTCCAAGCTCTCCCTCTGCTTCTGAGAAATAAATATGCTCTGCAAAAGCCGGCTCTTCATCTGTTCCTTCTGAGCGCTGGCCAATCCTTGTTTTTACTGGATGCGTTAATCTCACATGATCCATATCCATCACGACAATGTAGTCAGCGTCTTGAATAATCCGAATTTCTTCGATTGCATGCTGTAATCGATCACGTTCCTTTGTCTGATCAGCTAACGCCTGCTTCACCTCATTCATCTCAGCCACAGTTCTCGCCGTGTTCATGAGTCTCTTTCGAAGCTCCCGTTCCTCTGTTTGCTGAATTCCCCCGACAAGGACAATGCCTCCGATTAAAAGGGCGAAAATGACAACGAAATATGTGAGGATGGTAAGCTTCCATCTAATAGATAATTGTTGCAATTTCAATCGATTTCTCATCATTTTTTCACCTGTATCTTTACGAATTCTTCCTCTGTCAAGTATGCTTGACATAAGGGGGATCTGACGCATGAAGAATTTACTCGCTTATACGCTATTACTCATGATCGGTTTTGTAACCGCTTTATACTTTGGCTTTTATCATATGATGCCAAAATCAGCGACAACCTTTGATGATGAACAAACCGGACTGAAGGACCAGCTTGTGTTCAAATTCAGTCATGTCGTGGCAGACAATACACCTAAAGGACTTGCTGCAAAGAAATTTGCTGAGCTTGTGCACGAAAAATCGGATGGAAAGATCAGCATTCAAATTTTCTCCAACGGGAGCCTTTATTCTGATATTGAAGAAATTAATGCACTCAAAGAGAATCAAGTTCAATTTATCGCTCCGTCTACCTCAAAGCTCGGCATGCTGTCCCCTGAGTGGCTGGCACTTGATCTTCCCTTTGCTTTTTCAAATTACAGCGCGGTTCAAGAAGGCCTGCACGGTGCAATTGGACAAAGGTTGTTTGGCACGCTGCAAAAAGATGGATTAAAGGGAATGGCTTATTGGACAAATGGCTTTAAGCAAATTACCTCAAATAAAGGACCCATCAAACAGCCGGCTGATTTAAAAAACCAGTCTCTCCGCATAATGCAAAGCGACATGATTGAGAAACAATTTAAACTTCTTGGTGCAAAGCCCTATCAGGAATCATTTAATTCAACATTTCAGCTATTAGAAACCAAAAAAGTAGACGGTGAAGAAAATACCATTTCAAATATTTATTCAAAAAAATTCTATCATATACAAGACTATATGACGATCAGCAATCACGGGTATTTAGGCTATGTGGTCTTAACAGATCAATCCTTCTTTGACCGCCAGACACCCGAAACGAAACGAATTTTACTTGAAGCCATGGAAGAAACAACAGCTTGGAATGAAAAGCATGCAGAACAGATGAACAAAGATCAGCTGGAGGACATTAAACATGAATCGCCGATTGCCATTCATGAATTGACGCCAGCTGAAAGACAAAAATGGATGAAAGCCCTTGATCCTTTGTATGACGAAGCCGAAAAAACGATTGGCTCCACCCTCATCAAACAGATCCGCGAACTTCGTGCACGTTATGAACACTCACCTATTCATGCTTTTCAGGAAGAGGATGAGAGCAAATAAAAAAATCCCTTTGATAAGGGATTTTTTTATGCGCCGGACTCACTCTGTTCTTGCTCGGTGAGCTCTTCTAATCTTGTTAAAATTCTTCGCTTTCGGTATTGCATCATGCCTGTTTCGGCAATTCCTTTTAATTGTGAGCGGTTCGAAACGGCACCAAACAAAATCCCAGCGATGGGCACAAGCTGAAACAGTTTCTTCCAGCCAAACGAATCTCGGTAATTATAGACAACCTCACGCCACCCTTGGATTTGGGAAATCATGTTCTCATGCTTCCCTTCAGATGCATGATAGCTTTTCAGCTCTTTTAGAATCGATTTCTTTCCAACGACATCCGCAGAGTTCAACTGCAAGCATTTAATGATGAATACCCGCTCCTCTTTGTTTTTAGGATCATAGCCATAGGTGACGGCAATATCCTGTAATGTTTTCAGAGAGAGACCGAGTACCGCAGGAATATCAGCGGCTAGTGTAAACATTCCGCCAACACCAGTTGTCGCCCCTTGTACCGTCGCGAGATTTGTTCTGTTTTTCCCCATATGCTCACTAATGGCATCCATCATTTCGATCGGGGCCTTTCCAATATCCTCTATGCGCTGAATGGATTCATCGGCACACTTCTTTTGAAATTGATGAATGATGCCTTTTTCCGATGTCAAATAGGCACCGCCGGATTGAATGTAATGGCCCATTTCGTCTAGCAGTACACCGATTTTTTTCTGAATAAAAGCAGGCGTCAGCTTGTCCAGCATTTGAAATGGAAGACGGCTGAGTTTCTCCCAAAACCATACCTTTTGCTGGTCTTTCTCCCACTTTTCAATCTCCTTTAATTGTGCCTTTAGCCATTCTCTTTCCTCCATGTCATATGCCTCCTTAGATGCCGCTGAAGTATTTGTCTGTTATTATACACAATCCTTGTCCATCATACGTATAGAACATTGAAGCGGTTCCGAAAGGTTTTAATCTTTTTCAAAACGGTTATTGCTTAATAAACAAACAAAAGAGGAGTGATCAACATGTTAGGATTTCTAATTTCATTGGTTGTGGCGATTGTCATCGGTCTCATTGGGAGTGCACTCGCTGGAGGCAGTGTACCAGGAGGATGGATCGGTTCAATGATTGCCGGGCTTGTAGGCGCTTGGATTGGTCATGGATTACTTGGAACGTGGGGTCCTAGTCTGGCAGGCTTTGCGATCATTCCAGCGATCTTAGGAGCAGCAATCTTTGTCATTATTTTAAGCCTGATCTTCCGCAGCGTAGGATCAAGGGTATCTTAAAAAACGAATAGCAGAGGAAGCAGTAGGGACACCGTCTAAGGGGCGGTGTTTTTTATGTTGCGCGTTGACAAGGTATCTATTTTTTTCACTTACATATGATAAACAAACCTATTAGTTCAGATAGTTGACTTTTCATGAAGATAGGCATATGATGATTAAAAATTGCATGAAGGAAACTTTTTGTGCCCAAGCAAAACTTTGTAGAATCTAGGTGATGACATATGACAAACAAATACATCGAGGCACAAGCACACATGTCAGCGGCAGCTGAGCGTGCACTTGAAGGAAAGGTCAAAGGATTTAGAAGGCTTCTTCCTTTTCTAGGCCCTGCTTTTATCGCTGCCATTGCATATATTGATCCAGGGAATTTTGCCACCAACATTGCCGCTGGCTCCAAATATGGATATCTCCTCTTATGGGTCATTCTCATATCAAATCTTATGGCTTTGCTCATCCAATCCTTGTCTGCAAAGCTTGGAATAGCGACAGGTAAAAACTTACCTGAAATCGCACGTGAAGAGTTTCCAAAACCTGTATCCATCGGTTTATGGATTCAGGGCGAACTCGTCATTATTGCCACAGATTTAGCTGAGTTTATTGGAGCGGCACTTGGTTTATACTTGCTCTTTCGGATTCCTTTGCTTGAAGCATCTATTATTGCAGCCATTGGATCATTTGCGATTTTAGAATTGCAAAGACGGGGATATCGCGCATTAGAAGCTGGCATTACAGGCATGCTCTTCGTTGTCGTGATCGCTTTCGCCGTGCAAACCTTTGTCGCCAAGCCAGATATGGCAAGTGTCGCAGGCGGGCTTTTCATTCCAAAATTTGATGGCACAGATAGTGTACTGCTTGCAGCTGGAATTTTAGGTGCCACTGTGATGCCGCACGCGATCTATTTACATTCAGCATTAACCCAAAGAAGAGTCGTCGGCAGAACAGAAAAGGAGAAAAAACAGATTTTTCGCTTTGAGTTTTTCGATATCCTCATTGCGATGTTAGTTGCTGGAGCCATCAATGCCAGTATGTTGATTGTGGCAGCCGCTCTATTTTATAAAAATGGTCTCTTTGTTGAAGATCTGGATGTTGCGTTCCAGCATTTTAGCACACTTGCAGGTCCTGTATCAGCTATCTTATTTGGTGTAGGCCTGCTTGTAGCCGGACTATCCAGCTCTTCTGTCGGTACATTGTCAGGCGATATCATTATGCAGGGTTTTATTCAATACCGCATTCCACTGTATGTCCGCCGGCTGATTACCATGATTCCCCCTATTGTGATCATTGCATCTGGGGTGAATCCGACATCAGCACTTGTGATGAGTCAGGTGGTCTTATCATTTGGTATTGCCTTTGCTTTAATTCCGCTCATTTTATTTACAAGTAAAAAACGAATTATGGGCGAATTGACGAATGCCCGCTGGGTGACAGGAATATCTTGGGTGATAGCAGCTCTTGTTGTCACACTCAATCTCTTTTTAATTGTAGATACGTTTATGTAAAAGACAGTCGTGATGCTGTCTTTTTCTTTTCATATGGTTATGGTAAAATTCCCCTGAGAGGATGTGGGCACATGTTTTTTTATCAAGATCAAGAGATATCCATGCGGCTGCTTGAGCCAAGAGACGCAAGAAGTCTATATTTGCTCATCCAGCGGTCAAGAGAGCATTTACGCGAATGGATGCTTTGGGTGGATTCAACACAGACAGAGGAAGACAGCATGGCATTCATTCAAGGCGCAATGCAGCAAGCCTTGCAGAACAACGGTTTTCAAGCGGGCATCTGGTCACATGGAGAGCTTGTCGGGATCATTGGCACCCACCAAATTCATTGGATCAACAGGACTGTTTCAATTGGCTATTGGCTCGGAGAAGGCTATCAAGGAAAAGGCATCATGACAAAAGCATGCAAAGCAGTCATTCAATATTTATTTGAAGAATGTGGACTGCACCGCATTGAAATCAGGGCTGCTGTCGATAACCAGAAGAGCAGACGCATCGCAGAACGGTTATCCTTTTCGCTTGAAGGCATTTTGAGACAATGTGAATGGCTGGGCGACCGCTTTACGGATCATTGTGTATACGCGCTCTTGCAGCCTGAATATATGAAAGAAAAAACGCATTCTATGAATCAACCCACTTAATTGTGTCGATTGCATGAATTATTTTACAAAGTGAAGCTTTGTGGTATCCGTTGCGATCAGCATCTGATAAAATAGAAGGAAAAATCGAGGTATGAAGTATGTCTCTTATTATTTTATTTTACTTATGGATCGTCCCTTTATTATTTGGCATTTTCTTCTCATTCTTAACAAAGAAAGCCACCTACAAACGCCGCTTTGTCCCATCATATAGCATGGCAGGACTCAGCATCGTTTTTCTCATTCTGGCACTTGTCTTTTCAGCCAGCCATTTTCTATTCATTTGCGGTATGTTCCTATTTGCCACAACCCTTGTCGGCACAAGCATCCCTTTATTTTTAGCCTTTACAAAAACACCATCATAAACAAAAACCACCTTTTTCAATGGAAAGGTGGTTTCTTTTTTATTGATTTGGCATTCTGTAAGTCACGGTGGCATCTTGATTGGATTCAATTGTTTTCACAATGTCTTGTAGGATCTCTGACGCTCGATCATTTGAGTCATACTTGCCGAGAGTCTTTACCCAAGTATCGCCTCCTGCGATCATTCCTTCAATCTTTTTGCCGGTTACTGAGACTTCGTGGACATGAACGAAACTTTGCTGGTTTTGTGCGAAAATCCATAGCATGGTTTTAACTCCTTTACGATTTGAAATGTTTTTATCTGCTTTCTTCTCATTTTAAGCTTCTTTAACTGAAAATTCATTTGAACATTGATTAATCATTGAACTTTTCAGCATAAATGAAATCTGATTCACTAGGTTCTTCCTTAAGCTCTGTCACATTACCTTCTTTATCATATTTTATATAAGTCAGCTCTCGACCAGCAATACACTCACATTCATACTTTATATTTCCATTCTCAAAAAACTCGACTTGATATCCATCCACAGCGTTCTTCCTCATATACCCTATTTTTTTCACAAAGCCATTTGGATAAAATTCCACATACTTCCCCTGTTTAATACCTTTCTCTACATAGAAATAACTTTCAAGATTTCCGTTTTCGTACCTATCATAGGCTAGTCCAGTAAAGAGTTGTTCTTCCCCTCCTGAAGTATATTCCACAATTGCTAGTTCGTAGGGTCCCCCATACTCTAGAGATTTTTCAAACTCAGTACCACTTTCTATAACTATCTTCTTTGACAATATATCATTTAACATATAAAAACCCTTTCAGTTTTCTAACTTTCAGCAAAATGAAAATCTAGGTTAACTAAAATGAAATCTCCTTACCCACTGCTCAAGAAATCATTCCTAACACTTTCTTTTGCATTCAAAATTTGCATCTGTTTCAAAAAGGATTCACTTTGAAAAATGTTCTGTCATTGAACTTAACTATGTTATTTACTGTATCACCAGAATCAATAGCAGAAGGTTTTAAATCCACTTTTCCCCTGAAACACAAAAACCTCGAAAGTTTTTTAGCCATCAAGTTTTTTTGTATTTCATAATTCGCTAATTCAATGCATCTTCTAATGTTTTCTTTTCATGTTCTAACATACCACTTATGATAATGCCACATACTACCTCATCTTTGTCTAAAGCAAATCCTACTGTATCGTTTTGTAAAACAGACACTGTATCATTTTCTGAAAATGAAATTAAAACCTTATCTAACCCTATATATACGTCTAATTTACCTTTCTCATCTATATAGGTCTTATCATTATGTTCTTCTACTTGAAAATTTGGTACTCCTTTAATCACATTTATATTTTTCTTATTCAATTCAAGATTTTCCATTTTGTGTACATTTTCACTTAATGTTAGTGTAATTGAACGAAGGCTACCTGTATATTTCCCTATACCTATTTCAATTAAAGATTTCTTGAAATCTCCAGTTCGCCAATATATCGTTGGCTCTTTTGATATATTCCAACTACCAAATTCTATATTAATCGGTGTATAAAGATCATATTCAATATTTATAGACTGACTGTCTGTGTATCCTGTTACTTTTAACATCATCATGTCTCCTTCTAAGGCATATACACAGCATGCTTTATTACAGGTAGTAATCCGTCTCCGCGGGGTTTACTAAATATTAATTCCCAATTTCCTATCTTCATAACTTCTTCGTATTTAATTCCTTGCTTAGCAAACACCCTCACTTGTCCCGCTTATTAATTCCATGATAGTACAACCATCATGAATCAGCCAATATCGTCCAAGTTTTAAATTGCTTATAGAAATAAAAAACACCTGTTGCCTAAGGCAATCAAGTGCTTATAGTTAATTTTGTAACATAATCTTGAACTTTACTCAATTGGCCCCATAAATTCAGTAATAATAAGAATATGTTCCTTCAATTTGACTTTTTTTAGATTCTCTACTTTTTCTGCTCCGCCTAAACTTAATAGAGGGGTGTATCCAAAGCACTCGTCATACCCAGGGGCACTGTATTTACTAATCGCTTCAGGATAAGGCTGCCACATTAATTCATCGTTCATGAATTCATTATCTTTTAAGTCATCAAAAAAGAATTCAAATCCTGATGAAACAACATGGACATATCCTTTTCTAAAGTTTAATAAATTTAGATACTTATCTTTTTCCCATACTATAATATCACCCATTGCAGTAGTAAAAATAGGAATCGCCTGCTGATACCTTAGATAACTTCTCTCTAAAATATCTAAATAATCGTCTGGATTAATAACTTTTAAAAAGTTATTTACGAAACTACCAAAACCAAATTTTTTCCACGTTTCTATTAATTCTTCAGGAATTTTATTCTTATATTTTAAAATAACATCTTCATCAACTGTGTCATATTTTATATAATCACTAAATATAGTTTCCAATTAAAATACCCTCCTTTAATTATTGAGTTAATTTCACATTTAAGTAAGTATTCTTTAACTGTTCTGGTGACATATTCTTAGCAATTCCCCTAATTTGCTCATCAGCAACATCAATTCTATATTTCCATTGTGAACCTATCGAGGAGTTTACTTTTTTGTCCCCTAAACCTCCAATAATGTCTGCTCTTCCTCCAGCTATTTGATCTGGATTATGCAGTGCTGCTTTTGTTTCCAGCCATTCCGTTGCTTGCTTTGTCGCAGTTGCTCTGGAAAGTCCTTGTTTTCGTAGTTCAGCAATTTTATCTTTAAGTGCTTCTTGTCTAGCCATTTTTTGAGCTGCATTTCCTTCTATCGCTCTTCCTTCAGCAATATATCTATCTCTATTTTTCAGATACTCGTCAACCGTTAACTCATTCATACCTTTTTCTTGGTCTTTTAATTGTCTTGCGAACTCTTCAGAATCATGCTTAACATTTCTTTTAAAATTAACTTCAATTTCTTTTATTCTAGGTGCATTTTCTAAATGCTTTACATTACCCGAACTCTTAACTCCCATCTTACCATGAAACCCTTTCACTCCGAACGGCAAAAGCATCCCCAGAGCCGCATTCATACTTGCTTCCTGCTGTTCTTTCGAGACCTTATTTCCAAACATATCGCGGCCTGTGATTGCTTCGCTGAAGCCGTTGGTTGCGGTGAGACCATATAAACCTTTTTGAGATGTTTTCAGGGCGTCAAAGGATTTTTGTGATGTCTTGTAGATGTCGACTGCTCTGACTGCGGCTGATGTGGCTTGGGTGGTTTTATAGACAGCCTTTCCGCCTTTGAAAATGCGTCCTGCCCAGCCAACGATTGGGATGTAACCGGCTGCTGCCATGCCTCCTGCCGCGACTCGCTGACCTGCGGTGAGTTCCTCGCCTGTGATCGGATCAACACCTGTTGCGGCACGTTTTGCATCGTTCACACCTGTCAGTTCATTGACGATATTTCCACCGTAATCGAGCGCTTTTTCATACCAAGGACGGTTGGCGAGGGCTTCTTGTTCTTTTGCGATCTCTCGGGCTTCTTCTTGTTCTTTTTTGATTTTCAGATATTCAGAAGTTTGCTTTTCAATATCGCTTTTTGCCTTGTAGATTTCGCTATTGTGATACGCTTTCTTGTCAAAATTCATAGGCGAAATCGCTTTTCCATCATTTGTCGCATTCATCATTTCAGCGTACAATGCCATTGTAGCTTGCTGCTCTGTCTCTGACAAAGCATATTCATCTTTTAAATTTTGATCAAGCTCTCTTAAATCTTTGACTGTCTTTTTTCGTTCATCTTCCGCATCTTCTATTTTTTCATCAAAGGTTTGACTATCAAATACTTCTAGAGAAATGAGATCATCAATGTCTTGAAAAATCGTTTTGAGTGCCTTTTTTTGATCCTTTACAATGCTTTTGGCATTCTTGATGCCCATATGTACTGCGTTGTCTAAAAAGTGTTCCTCTACAAAGGTATCGCCGCCAAAGCTCGTATCATCCAGTGTTCCAGAAACACCTTCATGAAAGGCTTTTTGCTTATCAATAAAATTGATAAACATGTCAACATTACCCGCTAGTTCTTTATAAAAGCTTTTAATGTTATCGGCACCTTTCCCAGTAAAATCATCACCGAGGTTGGCAACACCTTGTAATGCCTTTTTTAAATCTACCATTTGTTCGCGGAGTTCCTGATAGTGTTTTGCCCTTGTGTCCATGGCACTGGTTAGTGCTTTTGCATCAAGTATCTTCCCCAGAAGAAGTCACTCCCTCCATTATTGATCATAAAGTCTATTTTACCTTTCTCAGCGAATTGGAAAAATAGGCTTTAAGTTACAAAAATAATTTCCATATATTTATAGAGGAAATAAAACAAGTGATAATTGAAATGTTTTTCCTTTCATCACAAAAAAGTCAGTCCTCTTTTGAGAGGACCGACTACGTTTTGTTTAGAAAAAGCGTTTTAAACTTTTCTTGAGTGGAGGGATATCCAGCTCGCCTTTTTCGAAGAATTTTTTCAGTAAATACTTACTAAAACCGGCTGCTTGTGTGTACGTAATTTTTCCAGGTAACGGCGGTTCATTGGTGACAGCAACATCAATAATGACAGGTTTATCTGATTGAAGAGCTGTATCAAAGGCTGGAGCTAGTTCTTCATGTGATGACACGGAGATTCCTTTGCCGCCACATGCTTCTGCAAACTTAGCAAAATCAATATCTTCCAGCTCTATACCATAATTGATGTTTCCTTTTACTTGTTGTTCATATTCAATCATTCCAAGGTTGTTGTTGTTTAAAATCACAACAACGATTGGCAGTTTATATTTTACCGCTGTCACAAAGTCTTGCATGACCATTGTGAAGCCACCATCGCCACAGACAGCAATCGCTTGGCGATTCGGTTCATTTAACTTAGCAGAGATAGCACCAGGCAAACCACAACCCATTGTGGCAAGCCAGCTGGAGATGATGAAATCTTGCTGTTTCATTTCAAAATGGCGAGCCATCCATACGGTCACATTCCCTACATCAACAGAAAGAATAGCGTCGTCTTCGACTGCTTCTTCTAACCTAGCAATGACTTGCTGAGGTTTAAGCGGTGATGTGGCAACGGATTTTTCCTTATCCATTTCTTCTCGCCATTTCATCATATGCTCAGTACAAGCTTCAAGGAAACCACGCTGCTCTTTATATTCAATGTAGGAGGTCAGTTCATGCAAACCACTCTTGCTGTCACTCACGATACCTACGTCTACCGGATATCTTTTACCGATTTGATCTGGTTTAATATCCAGTTGAATGGCAGCTGTGTCTTCTGGTAAGTAGTCTCTATATGGAAAGGAAGTTCCAAGCATAATTAAGAGATCACACTCTTCCATCGCTTCATATGCTGGCTTCGTTCCGATTTGACCTAGGTTTCCTAAAAAATATGGGTGCCTGTCTGGCACAACACCTTTTGCAGGAAGTGTGATGACAATAGGCGCAGCAGCCTTTTCTGCAAATGAAAGAAGCTCTTCTTTTGCATTTCGTAATCCTTTACCTGCTAAGATGACTGGCTTCTTCGCATTGTTAATTAGCTGTGCTGCCTTTAGCAGTTGATCTTTCTTTGGCCGTACTTCTCCCTCAACATAAAGAGGAGATGTATAAACAGGCTTGCGCTTAATTTTTTGAGAAAATAAGTCATCCGATACAGTGAGAACTGCCACACCTTTGTGAGTATAAGCTGCTTTAATGGCTTGATTCAATAAATCAGGCAGAGCTTCTGCTGTTTGTACCTGCTGATTAAAGACAGCAACGTCGTCAAACATCCGCTCTAATTTGATTTCTTGAAAGGCGTCTCTCCCTACTTCAGTTGACGCAACCTGCCCTGCAATTGCTAAAACGGGTGCGCCATCTGCTTTTGCATCGTATAGTCCATTTAATAAGTGGACAGCACCCGGTCCAGCGATGGATAAGCAGACACCGAGCTTACCTGTTAGTTTGGCATCAGTCGCCGCTGAAAGTGCCGCCACTTCTTCATGTCTCGTTTGTATAAATTGTATTTGGCTTGATTCATGCCTAAGCTCTTCAATCAATTCGTTTATGCTGTCGCCGGGCATTCCATAAATATGTTTTACGCCCCACTCTTCCAGTAGCGCTGTTACTTCTTTTCCTGCGGTTCTTTGCGGCATGTGAGAAAACTCCTTTTTTCTTACTCCATACCACCGCACCCTTTTGATCAAACGTTTCAACTTGCTGCTACTTTTTAAAATGATATGGAAGGGTGGCGACCACTATATCCCGCTTCCATAACAGACGGAATCTTAATAAGAAGGCAGATTGGTTATGCAAGATCGTGTGCCATCTTTTTTTCGGGATAAATTGAGGTACGAGCACCATCACTTTATATTGATGCGCATTTGCTTTTGCCTCAACCGTTTCAAGGAATTTATCGAGCGGATGAATAAGGCTTCGATAAGACGAATGCAGCATCACAAGCCGCACACCGCTGTTCAGTTTTTCCCAATCCGCTTCAATTTTCTTATCTTTTTCTTTATCAAAGGATACATGAACTGCTATGACTTGCTCTGATAAGGATTTTGCATATTGAACAGATTGCTCAACGACACGTGTTACACCGGCAATTGGCACAATGACCACATTCCCTTTAATCTCAACAGGCTCTGCTTCATTCATTAAACGCAGTTGTTCTCCGACAGACAAGTAATGCTTTTTAATGGAATGAAAGATGAATAGCACAATTGGCATGAAAACAAATACTGGCCATACAAGATGAAACTTGGTCAAAATAAGAATCATGAGAACCGTGAAGGAAATCAGTGCTCCGACTATATTAATAGGCATTTTCGTTTTCCAGCCCTGCGGTTTTTCACGAATCCATTTCACACACATACCTGTCTGTGACAAGGTAAATGGAATAAATACACCGACAGCATATAGCGGGATAAGGTGTTCCGTTTTCCCATCAAACAACCAAATGAGCAGCATGGAAGCTACACCTAAAAAGATAATGCCATTAGAGTAACCGAGACGATCCCCTCTTACTGTAAACATGCGCGGCATATATTTATCCTTTGCTAAGTTGACCGCCAATAAAGGAAAGGCGGAGAAGCCGGTGTTTGCCGCTAATATCAAGATTAAAGCTGTGACAGCCTGAATGACATAATAGAAAAATGTACGTCCAAATGTATCTGATGCAATTTGTGATACAACTGTTTCTTCTGGCTTTGGTGAGATGCCAAAACCAAACGCAAGCAATGTCACGCCAACAAATAATACAGCTAGTAAGCCACCCATCATCAATAATGTTCTCGCTGCATTTTGTGCAGCTGGTTTTTTAAAGGATGGAATGGTATTTGAAATGGCTTCTACTCCAGTCAGTGCAGAACAGCCAGACGAAAATGCTTTTAATAAAAGAAATAATGTAATGCCAGGTACGTGTGTACCTATTGCAGTATGCTCAGGTGCTGGAGGAACGCCTCCTGTTAATAATTTAAAGCCCCCGACTCCAATTAATATAAGGAGTGATATGACAAACAAGTATACGGGATAAGCCAAAATAGATGCTGATTCTGTCAATCCACGAAGGTTGAGCACCATAATCAAGATGACCAATACAATTGAAATCAGCACATGATATGGATATAGTGCCGGAAAAGCTGATGTGATGGCATCGGTACCCGCTGATATGCTCACTGCTACAGTCAAAATATAATCTACAAGCAATGATCCGCCAGCGATCAGTCCTGGCTTTTCACCTAAGTTTCGGCTAGAGACGACATAGGCCCCCCCGCCTTCTGGATAAGCATAAATAATCTGGCGGTAAGATAGAATTAACGCCATTAAAAGAATTAATACACAACCTGCAATCGGGAGTGAGTACCAAAATGCTGCTGCACTAACGACTGAAAGAACAATCAAGATTTGTTCTGTACCGTATGCAACGGATGACAATGCGTCTGATGACAATAATGCCAACGCTTTGATTTTTGATAGTTTTTGTTCTCCTGCTGCCTGTGATTTTAATGGTTTCCCAATTAAAATACGCTTCATCAAACTGTACATGTGATGCCCGCTCCTTTAGTGTCAAACGATTTAAGTTACAAAAGATGGATCGCCAAAAAGACACAGAGGCAATAGAATGCCCCTGCGTCTATTGTTTAGATCACAGGTTGGTCTTTGCTCTCTTTAACGCTTACGAGGTTAGCTGACGGATTCGGGCGCATGAGACTTTGCCCTACCTAAAAAGGATTCACCCCACGTGGTGTCCTGCACCACTAATGGTTCCCCCGCTCATCGAAATGATTCAGCGATTGGTCTTTTATAAAAGAGATCATACTCCCGTTTGACACCAAAGTAAAGACATTTTTTCAAGGTCTTTTGATCGTTTATCTATCAGTCTTTTTGCGGTTTTTTCGTACGAAATAAATAATCATTCCGACCACAAAAATAATTAGCACAGCGATACATGCAAAATAAATCCAAGAATCACCGACGCCTTGCTTTTCACCTTTTTTGAGATCATTTGTTGTGCTGCTGACCGTTTGATAATTAGAGAACATGTCTTTGTTTTTGCTCTCGATGGCAACTGTTGCCGTTTCCGTATTTGTTTGCAGGAAATGAAGCACTTCATGTGAAAGATCAGCGTCAGCTGCTTTCATTCCTGAAAAGACGGTCATTGTTTGTTCTTTATTCCATACAGATGGCTGCGTCCATACAATACGAGCAGTCGTTTCGTTGATCATATCAAAGGAGGATACATCATACTGATCCTTTGTCACTGGAACGATGAGATCGTCTGCTTTTTCTTTTAAAAGAGAGAACGTTTGAATGCCCCCGATGAAAATAAGAGAGTGATTTTTCAATTGATCATTTGTCACATTTGAAGCTTTGATCAATTGATATTGAGCAGCTTCCGGCTGACTAAATGATTCTGTCAGCATCGCCATTTGATTGATCGTTTCTTGCTTGATTTGATTTGGCATGATGATCAATGTTTTTCCTTGCTGTGTTTTTGATGTGAAAGGAAGCGGCCATGCAGCTAAATCCGGTGTATCACTAGCTGTCCCTTCTGGTATTTGAAGAGAGCTATTCTTATCAATGTAAATCCAGCTTTCTTCATCCGTATGTCTGCAGGACTCCATGTTTTTAAAGCCTGTAGTGACAAATTGCAAATCAATATATTCATTCTTTTGGAGCACTTGTGAATCTACTGGAATTGACACATGATAGAATCCATTCTCATCTTTGTTTCCTAGTTTTGTTAACGGTACATCGTGTGGTTCATTATTAATCATGACTGTTAAGCGTTCCGCTTTGTTCGCTGTATCAGTTTTTTTAAATGATAGATTTAACTTTGCACCAGATTTTTGATTAGCGATCAATGCTTTCGGATAATAGTAATGATCCGAGGCCGTCTTTTTGGTTCCAACCGTTACATCATCACCACCAAAATCTTTTAAACGAATTTGATGAGATGGTTTTGATGCTTTAGCAGTAACCTTTTGAAGCAGCAAATCTGTCCCAGTGAGCTGATCGGTCAGTTCTGGTTGAGTCAGGACATTGATTTTTTCAGCAATTGTCTTTGGCTGTTCAGCAGTGACAAATAAAATGGGCTGTTCTTTTTTCTTCCCAGTCAGTGTTCTCACTGCTAACGTAAGCTGGTTGCTTGCTGTTTTCATTTTCGCAGCTTGCTCGATCGATTTCACTCGTCCCTCCCAATTTCCTTTCGCTCCAACAGCAATCGTTGGATGCGCGATTTGCTTGAGGTCCTTTTCTTGGACGATTTTGAGGTCTGCTTGGCGGTCTTTGTTTTTCAACGTACGGTATACTTTCACAGCCGCTTCTAATTCAGCTGCTTCCGGTGAATTTGGAATCACAATATCTGTTTGTTCTTTCTGATCACCTGTTTGAATGAAAGGTGAAGGGAAGCTGTCTAACGTCACGTCTGTCGTTTGAGTTCCTTTGAAATCCAGCTCACTTTCAGGATATACTTTCAGCCAATTGGCAGGTGTCTCTTGGTTGATACACACACCTTCTTTTAACACGCCATAAAATGCGAGCTGAATCCGATGAGAACCTTTTTTCAATTGCGATTTGTTCAATTTGATTTGAATCGATTTCTTTTGGTTTTTCCCTGATACGGGAATGGTCTTTTCAATCTCTCCATCAATCATGACTGTGAACGATGATGGCGAAATGAGTAATGGTGATGCCTCTATATTCAATGTAAGGGTGCTAGACTCTACTTTTTCTTTCTCTATTTGATAGGAAAATTCAGTGCGGTCTTCTTGTCCATACAAGGTCACTACATCTTCTGATAATGCTTGCGTTTCTGTTTGACTTCCTTTTGATGAGCGAATCCAGTCATCTTTCACTTGTACTCGATTTGATTGCGCCAGTGCTTGCCCCGCCATGAAAAAAGGCTGAATGGCAAGGGATATCACCAATATAAAAATCATCCATTTTACCGATTTCAATTTGTCACCCGCTTTTCTTTTGTTGTTGATCGTAACGCTCGGTTTTGTACCATTTTACTTCTTGTTTGAATAAACGGCTCTTTGTCTCTACAAATAAAGAGTACACGACTAGCGCAATCCATACTTGAGAATAAGTGAAGTACATGAGCGCCACAATGAGTATATTTTGTTTGGTGAGCTCTGTTTTCTCAATGCTTAATGTAATCATCACTTCTGTTAGAAAGAGGAAGAAGGCCAATCCCCACAGGATCAGTGCAACAGCTCCTACAGATAAGTGAAGGTCAACAAATAGGTTCACGATAAAGATCCCATTTGAGAGCAGGACACCGAAGAAAAATAAGAAATACGTAAAGAAGAAATAAAACAAATCGAAAATCATTCGTTTTCGTTTCAGCTTCATAAACTGCTTTAAAAATTTGAGTACAACATATTGATTGCCTCGTGCCCAGCGTGTTCTTTGCCGCCACCAGACTTTCCACGTCTCAGGCTCTTGTTCCCAAGTGATCGCTGCCGGGAAAAATCGAATGACATAGCCAAGGTTATAGACACGAATCGTTAATTCGGTGTCCTCAGCCAGCGCATGAACATCCCAGCCGCCAAGTTCTTCTAAAATGTGCCGGCGGATGGCGAAGTTGGTGCCTGGTATTGTCGCAATGCCAAACCACTTCCATCTTCCGCCCTGCGCCATCCATTGGAAGCAGATGGTCTCAATATTAATAAATTTGGTCAGGAGATTTTTGGCTGCATTGATGACCCTGAATTTCCCGACAACAGCGCCTGCCTTTGGGTCGTTCAATAAACCAAGAACCAAGTGATAGACAGCCTTTTGTTCAGGCATGTTATCTGCATCGTATACGCAGATGACTTCTCCTGTTGAAGCCTTTAAGCCTTCATTCAATGCAGTGGATTTTCCCTTTCCGGCAAATGGCGGCTTTGTTTCAATCATATGGACATGATCATATTGCTCACTGAATGACCTCACGATGTCCCCTGTGCCATCAGAGGAATTGTCATTAATCACAATGATTTCAAGGAGATGTTTAGGGTAGGATAGCTGGACCATTGCTTTTAGCGTTTGTCGGATGACAACTTCTTCATTATGAGCAGGAATTAGAATGCTGACGGTCGGCAGCTCTTTCCCCTGTTTCGTCCATTCAGGCAGCACTTTTTCGTATGTCAGGTAGTGCTGAAAGCCGCCCTGCATGAGAAACATGTGGTATAGGAGCATGATCCAAATCAATATTAATGAAAGATAAAATAAGACATCAGCCACCTAATTTTCTCTCCTTAAAAATTCGTTTTTTCATTGTCAGTCTTAAATACAATGTGTAAAAAGCAAATGCCGCAATAAACAGCATCACCACGACTGTGAGAATTCGCAGCATATTTTCCATGCCGCTTCGTTTGACTGTTTTGGTTTCTGCTCTATTGGATTGTTCTACTTGAATATGTCCATTCCCTGATGTTTTGATCTGCACATGTGATGTTTGGACCGTCTGTTTTGTTTTCTTTAAATCCAGCCATTCACTAGAAGGAATTGCATCCATCTGCGTCATCAGATTTTGCAGTCCATCTATTCCTGATTCCACATCATAGGACAGCCCGATTGCGGCTGATTGAAGATGCTGGATGGATTGAATCTTTTGCTCTGTTAAAATATTTGAACCTTCTTGGTCAGATGCTGGCTCTACTGATTGCTGAGGATATAAGGTCATGCCGTGAAGCATAGCGGGCTTCGTCACCAGCGGCGGAGCACCGGCTGTTTTCCACGTATGATCCGACAACTGTACCTGTCCAAACAGACTGGACATATGCCTAGATATCACTTCGTAGCCTTGTTGGGATATGGCATCACGCGGTACTTCGAATGCCAGTGGATATAGACCTTGCTGCGCAAGAAGGTCAATGCCCTTTGTGATTTTTTCTTCTGTATAGATGATTTCTTGCTGCTGATTCGATCTCGTATAAGCATGGAAGTCTTTTTCATTCGAAAAATGGCTTTCACTTTGCTTCTTCTCGGCTTTTTTTGGGTCATTTGATGTAATGGACTGATCATTCTTTGCATCCCAGAACTCAAAGTCCTGACCAGAATCCTCCGTTCGGTACGTACGGCTAAATCCATGAAGAATGATGCTGGCTCCATTGCTTTGCAATTGTTTTAACACTTTTACGAGCTGCGGGCGGTCACTCAGTGTCACTTCATCACCTGTTGTTCGATCCACCCATACAGGGGTTACCGCTAACAGAAACGGAATATGCCGAGTGGATACGTATTGTCCAAGCTCAAGCAGCTTCTTCTCGTCAGAGACAGGACTGATGTTCCCAAACCTTAAGTACTTTGTGGTCAGCTGATGAGAAGAAGACAGGCGTTTTTCCAGCACTTCTGCAAGCAGCTCGTTCTGCTGCACGACATTTAAAATTCCAATATAGTCGGCACCTTCCTTTGTTTGGATCACAAATGGAAGATCAGCTTCATGCTTCTTCAATAAAAATTCACTTTGCAAGTCGGCCCCTTGAACCGTTAACGCACTGATACTTTTCTCTAGCTGACGGTAAGATTGATCATCTGTATATTTGATTTGACTCGTGTGATCTTGTTTGTGAAAAGTAAGATTGGAGAATGGGCGAAGCTGTTCCGCATTGTATCCAATGGCTATTACCTTCTGTGCTTCATTCATCATACGAACGGTCTGCTTCGGTAAGGTTCTCTTTATTTCCCCTAGGTAGATGACTTGCTGAAATTCACTGATCTTCTTTTCAGCCAAATGTTCATCAGATACAATCGTCAGCTGTTTGGAAAAATGTCCGGCGAGTAGATCCAGCATATGCACTGCTGGTGTCGCTTCCCCCGATTCTGTCGAATAAACGATCAGGGTATCTGGCTTGGCAAGTGCGTCGGCTGAAGCCATGTATTTAAAAGAAAGAATCAAAAAAAGAGCAAGCAGCAAACAGCATTTCATCAAAGAATTAAAGTTCATTCATCATCATCTCTTTTTCTAGTTCTTCTAAAAATTGCTCTGGCGTACGATAATCCGAACTGCTTGTTAAATGACAGACATGAAAAGTCAGGGTGACTTCACGACCGTTTAACAGCACATGCTTTTGCAATTTATCTTTTAGCTTCTCAAGGACGACAGAGACATTCTCTTCTGGTGTGTGAGTAAGCAGCAAGCCTATTCTTTCTTCGGATAATCGAAATTTCTTATCCGTTTCTCTGACACTTTCGCGAATCTTGATACTTAATTGCTGAAATAGGTGCTGCATTTCTTTTTCTCCATATAACGATTTGAATTCCGCTGCATAATGGATATGAAGAAGGATAAAAACGAATGGCTGTTTGTAACGTTCTGCCCGTTTCATTTCCTCGGATAATTCCAGCTTCATCCGATCTGCATTGTCAAATCCAGTTGTCGAGTCAATCGCCACAAATTGTTTCATCGCCTGCTTTTGTTGTTCAATGGTGTGACGCATCGTCTTGATCCGCTCATGCAAGCTTCCTGCTGAAATCGCGAAAAAGAGAAGGGCTACGCCCCATACCACCACATCCTGCAATGTTCGATTGGAAAAGAAAGGATTTGTGTGACCAAGCTCTGTAAAGAACATAGTACTTCCAATAAAGAACAACATCAGCAAGGTAAAAATTAATGCTGGTAAGATGCCAAATAAAATCCCGCATCCTAACACGACAAAAGTCAGTGTGATCATCAAAAAGCTCTCTGCATCATGCAAGCCAAGGTAGCTCATAAACAAAATAAGACCTGCAAACGTGAGGAGCAGAGAATAATATAAACGATACGTATTACTGAATAACCGATTCATTAAAAAGCTCCCTTTCTGCAATGAGAGGCAATAAGTTGTCAAATGAGTGTGTGTCTTTTTCGTTCATGTATCCTCCATAATAATCCTTGAGAGGATCTTGAATTTGTAATTCTTTCATGCGGTCATAAACCTCTTTTGCGAATTCCGGTTCGTTTCGTTTAAGAGCATACAAGATGACCAGTGCATATACAGAAGGCGATTCATACGTCACCGATGGCTGCAATGTGCTCAGTTTATATCTACCGTACAGCTTTCCTTCTTTTTTAAAAGTCGTTTTCAGCCATTTCATGATCGCAGACGTACTCACCTTTGCACGATCGGCATGTAGAGCCGTATAGAGTTGATCAATCATATTGATTTCTCGATCAAATGAATAGGCTTTTTTCTTTATATCATAGGATTTAGGAAAGAATCCTTTTTTTCTCGGTGCTTGTTTTAGAATGGTCAATTGGTTACTCGTCATTTGTTTCGTGAATATTTTGAGGGATTCCAATTCTTTGATTGCTTTTGGGTCTAAATATGAGAGTGTGATTGTGTGTGAAGTTCGGTTTGTTGACGCATCATAATAATCGGACAAGATGCCTCTATACATATTCTTGTCTTTTAACGCTTGTGCGATTTCTTTTGCTGTGGTTTGATACGCTGCATTCTTCCATAAACGATCTGCCTTTTGAAGTGCCGCCACTACCCGTAAGTCATCAACTAGAGCATTGGCTTTACTTTTTTGATCAGATTCGATTTGCCAGCTGAGAAGGTGATCATCTAGTAAAAATTCATCTTGCAGGACACCAAATTGTTGGTCAAAAGAATTTTGATCTTTTTTTCGAACAAGATAATCCATCCAAAGTCCAAGCGACTCAGATAAGTAGATGTGCTGCTCTGCTAATGAAGTGCGAATCATGCCTTGATCTGTCATGAGGTGATGAGTGATAAAATATTCTCCAGGCAATACAGGCTGTGGAGATACTGGATCAGCTGATTCCTTCTGCTGTTCCCAGGTACATCCGCCTAATAAAAAAACAATGAGTAAAACAATAGCCGTGCGATGTATGGCTGTAACCATTCGTGTCCCCTTTCAACTCCCGTTCTCTTAGCATCCAACGATTTATTATAGAGTGTTTTTGTTAAAATTTAAATAAATATTTTATACCAAATTACGAGTCTTTTTGCATACATATTCCCATTTTCAGAAAAACCATATGCCGATATACTTGATTGCACAGAAAAACCCATGCATTTCAGCATGGGTTTATATACTACTATTGATCTAATTTTAATTTCTTTAATTGCTCAGCCAGTGCGTTATTGATTGGTTCTTCCACTTTCTTTTGTTTCTTCATATATTTTGACACATCGTGCTTACTGGCTTTCTTTTGATTGGATTGTGATTTGCGTTTTTCGAAAACAGACAGTTTTTCTCTATGGCCGCACACACAAGCAAAGATTTTGCCATCACCTTCTCCGCGCAGCTCGAGCTTTTTATGACAGTTCGGGCAGCGTGCGTTTGTTTTCTTCGCTACATTTTTACGGTGGCCGCATTCTCGGTCTTGGCACACGAGCATTGTGCCATGTTTTCCGTTCACTTTCAGCATAAGTTTTCCGCAGTCAGGACAATGGGTGCCAGTGACATTGTCATGCTTAAAGGTTTGATTCGTTTGTTTGATTTCAGATACGGCTTGTTTTGCATAGGACTTCATTTCACTCATGAATTGAGAAGCCTTCAGCTGTCCTTTTGCGATTTTAGAAAGCTTTTGTTCCCATTCCGCTGTTAACGCAGGAGACTTTAAGTCTTCAGGCACTAAGGAAAGCAGCTGTTTCCCTTTCGATGTGATGAAAATGTCTTTGCCCTTTTTCTCGATTAAGAAGCTGTTGAACAGTTTTTCAATGATATCGGCTCTTGTGGCCACTGTTCCTAGTCCGCCTGTTTCACCGAGGGTTTTCACTAAGTCCTTTTCCTGATTTTGCATAAATGCCGCTGGGTTCTCCATAGCAGATAGCAGAGTTGCTTCATTAAAACGGGCAGGAGGTTTCGTTTCTCCATTTGTTTCTTTCAGCTGGCGTACTTCAAGTGACTGCCCTTCTGAGAGCAGCGGCAGATGCTGATCTGCTTCGGCTGATTCCTCGTCTTCATAGGAATCATCATACACGGCTTTCCAGCCGGCTGATTGTACGGTTTTTCCTTTTGCCGTGAACGTTTCACTGCCTATCTTGGCAATCACCGTTGTTTCCTCGTATTCAAAAGGATTCATCAGTACAGCAAGGAATCGTTTGGCAATAAGATCATATAATTTACGCTCTTTATCACTTAGTGCACCAGGATACAGCTCTTCCTCGGTTGGAATGATCGCATGGTGATCTGACACTTTTGCATCGTTGACGAAGCCTTTGTGCGCTTTCACGCCTGATTGTAAAATGCGGTTCACATGCTGTGCGTACGGTCTGACGTTCATTCCTTTTAAACGATCTTTTAATGTAGGAACGATATCCGCTGAAATAAATCTTGAATCTGTACGCGGATATGTCACAAGCTTATGCTGCTCATACAATCGCTGAAGCGTAGACAAGGTTTCTTTTGCTGAGAAGCCGTAGCGTTTATGTGCATCACGCTGCAATTCAGTCAGGTCATACAGCCCTGGAGCAAAAGCTTTTTTCGCTGTTTTTTTCAATGCATCGATCACTGCTGGTTTTCCTTTGCAGCCTGCCAAACGCTCTTTTATGACATTCTCTTGGAATGTGCGGTTTTGCTTTGTTTTGGCATCCTGCCATGTCAACGTAAGCCCATCTACTTGTGCAGTCATTCCATAGAACGGCTTCGGCTGAAATTGCTGAATGTCTTCTTCTCGTTTGGCGATCATGGCAATCGTTGGTGTTTGTACCCGTCCGCAGGAAAGCTGTGCATTGAACTTGGTCGTCAGCGCTCTTGTTGCGTTGATCCCTACAATCCAGTCTGCCTCTGCACGTGCAACAGCCGAGCGATACAGATTATCATATTCTCTGCCATCTTTTAATCGTTTGAAGCCTTCTTGGATGGCTTTGTCCGTAACAGATGAGATCCATAGTCGTTTCAGTGGCTTTTTCACATGCGCTTTTTCAAGAATCCATCTTGCGACTAGCTCCCCTTCACGTCCAGCATCTGTTGCGATGACAATGTCTTTTACATCTTTTCTTGCAAGCTGCGCTTTCACTGCTTGAAATTGTTTGCCTGTCTTTTTCATGACGACAAGCTTGAGCGGCTCTGGAATGATCGGCAAATCCTCTAAACGCCAGGATTGAAATTCTTTTCCGTAGCCTTCTGGATCAGCCAGTGTGACCAAATGGCCAAGAGCCCACGTCACAATGTATTGATCTCCTTCTAAAAAACCATTTCCTTTTTTATGACACTTCAGTACACGTGCTAAGTCACGTCCTACTGAAGGTTTCTCTGCTAATACAACTGTTTTTGACACTAGATTTCACATCTCTTTCTTCTATCCATCCTTTTATTATAGCAGACGTGGAGATGCGGTTCTAATGACGGATTATTTCTTCAAGCGCTTGATGATTTCGTTGGTGATTTCTTGTGTTTGATAGGCTCCGCCGATGTCTGCTGTTAAAAAGCCGTCTGCTGTGACTGACTCGATGATTTCGAGGAGGTGTGTGCCCAGTTCTTCTTCTCCGAAATGATCAAGCATGAGTTTAGCCGTCCAAATTTGACCGATTGGGTTGGCAATCCCTTTTCCTGCAATGTCTGGGGCTGATCCGTGTACAGGCTCAAACATAGACGGATATTTGCCATTCACATTGATGTTGGCGGCAGGCGCCACGCCAATACTTCCCATAATGGCAGCTCCAAGATCAGTTAAAATATCACCAAATAAATTACTGGCGACAATCACATCAAATTTCTCAGGTCTTGTCACAAAGAAGGCTGAGAGTGCATCAATGTGCTGTGAGTCTGCTGTCACCTCTGGATAATTCTTTGCTACGTCTTGAAACACTTCATCCCAAAATGGCATTGTATGAACGATTCCATTCGATTTGGTTGCACTTGTCACATGCTTTCTTCTCTTTTTTGCTAATTGAAAGGCAAAACGCATGGCTCGCTCTGTCCCTTTTCTGGAGAAAACAGCATTTTGAATGGCAAGCTGATCTTCTCCTTGATAGATACGGCCCCCAATTTCACTATATTCACCTTCACCGTTTTCTCTTACAACAAGAAGATCGAAATCCTTTGGCTGAGCAAGCGGTGAGCGAATTCCGCTCAGCTGTTTTGCAGGTCTAACGTTGATCACCTGCTCAAATTCACGTCTAATTTTAATGAGCAATCCCCAAAGTGATACATGATCCGGCACTAAATTGGCATCTCCGACGGCCCCTAAGAAAATGCTGTCAAAGGCTTTTAGTTGTTCCAATCCATCCTTTGGCATCATTTCGCCATGCTCTAAATAATATTCACAGCTCCACGGAAAATCCTGAAAGGTGAAAGACAGACCGCCATGCACCTCTGATATCGCTTTCAAAACTCGGATGGCTTCAGGCACAACTTCCTTTCCAACTCCGTCTCCTGGTATCGCTGCAATTGAAACATGCTTCATTGATTTTTCCCCCTTTGTCATCGGTCGACCGTCGACCGTTTAATTTGAGTTTACTAAAGAGTGCCTGTTCTTACAATGGACAAAAGACGCTTTTTGATCAAAGCGCCTTTTTATCCTGCACCAGTATCGGGGACTTCTGTTTCTTTCTTCCCGCACCTTTTTTATCTGAAAGCAGCAAACCTCCTAAGGTCAGTACCGTTCCTAGTGCCGACATGAAGGTCAGACTCTCGTGAAGAACGATCATTGAAATGATCATCGTGATAATGGGCACTCCATAAATATACACACTTGATTTCACCACACCGATCGTCTTCACGGAAAAGCTCCATGTCAGAAAACAAATAGCTGATGCAAAGACGCCTAAAAACAGCAAGTGGAAGGCAAACGATGGATTCGTGAACCGCTCCCAGTCTAAACGAATCTTAAAATGCCAGATCAGCGGAATCATCCATAGCAGCCCGTAAAAGAAGACACGTCTTGTCACCTGAATAATATGGTAGCCATATTGATTGATCATTTTCGATAAAATGGAATAAAATGCCCAGACGATGGTAGCCATAAATGCTAAAGCATCACCGAGCGGATTCAATTGGAACGTCGTCATCCCATTAAAGCTAATCAGTACAATTCCTATCATCGCGATGAAAAAGCCTATAAAAAAGCGGCTGTGCAGCGGCTCATCTTTTAATAAAAAATAAGACAATAGAAAAGAGAAAAATGGGACAACGGAGCTGATGACACCTGCATTCGAAGCGAACGTATAGGTAAGTGCAACATTTTCCAAAAAATAGTATAAGACCACACCGCATAACCCTGCGAGCGCAAACATCCCTTCATGCTTTCTACGCTGTACCTTCATGGTGACTGGATAAATGATCATCAGGGTAAGGTACCCAAGGAAAAAACGAAAAAATAAAATCTCTGTTGGAGAAAAAGCCGTTAATAATATTTTGGTTGATATAAAGGTAGATCCCCATAAAAAAATGGTGAACATGGCTGCTAGATGACCAAGAAGCTGTTTATTTTTCATTTTGCTGTTACCTGCTTTTCAAAAATTTGCTGATACTGCCCTGGCGTAAGCCCAATAAATTCCGAAAAGAAATGAGTCAAATGACTTTGATCAGAAAATCCAGCGGCAGCAGCTACATCTATTGGCTTCATTCCTTGGGCGAGTAGTTCCTTCGCATAGTTCACCCTGATTGTCTGTAAATAACGATACGGCGTAATTCCTCTGAACTTTGTAAAAGCACGCAGCAATGAATATTTGTTCATGGACACGAGCTCACCTAAGTCATCTAACGATATATTTTCCGTGAGATGTGTTTCAATATATTGCTGTACGTCTTGGACTTTTTGTTCATTGGCATTGGCATTGGCTGCTGATGCTTTTTCCTCTGGTATATCAGAATAGGTTTCGATCAACTGCTTCATCAAAAAGTAAAAGGCTTCCTGTTTATTCAAAGCAGGAGCTTCTTCTGTGATCATTTGATGAAGATCATATAATTGCTTTGCTAGTTCACTTTGTGAAACCACAGGGGCTTTAAAATGCGGCTTGTGCTGAAAGATCTTCTCCAGCAACTCTGGTTCAATATTTAAGCTGCGATAATCTAGCGGCTTGTGATCAAATTGTTCACATCCGTGATTATCGTACGGATTGAAAAGAAGGATATCTCCTTTTCCAATGATGTATTCTTGATTTTGGCAGAACATACGTCTTTGACCGCCTTCAATAAATCCAATCACATAGTATGTATGAAAATGTTTTGGGAACTTTTTGATGATGGCATGAAAGCGATACGCCTCTATTTGCAAGTCCTGGTCAAAATGGACTGTTCGTTCCTCTAATGTTCTCATGTCGATCCCCTCTTTTCACTGAACTCATCATTAGTGTAGCACACCCTTTTTCTCTTGGATTGTACGATATTGACTTTTCGATGCAGGCTTGCCTAGAGGGAAAAACTTGGATAACATGAGACAAAAGATGATGTACAAAAGAGGGAATGATGGGATGAATTCATTCGAGATGGAAAGACCAACACCGTATCACATGCAATTTTATGAACAGCTGAAGCAAATGATTTTTGATGGCCAGTTTCAGCCAGGAGAGCGCATCAATGAAACACAGCTTGCCAAGCAATTTGGCGTAAGCCGTTCACCTGTAAGAGAGGCGATGAGGCTGTTAGAAAAAGACGAGCTTTTAATCGCGGATCATCGATCAGGCTATTCAGTCTATACGTTAACAGAAAAAGATGTCGAGGAGCTCTATCAAATTCGGGTGGCCTTAGAAACACTTGCTGTTGAGCTTGCCTGTAAGGAAGCCACGCAAAGAGAAATGGATGAAATTGAGCAGGTTCTCACGGAGGCGGACGAAGCGATCAAGCAGGAGCTGCCATCTAAAGAGATCGTCCAGTTACATGAATCCTTTCATCAAAAAATCATTTTGGCGAGTCACAATGACCGTTTATCCAAACAATTGAATCACGTGAATGCACTCATTCACTATTGCCGCATTTTCCATTTTAGCGGCGGAGCTCGTGCTGAAACCATTCAAAGAGAGCATGCAGCGATCTATTCTGAAATAAAAAAGCGCCGCTCCACAGAAGCGGTTCAAGCAATGACTGAGCATTTATTACATGATGTGATGCACTTAAAGCAAGTACTCTCTGAAACAAACAAACAGTAAAGGACTTTTCCCATTTTTTAAGCAATCCATGAACATATTTTGAATTTTTCGTAGATTTCAGCATGTCCAGACGATCTTTCGTTTATATTAGAAGATGAGAAACTAGCTTTTATACAGGAGGATTTGTATATGCATACAAGTATTAGCCGTCTGCGACAGGCGGGTTTTATTGAGGGTATGTCTCTTTTAACCCTTCTTTTAATTGCCATGCCTCTAAAATATTTTGCGGATATTCCGATGGCAGTCACCATTGTAGGCTCTCTTCACGGCGCATTGTTTGTCATCTATATGCTCATTTTGGCATATGTGACATTTAAAGTTCGCTGGCATTTGAAATGGTCCATCGCCGGTTTTTTTGCGGCATTCATTCCTTTCGGCAATTTCGCCTACGATAAGGTGCTCCGCCAATATGATACAAAAGCTTAATAGAAAAAGCGTTCCTTAAAGGAACGCTTCAGATTGTTGACAAAGGGCTAAAATGATTTTGATTTTAGCCCTTTGTCTTCTTTTCAGCGTGATAGAAAACCTTTGCAGTCTAGGAAGGACGGCTACCTTTGCGGAGCAAATTTGACATTCGTGAGCACCGAAGCGCAGACCTGACAACGAATGCGAGGGTTTGTCTACACGCTGAAGCGTTCCTAAAAGGAACGCTTTTTTATATTGATGCATATTTCACAATGGCTGCTTGACGCGTCATATCGTGATATGCCACCCATAATTCATCACCAGGCAAGACACTGGTGATTGGATCGATTGGCTGTTTCACTTCATACATCATGCCATTTCTCTCAACTTGAATGATTGCTAACGGCAGATTGCCGATGACGCCAGCAAATTCGACATTGGTCACTTTTGCACTTCCTTGTTTCTCTTGCATAAGGCTCATTTCTCTATCCAGCTCTTCTTTCTTTGTCTGGATCGTGATTTGAGTGCCCACTGCGACCTGCATATGATCAGGGATAAACTGGCTGACCGTTTTGGTAATGGACTGATCTCCGTTTGACACTGTCACATCCAGCTGAATAGGCTTTTGTTCATGGATGGCAATTGGATATTGCTTCACACGCTGGATGGTTCCAGTTAACGTCATATCTTTCCCCGATCGATTCCGAACTTCATAGCCATAGGCAGCCATTTTCAGCTGGCCATTGATGTCGACGAGATCGGCTTTTTCTCCTGTTCTAAATTCAAAACCAGCGGCTTGAATCATCGGAATGATATACGTTTTCTGATCTAATTCAAATGTGAGTGATAAGACGGTGCCCCGTCCTACGGTTCCATATGATTCTATATTTCTTAAAACAGCGCCTTTGATGAACTTTGGCTCACTTGGCTGCGAGAAGTCACCCTCTTTTAAAAGCATTGCCTTTTGCTTCTTCGGATCATAGTGAATGACAATAGACTGGCCTGGCTGTGGTATCTGGATGTAGGATACAACCGTTTTAACCGTCTTTTCTATACTTTGCCCTTCATATTCAAATTGAAGCCGCATGCTGACAACTGGCTGTTCGTTGATATAGGTGCCCGTTTCTTTCACGGACACAATATAG
Source organism: Bacillus sp. G1(2015b) (assembly GCF_001482475.1). Classification (NCBI taxonomy): domain Bacteria; kingdom Bacillati; phylum Bacillota; class Bacilli; order Caryophanales; family Bacillaceae; genus Bacillus; species Bacillus sp. G1(2015b). The sequence goes on along the minus strand of NZ_LKIC01000001.1, from coordinate 316,290 downwards.
GCTTGTAATGTGACACTGTCCTTTATCTTGTTTCTTCTCACCAGTCTCAAAATCGGCGGCAGGAAGATCGCTAGTACAAATAATAACAGCGGGATCAAGATCCATATCGCCCAGTTAAGAATGAGCGGTCCGCCCTTCATTACATATTGCATAAAGGTATCAACAGACGTTTGGTGGGCTGGACTGGCGTTTTCAATTGAGATGACCTTTTGCAAAGGAAATTCCTTTAGCTCTTTGCTTTTCGTCTCAAATGCACCCGTTAATTGATTGTCAAATGAATAATAGAGCCAATCGCTCTTCACATTTTTATTGAAAGAGATCCCTTCTTTTTGTAAAGATTCATAAGACAATGATTGAAACAGCTTGCTAGCAGACACCGCCTTATTCGTGCGATGGTTATAAATATAACCCGTCAGCTTACCTTTTGCTTCATCCTTTGCTGTAGAGCCTGCAATCAGCACTTCTTCCTCATTAAGCTGGTACACATACGTTTGGTATATTGGCTTTGGCGTTGGAACGACTTCCCCAAGCCTTCCTTCTGCATTCACTTTCCTTGCCCTTTTTGGATAGTTAGATTCGACAGCAACTGCAAAGTTTTGTGATGTCCCGATTGTTTTCTCCAGCTGCTTCTCCACTTTATCGTCAATGAGGCTAAACGGTTCAGCGTTTTTGGAGACATAAACCCCAAGCTGATGCTTCTCGTTTGAAATGCCGCTGACATAAGCCTTTTGATCATTTTTCAAGGCTACTTCAAATATAGGAATCGGCGTCTGCCCTCTAAAGGAATTCATGACAACATCCATGGAGACAGGCCTTGCCGGCAACTTTAGCTCGTTCAGATTGTGCACATGAAACTGACCGTTCTTTAGCTCACCGATGACTGCAGCGGCACCGTCCATTTCTCCTGTAAATACGAGCCGTCCATTCCATTGGTATGTATTCGTTTTTAAAAATGAGGGAATCTGCAGGTTATTTTGAACGAGCTCTTTCTTTTCTCCGCTTGGTGTTAATTTCTCAATCATCAGCTGCCCGTCTTTATTCTTTAAAGCAAGCAAGAGATTGTTTCCTTGAATGGATGGCAGCATTTCATTAAACGAATCACTTTCTGTGGTCCATTCACTCATTCTTTTCCCTGATTGAGGATCAACCATTGCAAAATGGAGCTGCTGGTCTTTTGATACAGCACTCACCACTCGTTTGCCTTCATCAAATGTGAACATTCCTTTGACGTTATTCTCTGTTACTTTCCCTGCTGACAAATCATCTTGGTAATGGTTCCACACCAAGAAACTAAGAATGATTGCTGGAATAAAGAAGACAATATATCTGAGGAAGATGACTGGTATTCTTTTCACTTGATCGCTTCCTTTCATGAGGTTCCTTTCACTTATACGTCAGTACAGCGAAAATGTTTCACGCTAGAAGAATACCATCAAAGCCTTTGAAATCCATATTTTACAAACTTTGTTGTTTACGATAAAATCCAATCAGATTCAAAAAAGGAGTTCTCTCATTGGATAAGCTATCATCAATCATTCTAGCGGCGTGGCTGCGTGTCCCTCGCTGGCTCAAGCAATGGGTACTCGTATCCATTTCCATTTTCTTTTTTTATATGTGTTTTGTAAAGGGGCTGACTAGCTGGCACACCTTGCCGCCTAGCACTTTGCTCTCATGTGTGATTGGTTCTTTCATCATTTGGCTGATGTGGCTTAAGGGTCAAAAAAATAAGTGAAAAGAGGAAAAAGATGAAAAAATTAATTCTATATTTTGCGATCTCTTTTGTTCTGCAATTCGTTTGGTTTGGTCTTGTTCACCCAAATCGAGGCGTGACACTGCTGGATATGTTCATGTTTTCTATCTTGTTTGCAGTGATGTTCTTTTTTATTGAACGGATTTGGCAGTATCAGAAGAAAGGGCAAAGAAAATGATCATGAAGCCCGCTTTATTCACTCTGATCATCTGTGCATTCATCGGTCTGCTGCTAGTATCGAACCCTTTTGGAGCGGACGCTATGCGATTGGTTTGTATCTTCATCTTCCCTTTTCTTGGGCTCGTTGGTTTTGGGGTCCTCTTGTTTGACCAAATGAAAAAGGCTGCCAAATAGATGGCAGCCTGTTGCTTACTCTTTTCATGCAAATAAATAATCAATGTTTAATCTCCGTTACGGAGTGTATGAATTAAGATTCGATCATATCAGTGTGTCATATGTGTTCCGAGTGAACCTACGTTTGAAAGTAAACGCCATGGAAGTTCTGGATAACAAGACAACGAAAGCCCTACCTCTCATTCGTCCTTACGGCTCCGAAGCCGCGCCAGTGTGAATTGTAAATCAAAACGTCTTTTTTCCATTCTTCCGCTTATATAGGGGGGCGGGTGCAGAAGGAAAAGAATAAGTTTGTTCGCTTTGACAGCGTCTCGTTCTTATCAAGTAGAAGCTCTATTGCTTCTCATTATGTTATAGAAAAAAGAAAGTTTACTTTCTTTATTTATTTGCTTATTTCAACACTTAATATCAAACTATAACACATTCCCCCTGCTTACGCAAGTGTTAAAGTGATAATTCTGCTGGTGTACGGCTTCCTTCATTCATATAACGAATGGAGGTTGGGTCAATCTTCAGAATCACTAGATTCGGGTCATCTTTTCCTTTAAACCATTTCTCCATCTCATCAGACCAAAGGCGGTCGATCAATTCCGGATCATCGGTTAATGTTGCGGTGCCTGCAATTTCTGCATAAGTATCACCGAATCCTTCGCCTGAATATCCAATGAGAATATGCACATTCGGATTTTTTTCAATTTCATCTGCTTTATGTGTTTCTTTACTCGTTGGTGTATATAACGTTAGACCTTCATGGAAAAACGTCATGTAGCGAGTATGCGGCTTATCCTGTTCAACAGTCGCCAATGTTCCGACCTTTTGTTCATCTAATAGGTTTAATACCTTTTGTTTTAATTCTTCTTGATACATATCGTTTCACTCCTTCAAAATTTCATCCGTATTCGTAGGTTTCCACGACAGCCCATTCATTAAACAAAGAAATGTGTTTTTCATAAAAAGATACTTTCTGGCTGATGCTATAGAAAACAGGTTCAATGAAGGGAGAAGTTGAACATGCATCATGAAACGTTGTTCCATTTGAGTTCACTTGTCATTGCTGCAGTTGTTGTGGGCATTATCGTATGGTCTGTCACATCTGTGCAGAAAAATCGCAAGAAATACTAAAAACACCGCCCAATCAAAGCTGGGCGGTGCCGCGTAGATCATGTATTCATAAAAGAACCGCCATTGACGTGAAGTGTCTGTCCTGTCATATAAGACGATTCGTCAGAAGCCAGCAGCACAAAGCAGCCGACATGCTCAACAGGCTGTCCTGGTCTTCCCATCGGGGTTTCTGCCCCGAAGCTTTCCACGCTGTCTTCATCAAATGTAGATGGAATGAGCGGCGTCCAAATTGGACCTGGCGCTACACCGTTTACCCGAATCCCATCTTTCACAAGCGATTGTGCCATAGAACGCGTAAAGCCGTTAATGGCTCCTTTTGTCGCCGTATAATCAATTAGCACTGGGTTACCTCTATATGGGTTAATTGATGTTGTGTTAATAATGGAGCTTCCCGGTTTTAAATAATCCAGTGCCTTTTTCGTAAAATAGAAATAGGAATAGAAGTTGGTTCTAAAGGTTTGGTGAAGCTGTTCACTTGAAATATCTTGAATACGTTCTTGCGGATGCTGTTCAGCCGCATTATTTACTAAAATATCTAATTGCCCGAAGGCTTCAACTGTTTTTTCTACTGCTTTCTCGCAAAAGGCTTCGTCACCGACATCTCCTGCAATCGTTAAGCATTTGACGCCTTCCTGTTCTACACGTTTTTGCGTATCTTCTGCATCCTCATGTTCATTTAAATACACAATGGCGACATGTGCTCCTTCTTTTGCATAGGCAACAGATACTGCCCGTCCGATTCCACTATCTCCGCCTGTAACCAGTGCCACTTTTCCTTTTAGCTTGCCAGAACCTTGATATGATTCATCCTCAAAGATCGGCGCTGGATTCATTTCTCTTTCACTGCCTGGCTGCTGATCCTGCGTTTGGCGCGGAATGCCATTTGTTAAATATTCACGTAAATCCATGTGTAAGCTCCTCCTTGATTTGTTGATGTATCCTTTCATTACCACCTCATTTTTCCACTCAAACATCATGAAGCTGTACAGATGTGTTCCGAAAATCAGCATGTTTGAAGAGAAGAAAAATCGGTTACATGATCATCAAAAAGGAGCGTTCGCACATGCTGTCTACCCTTTCAAAAACCTTTAGCAGACCAAAAGGCTGGCTCGGAAGCATCGCTGGATTCATTATGGCAAATGAAAATAAAGCATTGAATCAGTGGGCCATCCGCCACTTAGATCTGACTGATGGTGAAAACATTTTGGAGATTGGCTATGGACCCGGCTACAGCATCAAACATATGCTCAAGCATTATCAAGATCTTCACATTGATGGGCTGGATGCTTCTTCAACCATGCAGGAGCAAGCACAGTCCCGCGTCAGCAAACGAGCAAAAAACAAACAGGTCCGATTGTATGTCGGAAAAATCGAGAAAACACGCCTTCCCGGAGAGCAGTATGACAAAGTGCTGTCTGTTAACAATTTTACAATTTGGGATGATCCAAAGACGGGCTTACTCAATCTTTACCACACCTTGAAACCAGGCGGAACACTCGTTATTGTCATGCAGCCAAGAGAAAAAGGAGCTGACGCCAACCGGACAAAAGAGATGGGTGAAAGCATATTAAATGACATGCAGTTTGCAGGGTTTGACCCATTTTCTATTGAGTATGAAGAAATTCGTCCTACCCTTGCTGTCTGTGTCACAGCAAAAAAGCCGAGAAGCGACTAAGCTCTCGGCCTTTTTCTTACCACTTTGCCTCTTTGACAAATTGATAGAAAAGCTGATGTAATTTCTGTTCAATGTGTTCCTTTGTCCCTTGTCCATAAAGCGCCATGCTTTCTTCACTTTCAATGATGGATGAACTGATCAGACTAAACATTTCTGACCCTTCCTTGCCAAGCTCTTGCGGCGCCAGCATCATGAGCATTCGTGACATCTGCTGCTGCCCGCCATCCATGCTTTTAACCTCGTATGCTTGATCAAGATCATAAATATGAAAGATTGGTTCCTTGATGAATGCATGCTTTAAATGATAAAGAGCAAATTCAGTACCAGGTATGCCTAAGCCGCCTTGCTGTTCACGTTCCAAAAGGCCGCTCGCTACATCATCCGCATGTGTGATAAGCCCTTCCTCTTCAAGCTGACGAAGCAGCTGCCTGATGGTTTCATCATGCTTCGGCATCGTCTTTCTTTTTTCAATGGTAAAACGGGACAGGATGCTGCGAATCACAAACATATAATTCGTCACCTGCTCTGCAACCGTCATCATATTAACGGTTTCTTGCACCAATTCTTTAGGAGATTCTTTTGTTCTTTTTTTCTCGATGATATAAGGAATCTTCCGTTTAATATGAGCCTTCACACGCATGGCATCATCCTCGTTTAGGAGGGGACTGACCATAATGTAATCGATATGCTCATATGGTATCGGAACGGTCGAAACAATCATGTCATAGCTCGATGCATCGATTTCCTTTAGCTCTATCAAGGAGGATAGATCGAATTTGGCGATCTCCGGCAATTCTTTTTTCAACCGGGAGGCGAGCATTTTTGAGGAACCGATTCCGCTTGAGCAAACAACAAGCGCATGAATTTTTGTTTCTTCTTTTTTGATTTCAAGCACTGAGCCAAAGTGAAGCACAATAAAGGCAATTTCATCCTCTGGAAATTCAATCTCAGGAAAGAAGCGCTCGACTCCTTCTTCAATCGCCATAAACAGCAAAAAGTAGTCTTTTTTAATTTGTTGTGTGAGCGGATTATAGATTCTCATCTTTTCCTTTAGACGGTTCATGGCAGGTTCGAGATGAGATACGAGTCCCTCATACAATGAATCATTTTCATTAAGATGATAGCCGGTTTTATTTGAAATAAAATCAATGAGCTTTTTCGTTCTCAGCGCGATATCCAGCTCGATTTCATCAATACGGTATTCTGCCCCAAAGCTGCGATTTGCACTGCGAAGGTGGATGGTCATATATCCGACCTCCGCTTCAGGGATCTCCACATTAAACATGCGTTCAAGCGCTCTTGCCATTCGGAGTGATGATTCAAACTCCTTCGTCCGCTTTAATTCCAGCAGCTCTTCCTCTTCCATTCGAATGGTTTCCCCAAGCTGAATACGTTCAATAGCATAGGTTAAGTGAACAACAAGTGCGATATAGGCACTATCAGATAAGGAAAGTGACAGCCGATCCTTCAAATGAAAGAGCAGTCTTTCTACCTTGAGCAGCTGACCTCTGCTGACAACGCCAAACACCTTTTCCGTTGCTTTCGTTCGATGTTTGATATTCATTTCAATCGTTTCTAAAAACAATTGAATGTCGAGCCGGTCAACAATGAGATTGCCGACAATTTTCCGTTTTGCTTCCTCCGGCCCTTTTAATTCAATGCCGTACCCGCGCTTGCGGATAAGCTGCAAACCGTATGGAGCAATCCACTCCGTCAGTTCATCTAAATCATAGCTGATCGTCGCATTTGTTACCTGCAAGTCAGCTGCGAGTGTGTATAATTTCACCGGTTCCTTCGCTTCAAGCAGCGCACATAGGATTAAGAGCTTTCGTTCATCCGAGCTATATTCAATTTGATCCTCACTTGACATATGAGCAAGAAGCCGCTGTTTATCCTCCTGTTCGCCAACTGCCTTTAAGCCTTTTCCCGGCTGTTTATCTAATGAAAGATGATAATCTTTCAAAATTGGTTTAATAGATTTTAGTTCTCTATGGATCGTTCTTGTACTCACCTGAACAGAATCGGCTATCTCACGAATGGTGACATAACGATTTTGCTGAATGATGTATTTAATGACTTTCTGTTCTCGTGCCGTTATGTACATGAAATGCCTCCTTCTGTATAAATAGGTCTATTGTCACACCTTAATATAAAACGCTTTCAACGAGCGATGCAATCTTAAGTTGATCTGAATTTGGCACAGCGGCTGTGACAAAATATAAACAAGGGATCATTAGACACTCCTCCAAAATGACGGTCCATAATCCTTTTGATGAAATTGTACCTTTTGTTCATGAAAAGGCAGTGAACCCCCGGCTTTTAAAGAATAAGTCGGATTGTACACTGGAGAGCCAAAGCAATAATCGATTGTGCCTTCTTCCGGACGGAACATGACGGTTCGCATCGTTCCAAACAGCTCTTCATAATTGTGCACAGTTAGACCATCAGGATATTCTGTCTGGAACAGCTTCACAAGAGAATCATTTGATCGTTGTTCTTTTAAAGCCTCCATTAACATATCGTATCTGACAATAGAATGATGTTTGGTCATCCCTTTTGCTGTTTGATCAGCTACCGGATGATTCGTTGCGGCAATATAACCTGTCTCCGGTCTTCTCACCCTTTTTTGACCATCGATGATTTCAATCACAGCCGCCTCTCCTTTTCGATCCGCAAGCATGATATGAACATTTGAAGCAACGGGCATTTCCTGGATTGAGTGAATGGCTTCCTCGACCGTTTGACAGGATTCCAGAACAGAGCGAATCACATGATACACCTGCAAACCGGCGACTGCTGGAGGCTTTAAACCGGGTTCATTGCCAACCGGCGGACCGCAAGCGGAGAAAGTCACAGCAAGACCATGCTCATTCATTCCATCAGATCTGCCAAACAAGAGCAGCGACGAACCTGTATGACATGCCAAGCCTTTCACATGTGTCGTCACAAGACGCATATCATCAAAAATCGGGGAGAAATCATAGTTACGAAGCATGACCGTTTGTTGACCGGCTGCCATATTCCCCTGCCTCACACAATGGGAACAGCCTGGCTGAAGATGTGATGAATAGAAAAAGGTCAAATAACGCTCATCTAATTGCATTTCATCACAAAACCCAGCAATCTCTTCATCTAATTGAGGAAGAAAAGGACGGATCAGCTGCTTCGTTTCCTTCACAGCCTGTTGTGTTACCGGTTCTGTTCGAATATATTGTGTCTGCAGTTGCTGGTTCTCCTTCAACCAGAGAGCCTGCTGTTTTCCTACTTCATACGCCGTTCCTGTCATCTTTTGAAAAAACGCATTGATCTCCTCCATGCCTGCACACCTCTTTCGCCTTCGTTTCTTTTATCATATCGAAACCGTCATTTATTGAAAAGGATGAAAAAAACTGCAATCCCACCGGATTACAGCTGTTTACAGTATTGTTGATACAATGCTTCTGCCATTGCATCATACCCCTTAGGATTCGGGTGAAATTGATCAATCGATAAGTAAGCTCTTTCATGCCCTTCAAACGCTTTGTATACATCCACAACTTCTACATGTGGATTCGCAGCAAGCAAACGAAGTTGTTGATTATATTGCTGAAGCCACCGCCCGGCTATTGGTATTTGTGGAAAAGGATTATATAAATTCATGAGATATACGCAATAGGGCTCATGCTGCCCTCTTTTGATCTGAGCAATTTCTTGAATCATCTTGCTAAAATTCGCCTGGCAATGCATGACCGCTTGCAGCAGTTTCTTTTCATCTTCACCTTCTTCATACTGCTGAACAGTTTGAACAAGGTCATTTCCACAGCCTGTAATGGTGATGATGTCAGCAGCTGCAATGGCACATCTCACCTCAGACCGTTTAAAGAGCTGTAAAATCTCATCGGTCGTTAACCCTGACTTTGCAAATACAGACAGCTCGACCGGTGCATGCGTCTTTTTTTCAAGCAGCCATCGAAACCGCTGAGTAAATCCTCCGCCAAATAAACGTGCCCCCACCCCAACTGTTAAGGAATCTCCAATCGCAACATAGGATCGTCCCACTCTTATCCCTCACTCTCTCCTGCCTTCTCTTATATATACGAATTTGGAGAACAGATGCTTGTAGCAGATGACTTAGGGGCATCCATCTTTTTTTGAGCTGGAGCGCCTTTACAAACTCTTTACTTGCGGTATTGAACGATTTTTTGTTCAATAAGAGTAGGTTTTTTGCGCTGAAATCTGCGTGTTTATGCGTTCCAGAAAAATTTACAAACTTTTTATCTTGATTTCGAGACTTTATATCTTGACTTCAAACTACAATGTGATTACAATGAAAATATCAGTTTTTATGTAACTGTGCTTGTTACATCTTTTTCATAGCATTCCAATATGATTAAAGATGCCACATATTCAGCGTACCTTTGGGATACGCTAAAAAAATAACCGAAACAGAAAGGATTGAATGAACATGGCAAAAGTTTTATACATCACTGCACATCCGCATGATGAAACAGTTTCTTACAGTATGGCTACTGCTAAGGCATTTATCGAATCTTATAAGGAAGCAAACCCAAGTGACGAGGTTGTACATATCGATTTGTACAAAGAAAACATTCCTCACATTGATGCAGATGTATTTGCTGGCTGGGGCAAACTTCAATCTGGTGCTGGCTTCGATACACTTTCAGCTGAAGAGCAAGCAAAAGTTGCTCGCCTAAACGAATTAAGTGATCAATTCGTTTCTGCTGACAAATATGTATTTGTTTCACCACTTTGGAACTTCTCATTCCCACCAGTTCTTAAAGCATACATCGACTCTGTTGCTGTAGCTGGTAAAACATTCAAATACACTGAGCAAGGTCCTGTTGGTTTATTAACAGACAAAAAAGCTCTTCACATCCAAGCACGTGGTGGATACTACACTGAAGGTCCTGCTGCTGAACTTGAAGCAGGTCACCGTTACCTTGGTACAATTGCGAACTTCTTCGGAATTCCTTCTTTCGAAGGTCTTATCGTTGAAGGTCACAATGCTGAGCCTGCGAAAGCAGAGCAAATTAAAGCAGATGCAATCGAACGTGCAAAAGCTTTAGGAAAAACTTTCTAATAACTGCACGCGAAAAAGCCAATGATCTTGACGGTCATTGGCTTTTTATTTGTTCGGATGAAAAGCCTAATTCTCTCGAAATATCACTGGCGGCTTTTTTCACCTGTTGAATTAAGTAAGGCAGGCGTTCTTTTTGATAGCCCGCTTCAAATCCTGCAATGCTAATACCTGCTGCCACTTCCCCCAGATGATTGAAAATAGGAGCTCCAATGGCCGCTGTATAGTTTTCAAGCTCAGAATAACTTAACGTATATCCCCGCGCATTTGATTCTTCCAGCATGTTTCTTAGAACCTCTTTGTCTGTAATAGTCCCAATTCCGATCTTCCCCAGCTCAATTGAGTCAATATAGGCAAGTCTTTCGCTCTCTGGCAAAAAGGAAAGAATACTTCTCGCACAGGCACCCGCATATAGGGGGGAACGTCTACCGACGGCGGTGTAGAGACGAACAGGCTGCGTACCTTCTATCTTTTCCACGTAAATGGCTTCGTCACCCTCGCGAACAATGAGCTGTACAGCTTCTCCTACTTCATCACGTAAGCTTTCCATAAATGGTCTCGCAATCCTCCGAATATCAAGACGGTCCGCCACAAGCTGACCATATTCAAGGAACATCAAGCCTAATCGATAAGCACCTGTTTCTTGCTTTTCTAACAGCCCCATATCGGCTAAAGAGGTCGCCATGCGATGGACAGATGTTTTCGGCATACCGGAAAGCTCGATCATTTCATTTAATGTTAATTGATCGTGAGCGATAAACAGCCGCAAAATCTCCATAGATTTCACAACCGTTTTATTTGTGTTTTGCATCTTCTTCACCTTTTCTAAACGAGAATGCTTCCAGCTTGATTCTTGCGGTAAGCTCTCTCAGTTCTGCTTCTTGCTTAAATAATGCCTGCTCTGCATCCCGACGATCTATTTGTTCAAAATACAGCTTTGCCCCAGGCATCGCCTGTGCAATAAGCGGCAAATCTACAGTCGCTACTTCTCCAATACGCGGGTATCCGCCTGTCGTTTGCCGATCTGCCAGCAGAATAATCGGCTGACCATCGGGAGGAATTTGAATGGATCCAAAGGCGACCGCTTCTGAGATCAATTCCAGCTTTTCTTTTAAATGAACCGGCTCCCCCTTCAGCCGGCAGCCCATACGATCTGATTGGGGTGTGACCTGATAAGGCTGCTCAAAAAATGCGGTTTGAGATGTTTCTTGAAAATGAGAAAGATGCCTCCCTGCCAGCACACGAATCACTGGCGATTTCCGCAGCGGCAAAAAATAATCGTGACTCACTGTCCAATCTGGTGCGCCGTATCCCGACTGATTCACTTTATATTTTAGCCTATCAAACAAATGATCCGCTACGAGAGACGGCTCTCCAATGGGTAGAACGTCGCCTTTTTCAAGAGGACGCCCTTTCAGTCCACCGATCCCTGCTCTTACATAGGTGCTTTTGCTCTGCATGACTGGCTCTACATCAAATCCACCTGCCACAGCAAGGTAAACGCGGCAGCCTCTCTTACAAAGACCAAAGGTGATCGTGCTTCCTGATCGGACAAAGAGCGGCTTCCATAAAGGTGCCCGCTCTCCGTCAATATCAATCTCTACATCAGCACCAGTGACTGCAATGAGCTGATCCTTCTCACATGTGAGCACAGGACCCGGCCCCATCAACGTGACTTCCAGCACGGCTTCGTTTTCTTGGTTGCCAGTGAGAATGTTGGCGATTCTAAGTGAGAGCGGGTCCATGCCGCCGCTCGTTAAGACGCCATACTTTTGATAGCCTTGCCGCCCTTTATCTTGAATGGTTGTGTACATCCCTGGCTTGATGACATGAATACTCAACGTTCTGCCTCCTTCATGCTGAAAAATTCCTTTTCAGACATTTGGACAAATCTGACCTCGTCCCCTGCTTTCAATAGACTCGGAATTTCCTCGTCTGGGCGAAAAAGCGGCAGCGGGGTTTGTCCAATGAGCTGCCAGCCCCCGGGTGTGGAAATTGGATAAACGCCTGTCTGCTTTCCTGCAATACCAACAGAGCCTTTTGGAATGGACATCCTTGGTGTTTCTCTGCGTGGTGCCGCGATCTTTTCAGACAGCCCGCCTAAAAACGGAAACCCGGGGGCAAATCCAATCATATAGACAAGATACGTCCCGGCAGTGTGAATACGTACGACTTCCTCTGGCGTTAAACCATTGATACGGGCAACCTCTTCTAAATCAGGGCCCAGCGCTCCTCCGTAACAGACTGGAATGTCCACAATGCGGCGCTTTACCTGAACTCCCTCCTGCCATTTGTCTTCAAGAAGTTGTTCAATATAGCCTTTGACCCATTCGTACGGAGACAGATCTTGTGTTTGAAGCTGGGCCGATTGATGAACGGTATAAGGCTCGTAAAAAACAGTCACGTTTGTAAAGGCTTGAACCGCTTCTACATAACCTTCAAATGGGTGCTGTTCAATACATGCAAACAGCTGCTCAACACGTGCATGAATCTCTTCATGTATGTCAGCTCCAGCTTGGATGACGATCGCTGCATCTCCCAGCGGGTGGTAGGTGATGGAATCTTTTATTGTTGAAAAAGCCACTTGAGGACACCTCTCTTTCTACAGTACACCGAGCTTTTGATCTCTTCGATCTGTGATGAACATATGCCCAGGTGCATGAGTGATCGCAATGTCGGGTTTTGTATGCATGACAATGGCTTGCGGCGTCACACCACATGCCCAAAACACCGGGACTTCTCCTTCTTTGATCACAGATGGTTCTCCAAAGTCAGGCTGGTTCACATCGGAAATACCAATCACCGCTGGGTCCCCTATATGGATCGGGCCGCCATGGACTGATGGAAATCGAGATGTCACTTGAACACTTCTTGTGACCTGATGCGCCGGAATGGGTCTCATGCTGACCACCATTGGGCCATGAAAGACTCCTGCTTTTTCACAAGCTATATTCGTTTGATACATGGGTACGTTATGACCGTCTTCAATATGGCGGACAGGGATGTCATTCAGCATAAGCGCGTGCTCAAACGTAAAACTGCATCCAATGAGAAAGGCAACCATATCATCCTCCCAATAAGCAGAGATATCTGTAACCTCTTCTTCAAGAATCCCTTTTCGGTAAATACGGTACTTAGGAAAGTCCGTACGAATATCCGCTTGAGGCGCCGACCGTCTTGGCACTGGATCACCCGGGTCCAGTACATCAAGCAAGGGACATGCAGCTGGATTCCGCTGACAAAATAAAAGAAAATCAAAGGCAAGTTCCTTTTTGACAATCATTAAATTGGCTTGAGCAAACCCCTCAGCAAAGCCAGCCGTTGGTCCTGTGATCTTTTTTTCGCGAATCAATTCTCTAATTTGTGAAGGTTCATATGTTTGGTAAGTATTCATCTGAATCAGCTCCATAGTTTCGGGATTTCATTGATGATGGTATAACCGCCCATTATCGCCATGATGACCACAACAAATGCACCTGACACCGTCAAAAAGAAAGGATGGCGATAATTTCCGACAATGTCTTTCTTATAAGCCGCAACAAGTAATGTGCCAAGGGCGAGCGGCAAAATCAATGCATTGATCGCTCCAACTAATATCAAGATGTTCACAGGTCTTCCGATCGTGATAAAACAAAGGGTTGAAAGAGCAATAAAACCAATGATAATGCCACGCTGGTTTTGCTCAATTTTTGGCGAGAAGGTTTTGAAGAAAGAAACAGATGTGTATGCTGCTCCAATGACGGATGTAATCGCCGCAGCCCACATAATAATCCCGAACATTTTATATCCGATATTTCCTGAAGCTAATTGAAAAACAGAGGCAGGCGGGTTGGATGGATCTATCTGCAAGCCTTTTGAAACAACTCCTAATGTGGCAAGAAAGAGTGCTACACGCATGACAGAAGTAATTAAGACACCGAAAATAGAGCTTTTCGTCACTTGCGGCAGTGCTTCCTTCCCCTTAATACCTGCATCCAGCAAGCGATGCCCACCAGCAAAGACGATATAGCCGCCTACTGTTCCGCCCACAAGTGTCACAATGGATAAAATATCAATCTTCTCTGGGACAAATGTTCTCACCGCCGCTTCTCCAATTGGCGGCGCTGTTGAAATCGCCACATACAGCATCAGGCCAATCATGACAAAGCCTGCTGCCTGTGTGAAACGGTCCATCGCTTTCCCAGCCTCTTTAATTACAAAGATGAGAATGGCAATCACAGCACTGATCCCTGCGCCAATTCGCGGATCGACACCGAAGATCACTTGAAAACCAAGACCAGCCCCAGCGATATTTCCGATGTTAAAGGCAAGTCCCCCAATGACAATCAAAAAGGCGAGCACATACCCGAGACCCGGGAGCACCATATTTGCAATATCCTGACCTCGTTTTTCTGACACGGCAATGATGCGCCATACATTTGTTTGTGCAAAAATATCTAATAAAATTGAGATCAAAATGACAAATCCAAAGCTAGCCGCAAGTTGCTGTGTGAAGACGGTCGTTTGTGTTAAAAATCCCGGTCCAATCGCGGACGTCGCCATTAAAAAGGCAGCGCCCATCAGCATAGACCGATTCCCCTTTGGTGCCTTCACGTGTTTGACTTTCTCTGTTTTCATGCTGTTTCCCCCTTTGATGACGATTTTTATTGAAAGGCCTTGAGATGAATGCCGGCTTCTTTTAGCTTCGCTGTAATGGTTTTTGCAAATTGAAGCGCATGGCTGCCGTCTCCGTGAATGCAGACCGTATCTGCTTTGAGCTCGATATCTTCCCCTTGAACTGTACGAACCTTGCCTTCTCGCACCATACGAACAACCTGCTGGACGGCACGTTCATCCTCTTCAATGAGTGCATGTGGTTCGCGGCGCGATGTCAGCGTCCCGTCTGTTTGATACGTCCGATCAGAAAAAACTTCATGAGCCACTTGCAGACCTATCCGTTCACCTGCTAACGCAAGTTCACTCCCTGACAGACCAAATAACACAAGGTTTGGATCCACATCATACACAGCCTTCGCAATTGATTCAGATAATTCAGTATTTTCAGCCGCCATGTTGTAGAGGGCGCCGTGTGGTTTGACATGCTGCATTGTGCCGCCCTCGGCCTTGAGAAAGGCTGATAGCGCACCAATTTGATAGATGACAAGATCATAAGCTTCCTCTGCGGAGATAGCCATTGGACGTCTGCCAAAGCCGGCCAAATCTTGCAAACCAGGATGTGCACCAATTTTGACCCCTTTACCCAGTGCCATTCTGACTGTCTTTCTCATAACCGTTGGATCTCCTGCATGAAAACCGCAAGCAATGTTGGCTGAGGTGACATATTCTAAGATTTGTTCGTCTGCACCGATTGTGTATTGACCAAAGCTTTCTCCCAAATCACAGTTGATATCCACTTGATACATAGAAACCCTCCTTGTTGTTCCGAAATACGGAATATAAAGTCCGAATATTCGAATTTATACTGATTATACCAACTTTGCATAGACTGCACATGAAATTGGCAGAAAACATAACAATAGAACTAGAGAAAACAAAAAAAGCGAGAGGCAAAGTCCTCTCACTTTTTCTTGTATGAAATGCATTCTATTTAGACAGCACCCAATGTTGGATAGCTTTTGCAACGCCATGTTCTGTATTAGGAGCTGTAATCCAATCAGCGGCCTCTTTCACCACTTCCTGCGCATTTCCCATGGCAATGCCTAATCCGGCCTCTTGAATCATCGCCATATCATTGAGACTGTCGCCAAGTGACATGACGTTATCCATCGTACAGCCAATGCGTTCTGCTACTTTTGCAAGAGCTGCCGCTTTGTTAATGCCGGCTGCATTGACTTCGATATTCGTTGGACTTGAGTTTGTGATTTCTAGATGCTTATTTGTTTTCAATGTATTGAGGACTTCCTCACGAACTTCATCATCATGAATATCAAAGCCAAATTTCAGCCATTCATGGTCATGAATTCGTTCTGGGAATTCACCTCTCCACACCTTATCCACAGTCGAAGCCCAGTAATCGGTTTCGTACCTATTTTTTAAATCCCACATCATTTGGACGTGATCAGGATGCAGCAGATCTCGTTCGATCAGCTGGAAGTTTGAATCCCAGATCTCACTTCCGTTTGCTGTCACAAGGTAAGAAGATAACTTGAGCGGCTCAACCAGCTCTCGGCATGTCATCAGTGTCCGTCCTGTGCTAATGACTACATGGACCCCTTTTGCTTCAGCTTCTTTAATCGCTTGTTTATTTTCCTCTGGAATGATGTGCTCACTGTTTAACAGCGTACCATCCATATCAATGGCAATCAATCGGATGTCTTTCTTATGAGCTTGTGTTGACAAATTGAGTACCCCACTTTGTATCGATTTTTGAAACTATCTTTATTTTAATATAAAGATGAAGCTGGCACAAAGGGACGAGTTTGATCCCATAGAAAAAAGACCTTGTGACAGGTCTTTTCACAGGTGCTTAGCGTTCACACGCAATGCCGTCTTTATCGCGGTCAAGCCGCATATTTTTTTGATAAAGTGCTTTTGATACATAAGGCTTGTACTTTGTTTTTCCGCCTTTGTTTTTCGTGTTTTTGCTTTTTGCTACGCCGCCTTTATATACTTTGTTCAGCGCTTTGCAGTTTTTGTAAGACTTGACCGTTTTTGCATCTGCTGTGTGGGTGTCAACTTGTGTAAAGCTTAGTAAAAGACCTAAAGACAAGACAGCTACCATGATTTTTTTCAACATGTAAAATCCCCCTATTTTTTCTAATTTTACATTTTTATCATATGTCACCACTTTTTGTTTTTCAAGACTATTGAGCTAATTATTTTGATTTTTTTGGTATGAAATACACCTTATATCCTATATGGTACAATGAGTGGGAAACCTTTCCGTTTTTGACACGTATATGAAGAGAGGAGTTTTTCACATGAAAATGAAATATACCATTCTATATGTAAACGATGTTGAGGCAAGTATTCATTTCTATCAACATGTTCTTGGTTTCCCAATAAAATTGAGGGTTGAATCTTATGTTGAGTTTGACACTGGAGACGTGACGTTATCGATTAATTCACGCCAGGATGTCAAAGAGGCACTCGGATTGCCTGTCCCAGAAGCAAATCAAGCGTCTCAAACGTTTGAGATTGGCTTTGTTGTGGATGATGTGGATCAAACAATTGCTTCAATGAAAGATAAAGGGGTTCCGATCATCAAGGAACCTGCAAAAAAACCATGGGGTCAAACAGTCGCTTATGTGTCTGATCCTGATGGTCATTTCATTGAAATATGTGATGCGATCTCCTAATTGTTTTTGAAGGGAGTGAACCAAAATGAGAAAAAAACATGTTTTTTTCGTCGGTGTTTGCTCAATGATTGTGATTTGCAGCGCCGCTATCCTGTTGCAGCACCTTGAATGGATTGGGTTTATCAGTGGCGGAATCTCTATTATTGGGGTCGTGATGTCTGGGGTGCTAATGGGTGCTTGGACAAGTGGAGAAGAGACACGAGCAGCCTATCATTCTGAAACAAAAGAACACCGCTTGTGGCGCCTTGATACGGCTTTTCTTTTGATCATTTTTGCACTTCCGCACATGGCTGCGTCGGTCTTTTATGTTTTGATGTAAACACTTGTTAAAAGGAGTTAGTCGTATGGCTGTTTTTATTTTATTCATTGTATTTGGCTTCCCCATTATCTCTGTGCTGATTGGTATTTTCGGTACGCTCCTTTTGAAGAATGTTTGGATGCCTACTTTGATTGTGCTGTTAGCGAGCATGATCTTCATGTTCACCTATATTGGCGGGAATGAATCTTTTCTCATTTGGGTTATTGTCTATACCGTCTTTACATTCTTTGCTGGATGGATTACAAAGCGGCTCAAGTAAAAAAGAACAGCATCGCTGTTCTTTTTTTAAATCATATATCCGCACACCATAGTTCAATTTCAATTTTTAGCTCAGGCCATCCTAAAGCTGATACATACGCAACCGTCATTGATGGGTAAGCTGTTTTGAAAATCGTATCCCACTGAGGATATAGATGATCCCAGTCTATTTCTTCTGTTGCCCATATATTGACCTTGATCACATGTTCTTCATTCAATCCCTCTGATTCAAGGATTTTTTTGATATTTTCAAACGTATTCGTTACTTGGTCGTTTAAGCTTGATGGGATCTGCCCATCTATATCTGTCCCTACCTGACCCGATGTAACAAATAATCCCGCACCCTTTGGCACCCTTGTAATATGACTGTAGTTACCAACAGGTTTCGGCATACTTTCTGGGTTTTTTCTCGTGATTTTTTCCATGTTATGTCCCTCACTCACGTTTATTTTTCTGCTAGTTTCTTCGTTTTGTAGACAGACTTCACCAATTTCTATCTACCTTCAAAGAAAACAGCAGTAGAGTATCCATAGCCACAAGGTAAGAACATCAATATCTTCTTTTTCATGACTGAAACACTCCTTTTGTTTGCGTGAGCAAGGTTTTGATTAACTTCATAGTACCACATAGTCAAAATGAATTATAGACGATAACGCGCAATGTCCTGATTCAACCGCATGCTAAGTTCATTGAGTCTTTCTGCTGCTTTTGCCACATTAGAGATGGCTGTCACTTGTTCGTCTGTGGATGCAGTGATTTCTTCGATCGCCGCTGCGTTTTCTTGAGAAACATGTGCTGCGCCGTGCATGGCTTTTGTGATAAGGTCGTTTTGCTCCAGCAGTGTATTCAGCTCTTTTGCCATCGCGTTTGTTTCAACGATGGTTTGTGAAATCAATGTAGAGATGGCATTGAATTCGTGTTCTGTTGCATGCACCGCTTCATCCAGCTCGGCAAAACGATCCATTGTGTTAGACATGATACCAGCTGTTGTTGTCGTTTCTTCTTTAATGCCTTGGATCATTTGCTGAATTTGAACGGCTGATTGTTTTGTCTGCTCAGCTAAATTCCGCACTTCACTCGCCACAACTGAGAAGCCTTTGCCGTGCTCTCCTGCACGTGCTGCTTCAATGCTGGCATTCAGTGCCAGTAAATTGGTCTCATTTGAAATGCTTTCAATCGTATCTGTGATTTGAGAAATATCCTGTACTTTTGTACTTAACTGCTCGATTCCCGCTCTAATGCCTTGAGACGCTTGAATCGATTGTTCATTCGATTGTTTTAATTGCTGTACGATTTGCTGGCCCTGCTGTGATGATTGACTCGATTGGTCGGAAATCCGTTTAATTTGATCACTCTGTTCTTTCACATTCTCAATAGATTGATTAAACTGGGTCATTTGTTGATTGGCTACTTCAAGATCAGATGCTTGATGAAGTGTTCCAGTCGAAATGTCTCCGATGGCTCGTCCAATTTCTTCACTGCTGGCTGAGGTTTCTTCAGATATCGCCGATAAATCTGTCGCTGATTCCACAAGCTGACTGCTCGTTTCCTGTAAACCGCTCACCAGTGTTCTAAGCTCTCCTGACATATGGTTAAAGCCTTTTGCCAGCTGTCCGATTTCATCCGTTGTTTCCTTTAAGCTCGTGCGTTCAATATTCCCCGCTGCAATTTCCTTTGAAGCAGCAGTGACTTGCTTGAGCAATCTGACTTTTCCTCTGGCAGCTAAATAAAAGACGCCTAAACTCAGAAGGGCGACACCCGCTGTAATGAGAATAATATAGAGCTTCATCTGCTCTAATTCTTTATAAAATTCGTCCTGGAAGACAGCGATGCCTACACTCCAATTCCACGGTGTAAACTGGCTCATATAGGCAAGCTTTTCCTTTTCTTCGCCGGTTGCATCGTCCTTATCCATATAGGTCACATAGTGTGCATCCTCATCTTTTGCATTGGCGCCAGCGACCATTTTTTGACGATTGGTCGTGTTATCTGGAATGACACCGATGTCGTTGACCGGATGGACCTGGGTTGAGTAGTCAGTGCCATATGCGATCAGATAGCCTTTATTTTTATACATAAAGTCTGATTTTTGAGATTGGTATCCCTTCCCGTTGTCATTTTTGGGTCCGCTCAAGTAAAGGCGGGCCTGTTCTTGCGCCTGCTCAAGCGTCAGTTCTTTTTTCTCCACACGGTCATTCAATTGTTCAAGTGTGGCCATTGCTCCGCTGACGATGTGCTTTAAATCTGCTTTCCCTGCATCAATTAATACATGTTTCGCTAACAAATATCCCGTAGTTCCAACAAGTCCGCCCGTTAAAATCGTGATCACGATAATGGCAGACATTAATTGAAAAAAGACACTTCTTGACGCAAACGCTTTCTTTTTCATAAACAAATTCCCCCTTATTTTATATATCGTCAAGCTGGGGAAAGTATTAAAAAAAGTCATAGAAGAAAATCCCTTTCGCACGTTGGAAAGGGATGTTCAAATTATCGAGTTGCTTCTTTAAGAATGGCTTGATAAAGATCGTCTGTTGGCGAGAGTCCACATACCTCTTCCAGCACACCTTCAATGCCTTTTTCTTTTCGTAATGCCTGCAGACGAACAGCTTCTTCATCTTCAGTAAAGTCGTAAGCCAAAGCTGCCACGATGCCTTTAACTAAATACTGTGGCTGTTTGATCTTTTTCGCTGGACCGATTAAACGGTCATCTGCTCCGAGCTTTCTAAGTGGAGAGCGTGCGACACGCGTGACTTCGTCAGAGATAAAGGCATTTTCAAATCGTTTGATGATTTTTTGAATATACGCATCATGTTCTTCTTTTTGAAAGCCATATGTGTCGATTAAATAACTGCCTGTTTCGTGAAGTGCACCTTCGACCACTTGACGAATCTCTTGTGTATCGACAGCTTCTTTAATCGTTTGCACACCTTTCTCGTACCCGACATAAGCAGCTAGTGCATGTCCTGTGTTGACAGTAAAGAGTTTACGTTCAATAAATGGCGTCAAATCTTGTACAAAGGTCGCTCCGTCAATTTGAGGAACGTCTCCAATAAAGCCTGTCTCATCAATCACCCACTCGAAAAATGGCTCGACTGATACTTTCAATATGTCCTCATGATGCTGAATTGGGACAATGCGATCAACCGCAGCGTTTGGAAAACCTACTGTTTGTGACAGCGCTTCTTGTTCATCAGCTGTTAAATGAGAGACAACGGCTTTCTTTAAATGAGAGCTGCCGCCAATCATATTTTCACATGCCACAATGTTGATGATATGATCAGGCTTTTTCTGTTTTAAACCTTCAGCAATCGACGAAGCAATGATGTTCAAAACGGCTGGTCCAACAGCTGTTGTAATGAGATCAGCTGTTGCAATCGCCTCTATTAAAGCAGCTGGATCTTTTGCGGAATTGATGGCTGACACAGGACCGACTACTTCTTGCTGCTGCCCTGGTGCTGCGAGTTCAACCGTGTATTCTCCTTTTTCATTCAGCTCGTTGATGACCGCTTCATTTACATCGGTAAAAACGAGCTCAAAGCCTGATGCTTTTAACAAAGATCCGATAAACCCTCTGCCAATATTTCCTGCTCCAAAATGAAGTGCCTTCATGTTAGTTCACCTCGTTAAAGATGGCGATCAGTTCATCCTGATCCTTTGCATGAATGATACGCTCTACGTTTTCTTCTTCTGAACACACAATCGCAATTTGAGAAAGAATATCGAGATGCTCATTGTTTTTACCAGCGATGCCAAATACGACTTTGGCAATATTTCCTTCGCCGTATTCAACGCCGTCTGGAATTTGGATAATGGAAATCCCTGAATGAAGGACAGCCGCTTTCGCATCCTCTGTTCCATGAGGAATAGCAATTCCGTTGCCCATAAATGTAGAAGAAATATTTTCTCTTTCAAACATTTTGTCCACATAATCACTTGTGACATAACCGTTTGCCACTAAGACTTCTCCTGCTTTTTTAATGGCTTCTTCTTTAGAGCCCGCTTGTTCGTTTAGAAAAATATTGTCTTTTGAAAGTACTTGTTTCATGAAAGATCACACACCTTTTTTAGAATGAAAATCAGAAAACAACCAAAACGGGGAGTTCAATTAGAAAAATTGGACTCAACCCGTTTCGTCATGTTATTTTTTTAATTTCTCAATCAGCTCATCGTATTTCGGACTGTTTAAGAAATTATCAACTGAAATATGCACAGCTCCTGGCAGTTTTGCCTTCGCTCTATCTGTTAAATCTTTATGAGTAAAGACCACATCGGCATCATCTGGGATGTTGCTGATGGATGTATTTGTCACATCAATATCAAGTTCTGCCTTTTTGACTTTATTCTTTAAAACGGATGCGCCCATCGCACTTGAGCCCATTCCTGCATCACAGGCAAAGATGATTTTGTTCACGTCATCTGGATTGATTTCATCTGGAGATGCTGCTTGCTCGCTTGCTTCAGCACCTTCTTTTTGTGCTGTAAGAGCAGCAGCTGCTGCACTTTTCTTGCCTTTCATGTCTTGCATTTTTTCTGTTGCTGCTGTTAAGTCTTCATCCACTGCTTTAGACGCTTTCAAAATGACAGAAGCGACAAGGAATGATACGACCGCTGCCACGACAACACCTGCTAGAACGGCAAGATGGCCGCCTTTTGGTGACATGAGCATAAGAGCGATGATACTTCCTGGTGACGGTACAGCCTTTAGGCCCGCATTTAACAGTGTAAAAGTTAAAACGCCGCTTGCTCCCCCAGCAATTACCGCTAAAATGAGCTTTGGCTTCATTAAGATGTATGGGAAGTAAATCTCATGGATTCCCCCTAAGAATTGAATGACAATCGCACCCGGTGCAGACTGCTTTGCTGTCCCTCTTCCAAAGAACATGTAGGCCAGAAGGACACCGAGACCTGGTCCTGGGTTAGTTTCAAGCAAGAACAGAACGGACTGTCCTGTCTTCGCCGCTTGCTCCACCCCTAATGGACCTAAAATTCCTTGGTTAATTGCATTGTTTAAGAACAATACTTTTGCTGGTTCAATGAAGATACTTGCCAGCGGAAGTAAATGTGCATTGACAATGATATCTACACCTGCCGCAAGGGCTTTATTCAGACCTAGTACCACTGGGCCGATGGCGTAGAAAGCAATGGCGACTAAAATGGCACCTAGAATACCTGCACTAAAATTATTAATCAACATTTCAAAACCTGATCTGATTCGGTCTTTAAACAGCTGGTCGATTTTCTTAATGAGATACCCGCCAAGCGGTCCCATGATCATCGCACCTAAAAACATTGGGATGTCCGAACCGACAATAACCCCGATCGTAGCAGTTGCACCGAGTACCCCGCCTCGATGGTCATATACGAGCTTCCCGCCTGTGTAACCGATTAAGAGCGGCAGCAAGTAGTTGATCATTGGACCAACGAGTGTATTTAATTGTTCATTTGGAAAATAACCACTTGGAATGAACAATGCGGTGATGAGTCCCCAAGCGATAAACGCTCCAATATTCGGCATGATCATACCGCTTAAATAGCTTCCAAAGCGCTGTACTTTTACGCGAAATCCGCTTTTTTCCTGCATCTATGAAAACTCCTTTCTTCTCTCCCTTTATTTAGGGCTTTATAGGTCAAAAGATATAAGAACAAGATTCAGTGAAGCCCTTATGCCTATCGTAAAACGCTTTCACTTTCTCTTCAATTGAAACTAAATGTCACTTTGTCACATAGTGTGTGACAAAATTGAAAAATGATGTGAAATCACCCTCAGACCTCAATACAATACGAGTGAAAAGGTTGATCTGCCGTTGTTTTGAAGCAAAATTCATGGGAATTTCACAACTTTCAAATGGTCTCTTCTTGTTTCCTCTTCTTAAATCGAATAGTCTTATAATTGATCAAACCTATTCAATTAAGAAATGTCTGCGCAGACATGACACAGAAAAAGTGAACCATCTTGCTGTTTGTTTCGTTTACCTTTTAGAGAGGGCGGTACAATAGGAAGAGCGGTTTTTTCTGTGACTCACAATTTACTGCCGCTTTCTTTCTGATACATGAGACATTTTCATAGGTAGAAAGGCGGTTATTCACCTTGTTTAAAAATAGTCAGTGGCTTCTGCTTCTTATGGTCATGTTCGCTTTTTTCATTCCAAAGGAAGCATTTGCTCATGCATATGTCGTGAGCTCGAACCCAGCGGCAAATGAAGAGCTGGATCAGCAGCCCCCTTCAGTCTCGATCACATTTAGTGAAGGAATTGAAAGCGGGTTTCATGCCATTAAGGTGCTAAATGCAAAAGGTGATCGTGTGGATAAAGGAGATACGGTCATTAAAGATCAAAAGATCATGGAAGCGGCTTTAAAAAAGAATTTACCTAAAGGGATTTACACCATTCAGTGGAATGCGGTATCAGCGGATGGACACTCTGTCTCTGGCATGATTCCGTTTAGTATTGGAAAAGCGGCTGGCGGTTTTGACCAATTAGAGCAAGGTCAGACGGATGAATCCATTGATGTGGCTTCAACTATTGATAAAGCCTTTCTTTATACGTCATTCAGCTTATTCCTTGGCACCATTTTGTTTGGACTGCTTTGGTTTAAGACTGCGATTTCACCTGTATTGGCGAAACGAATGAAGCGGATTTTGACATTGTCATTAATCATGATGGGTGGAGCACTTGTGTTCCAGCTGCCGATTCAGACAAAGTCAGCGGCAGACGTGTCCTTTTTTGGGGCATTTCAGCCTTCGCTTTTACAAGAAACGATTGCGTCCACTTCTGGCGGTAGTCTGTGGATGATGCTTATGGCGTCATTTGTACTTCTCACCATCTGGACAATTGTGGCGGTGAGAAAAGGGGACTTCTCTTCTTTTCGTGTTTGGCTGTTTCCACTGCTTCTCTTCACAGTGCTGCTTTGGTTGAAAGCACAAATCGGACATCCAGCCGCAACAGACAATAAAATACTCACAACATCACTTGATTTCATCCATCTCGTCTCTGCTTCGATTTGGGTTGGTGGTTTAACAGCCATTGTCCTTCTATTGATGAAGAAACTGCCAAATGAAGATGAGCCGCTCATACGGAATACGCTCGCAGCATTTCATCCTTGGGCACTGCTCTCTGTTGGACTTATTGTGTTTTCAGGATTTGTGAATGCCATCTTTATTTTGCAATCGTTTGACGCTCTTTTCCAATCAGCATACGGACGCACCTTTTTAATCAAGCTTGGTTTATTTATCATCATGGGCCTGCTTGGACTTATGCATTACTTGATGCTGAGATGGGAAAAAAAGCAGAAACGCAGCTTTTCCTTACGAGCTGAATGGATGATCGGGATCGCCATTTTGTTATTAACGGCTGTCTTTACTAATATTCCGAGCCCTCCTCCGCCTGCACCTGAGCCTTTCTTTGGCGCAAATCAGGTCGAGCATCGTGACATTGTGTCCTTGAGCATTACCCCGAATGCCCCGGGGAAAAACTCATTCGAAGTGGCATTTACAAAGAAGAATGGTGAAACGATGACTGATATTCAATCTGTGACAGCCAAGATTCATAAGGTGGCTTTATTCGGTGATGAGACACCAAGTGAATTTCAGCTGAAACGATTAAAAAACGGTCATTTCTCTGCTGAAAATCTCTTATTAAATGAAAAAGGCACATGGAAAATTGAAATCCATGCGTTAACTGGTTCTTTTGAGAATATCGATACCACCTTTATTAGAAGAAACTAAAAGGAGTTCATCACATATGAAAAAATACGTTAAAGCTTTATTACCAATGCTTCTCGCTTCATTTTTATTGGCGATTCCTGTGAGTGCGCACGTAACAGTCAAGCCTGATACGTCTGCGACAAATGCTTGGGAGACCTATACATTAAAGGTTCCTTCTGAAAGTGACAGTCCAACGACTAAGGTTGTCGTGACAATTCCTAAAGGCGTAGAATTCCAGCAATATGAGCCTGTACCTGGCTGGAAAACGTCAACTGAAGAGAAAGATGGCAAGGTGACAAGAGTGACTTGGGAAGCAACCGGTAAAGGTGTGCTTGCTGGACAATTTCAGCAATTCGTTTTTGTAGCGAAAAACCCTGAAAAAGCTGGTGAAGCTGCATGGGATGCGTATCAATATTATAAGGATGGAACGGTCGTTGAATGGACTGGCGATAAAGATGCTGATAAACCTCATTCCATCACAAACATTGTCGCATCTAATACCGTAACGGATTCACACGGTCAAGAAAAACCAAAAGAAGAGAAGGCCTCTGAAACAGCCTCTGCTTCTTCCTCACCACTTGTCCTTGGTCTGTCCATTGCTGCTCTAGTCGTGGCGCTGATTGCACTTGGACTTGCTTTTAGAAAAAAATAAAAGCTGTATGAGCGATCGTTTTCTTAGAAACGATCGCTTTTTCTTCCTTTACACATTTAAAATCAATTATTTTCCATTTTCCCAACTTGTTATTACCAATATAGGATTGAATAGGATAAAGCCGCATGCCATAATGAGACAGATGACCACATAGGAGGCTATGAGATGAACCATGTAATCATTTTTGCTCATCCCCAGCAAAGCTTAAATCAAACCTTATTAGATCTTGTTGTGAGCACTCTATTGAACAATGGTCATAAAGTGACTGTTCGTGATGTCTATGCGCTAGGTTTTCCGCCAGAGCTCACCATTGCAGAAAAGGCTGCGATCAAATGCGGTGATGTCCCGATCGACATTCAAAGAGAGCAGAAGCTGATTCAGCAAGCGGATGTGCTGACGTTTATTTTTCCAATATGGTGGACAGGCTTGCCAGCTATGCTAAAGGGCTATGTAGAGCGCGTCTTTTCTGAGGGCTTTGCTTATCAGAAGAATGAGCATGGAGTGATTGAAAATTTACTTCGGCACAAAAAAGGGGTCATTATCAACACGCACGATGCCCCGAGGAATTTTCTTGATTCCAATATGAGCTTCTCCTCCTCTCATCACATGACAACGGATACAGAAGTCTTTAATCTTATTGGGGTTCAGCCTGTCGAACGGCTTTTGTTCAGCAGTATGGAACAGGCATCTGCAGATTACATACATGAAATTCTGAAAGAAACGAAAGAAACGGTGGACCAGCTTTTCCCGCCGGCTGTATAACATAAAAAAGACTGCTGGGATTCCTCAGACAGTCTTTTTCAAGTTTATTCGTCTAAACCAATTGATACATATTTTGTTTCTAAATATGGTTCGATTCCTTCGATTCCGCCTTCTCGCCCTATTCCGCTCTCTTTCATACCGCCAAAAGGTGCTTGGACAGCTGATGGACCGCCATCATTCCAGCCAATAATTCCATAATCGAGATGTTCAGAAATATAGAGCCCGTTCCGATAATTTTCTGTAAAGAAATAAGCGGCAAGGCCAAAGGGTGTATCGTTGGCTAATTCAATTGCCTCATCTAATGTTTTGAATGTCGTAATCGGCGCCACTGGACCAAAGGTCTCTTCATGCATAATGTTCATTGAAGTGTCCACATGTGTAAGAACCGTTGGCTGAACAAAATAATATGATTTGTCATTGTCGAAATGCGTATCGCCGCCAACAAGAACTTTCGCCCCTTTATCCACTGCATCTTGAATTTGACCGACAATTTTATCAAAGCCGCGCTTGTTGATAATTGGACCGATAGATGTGCCTTCTTCAAAGCCATTTCCCACTTTCAGCTTTTCTACTTCTTTGCTGAACCTTTGCGCAAATGCTTCATGAATGTCTTCATGCACAATTAAGCGGTTGGCACAGACACAGGTTTGTCCTGCATTCCGGAACTTAGATGCCACTGCTTGTTTGACAGCTAGTTCAAGATTTGCGTCCTTGTCTACGATAAGCGGGGCATGGCCGCCAAGCTCCATTGATACATGTTTGACTGTGCTGGCACTGTTTTTGATCAAATGCTTTCCGACGGGTGTTGAGCCTGTAAACGTGATTTTTCGAATCAATGGACTATCTGTGAAGATTTCACCCACTTCTTTGCCATCTCCGACAACCCATTGCAATGCATCCTCTGGAATACCAGCTTCATGACCTAATTTTACTAGTTCAATAGCTGTCAGCGGTGTATCTTCAGCAGGTTTGACAATAAACGTACAGCCTGCTGCAAGCGCTGGGGCTGCCTTTCTCGTAATCATCGCCGCAGGGAAATTCCACGGAGTAATGGCAGCAACAGGACCAACTGGCTGTTTTGTGACGAAAAGGCGTTTGCTTGTCGTATGTGATGGGATGGTTCTTCCATAGATTCGCTTTGCTTCCTCCGCGTACCATTCAATATAACCAGCCGCATAGACGATTTCCCCTAATGCTTCTTGATACGGCTTCCCGTTTTCTTCTGTAATAATTTTCGCAAGCCTTTCTTTATGTTCAATCATCAGATCAAACCACTTGCGAATGATATTGGCACGCTCATGCGCTGATGTTTTGGCCCATGCTTTGAATGCTTTGTGTGAGCGGGAAATTGCGTCTTCGATCTGTTCTTTTGTATGCTGAGCAACTGAAGCAACTTCTTCTCCTGTTGCAGGATTATACACTTTGAGTTCGTTTGTCATGCTCTACCGTCTCCTTCGTTCTTGGATTCATTACATATAGTATATACCCAATGAGTACCCAACCTAAAAGCAAAATCCATTCAGCTGGCCATGATAAGGAGGCCGGCATTCCTGGAAAGTAAAATGCAAGAAAAAGAAGACTCAGTCCAATGGCTAGAACGCCTGTCGTCCGCCAATATTTAATGCGGTATGGACGCTCAAGCTCGGGTTCTATTTTGCGAAGTCTCATAAAGGCGATGGACACAATTAAGTACCCAACGATGATTCCGACACCGCCCGCATTCACAATCCACACGAGGGCAGGACGGCCTAATAATGGAGCAAAAAAGGCCAATGCCCCAAGAAACAAAATCGCATTTGTCGGTGTTTTATACTTTGGATGAATATACGCAAACCATTTGGAAATCATGCCTCTTTCCGCCATGGCATATAGAATACGGCTTGCCCCGATGATAAAAGCGTTCCAGCTTGTCACAATCCCTGCTACACCGCCAATAACCAGCACTGTTCCAAATGCTTGATGACCGAGAAGCTGAACCATGGCATCTGCTGTCGCTAATGAAGAGGCTTCAAGCTGTCCTTTTGACATTCCAGCAGCTACCCCAAAGACAATAAGCAGATAAAAAACGACCGCGCTTACGATAGAAATAATCAAAATTCTCCCAATGATTTTCTTTGGTGCATGAATTTCCGCTGCTACTTGTGGAATGACATCAAACCCAACGAATAAAAAGGGAATCATGACTAATACCGCCATGAGACCGCCAACCCCGCCTTGAAACATCGGCTCAAGGTTTGCAAAATCTCCATTAAATGTTGCGCCGCCTAAAAGGAGAAAACCTGTCAGAATAATTGCCACAGTGAACACGGACTGGAAAATGGCGGCAGGCTTAGCCCCAATGTAATTCAGTGCTGTTAAAAACAATGCACCGCCAGATCCAATCAATACCCACGTGAAATACACGTCCCATCCACCAATATTCCATAGAAAGCCAGCATGCTTTGTTGGAATCACATAATCAATGACGGTCGGCAAGGCAACAGCTTCAAACGTAATCACGGACACATAACCAAACAATACGCCCCATGCTGAGACGAACGCTGCTTTCATCCCAAATGCCCGATGGACAAAAACGAGCCCTCCTCCTGTCTCTGGAATTGCAGATGAAAGCTCGGCATACGTGAGTCCAATAAAGATCACGAGAATGCCTCCTATCACAAAGGCAATCACACTGCCTAAAAAGCCAGCTGTTAAAATCCAATCTCCCGAAAGTACAACCCAGCCCCAGCCAAGCATTGCACCAATGGACAAAAACAGTACGTCAGACTGCGACATGGTTTTTGCCATTTGTTGTTTTTGCATACAACCATCCCCCTTTGTTGTTTAGCGTGCTTTGA
Source organism: Bacillus sp. G1(2015b) (assembly GCF_001482475.1). NCBI lineage: Bacteria > Bacillati > Bacillota > Bacilli > Caryophanales > Bacillaceae > Bacillus > Bacillus sp. G1(2015b). Next base: position 286,481 of record NZ_LKIC01000001.1, on the reverse strand, counting down.
AGGCGTCCTCGATGATCCCTAGTCCTTCGTGAAGCAGCTCATCTGTGATGACAAGTGGTGTTAAAAAGCGAATGATATTCCCATTAATCCCTGCCGTTAAAAGAAGCAGCCCGTGCTCATTTGCATATGCTGCAATCGCTGCGGCTCTTTTCTTATCTGGTGTACGTGTTGTTTGATCTTCCACAATTTCAATCGCCGCCATTGCCCCTAATCGGCGGACTTCCCCAATGAACGGATACTTTGTTCTCCAATCATTTGCTTTGTCCTCAATGACTTGTCCAATGTGTTCAGATCGTTGATTCAATTGTTCTGTTTCAATGATATCAAGAACAGCCAGTGCTGCTACACAGCCTAACGGACTTCCTGCATATGTTCCCCCGAGCTCCCCTGGATCTGCCGCATCAAGCATTTCTTTTCTGCCAACGACACCACTAAGCGGCAACCCCGCAGCAAGAGATTTTGACACAGTAATTAAGTCCGGCACCACATCAAAGTGCTCAATCGCAAAGTATTTCCCTGTTCTCGCAAATCCGGTTTGGATTTCATCTGCAACAAAGACAATCCCGTGCTGCTGACAGAATGATGCAACATGTTGAACGAAACGCTTCGATGGCACAATGAATCCGCCCTCCCCTTGGACTGGTTCCATGACCACACAAGCAACGGTTTCTGGTGCAACAGCTGCGACGAAGAATTGATTGAATTGATCAATGATGTACTCATCGTACGCGGCATCGCTTAATCCTTCAGGCTTTTGATAGTAATAAGGGTACGGTGCTTGGTACACCTCAGATGCGAATGGTCCGAAGCCAAATTTATATGGCTTGACCTTGCTCGTCATGCTCATTGTCATATTCGTTCTGCCGTGAAAACCTCTTGTAAACGACACAACGGCCTGTCTTTTCGTATATTTACGTGCAATTTTCACAGCATTTTCAACAGCTTCTGCACCCGAATTAAGGAAAATGGCTTTCTTATCATGGTCTCCAGGTGTGAGGCGGCAAAGCTTCTCTGCCAATTCGATATACGATTCGTACATCATCACGTTAAAACCTGGATGAATCAGGCTCTCTGCCTGTGCTTTGACCGCTTCCACCACCTTTGGATGTGAATGTCCTACGTTTAATGTGCCAATGGCGCCTGCAAAATCGATAAATCGCTTCCCATCAATATCGAACAGCTCGGCTCCTTTCCCCTTCGCTGCAAGATGACGGTTGCCATTACTCACGCCTCTTGCGACGTATTGATCTCTTTTCCCCTGCCATTCTTCAGTTGAAAAACGGTTTGTTGTCGTTTGACTCATTGTCATCCATCCCCTTTATATCCTTTTTTATTATTCTGAATATTTTTTGGTATGATAGAAAGTACCAATATCATTTTTTTCATGGTACCAGAGAGGATGGAATGGTGAGATGCTGACAATTCAACTAGATCAAACAGGGCAAAACGGATATATTTATCATCAAATTTATATGAAAATCAAAGAAGAAATCTTAAATCGCAACTTGCAGCCACACGATCAATTACCGTCCAAACGAGAGTTAGCCGATACATTAAACGTCAGCGTTAATTCAGTGAATGGCGCCTATCAGCAGCTGCTTGCCGAGGGGTATTTATACTCGGTTGAGCGCAAAGGTTTTTTCGTGGAGTCACTAGAAACGTTTCATGAATCTGGTCAGCTAAAACCCTCTTCTCTTCCTGTAGATTTAAAGGAAGAACCGATTGCACGAGACGACTGGTATTCTTTTTCACATATCTCCGTCGATACAGCGAACTTTCCATTTAAAAGCTGGCTGAAAAGCGAACAAAAGGCGATCCATCTCCACCAAGATGCCTTCGGTGAGCTTCCGCATCCACAAGGTGTGTATGAGCTGAGGGAAACGATTGCCCGGCTGATCGGACTTGCGCGAGGAGTCAAATGCTATCCAGAACAGCTTATTTTAAGTGCAGGCACACAGTCACTGATCCATTCGTTATCAAGCATTCTTCCAGCCGATCAAGTATATGGGCTAGAAAACCCTGGCTACCGCCGGCTCTATCAAATGCTGAAAAACAATCATCATCAAATTGAAACGATTGGCATTGATCAAAAAGGTGTGCGGATGAACGACATTTATAAGAAACAGCCGAATGTGTTGATCATCACCCCTTCACATCAATTTCCAACAGGGGTGATTATGCCGATTTCCCGGCGCATTCAGCTGTTAAACTGGGCAGCTGATCAACCAGACCGTTACATCATTGAGGATGATTATGACAGTGAATTTAAATATGGCACAGACAGCATTCCAGCGCTGCAAAGTCTCGATCGATATGACAAAGTCATTTATATGGGCACCTTTTCAAAATCATTGCTGCCCGGCTTGCGGCTAAGCTATATGGTGCTGCCTCAGCATTTATTGAGACGCTATAAGGAGGAACAGCATTTTTTCATTCAAACTGCTAATCTTTTTACACAATACACCCTTCTTCATTTTATAAAAGATGGGGCGTATCAACGGCATATTAAACGCATGAATGGTTTATATGAGGAAAAACGGAAGCAGCTCATTGAAGAGCTCAATACGGTTTTTGCTGACAATGTACGGATTATTGGAGAAAATGCTGGGCTTCATTTTATCGCAGAGTTCCGTTCAAATCGGACGCAGCATGAGATTTTACAGCGAGCGAAAGAAAGGAAGCTGAAAATGTACGGTATGGATCGTTTTACCCTTGATGAGCAATTGCCGGGGCATCAGCCAGGCTTTATCCCGCTCGTCCTCGGCTTTTCGCATATGAGGCGAGAGGATATTCAGCCGGCAGTGAAACGGCTGTATGATGCCATTTTCGGGAAATAAAACAGCCAGCTGCTCTTTATAGACAGCTGGCTTACCACCGCTTTTTATCTACAGCTAGAATCGATGACATGAGTCCAGGAAAAGCGGTGTCGATGTCTTCTTTTCTTAAAGAATAGTAACGGTGCTTCCCGTCAATTCTCACTTTCACAACGCCTGCCTCCCTCAGCACTTTGAAGTGATGGGAAAGCGTGGATTTGGCAATATTCATCTCATACGTGCCGCATGTCCTCTCCCCCGCTTCTGCCAAGCAGCGGACAATTTCTAACCGGATTGGATCAGCCAATGCGTGCAGCACAGAAATCAGTCTCATATCTTCTTTGTTTGGATGGTTTGGATTCGTCATACGATAAATGTATCGTATTTTGTGCCAACATACAATCTCATTCACCTAAAACTCATGAACTGACTAGGCATGTAACGATTTAACTTCATTCACGTCCATTACTTAAGAAACGCTGTATTGAAGGGAAGGAACCTTTTTTGATACGTAACATATGGTTTAGTTTATTGCTCTTGCTGCTCACGTTTTCCTTATGCGCCTGCCAGTCAGTCCAATATCATTCCCAGTCAAAACCACCTAGTGCGGAAGAGTTATTAGCTATGGATCAGCAGGCAGATTTATTTCAATGGGAAGGAACCGTGTATGAAACAAATGTAGATTGGACGACATCCTTACACGTCACAAAACATCAGCAAGTAGGTGTCATTCAGAAAACAGCCGCCAAAAATTTTGAACATGGTACAGCTTCTAGGCTGCAAAAAGGGACCGCTATTTACTCTGTGAAGGAGAGAGAAGACCTTTTGGTCGTTGAACTTCACGGCAAAACAAAAATATATGTCGCACATGCGGAAGGGTAAAGTACCTGTCATACAGACGGGTATTTTTTAAGTTCATTTTCTTGTCTTAAGGCATTGGTTTTGTTATGATAGCCAAAGTGACCACTCGGTTTCCATTGTGACCATATGGTTTTGCCGATTCGGAAAGGACTTAAGAAGATGAACGAAAAGCAAGAAGAGATTTTGCGGGTTTCGAAGAAATTGTTTTCTCAAAAAGGCTATATGAGTGTCTCCATGCAGTCAATTGCCGATGCCTGTAAAATATCCAAAGCGTCTATTTATAAACTGTTTGATTCAAAGGAAGCTCTTCTATTAGAACTGATTAAATACAATCAGCGCAAAATGAGAGAGATTTCCCGCATCATTCATTCAGAAACGACGCTGTCCAAAAAGGAAAAATTCACAAAGAAGATCAAGCTTGAGCTTGAAGAGTTTAAAGAGAATCATAAATTTTTGAACATGCTGTCCTTTGAAGCTTTTTCTCAGCATTCGCCCATTGTCATTAAGCATTTACGTGAAACACGCTCCATTATCATGCAGCGGCACAGAGACATTATTTTAAGTACATATGGTGAATCTGTCGCTCCATATGTCTGGGATTTAGTGATTGTTCTCAATGGATTAATGAGAGAATTCATCTTAATGCTGGCGATTGAGCAAAAAAACATCCAATTAGAAATTGCTGCCGAAATGATCATCGGTGTGATGGATCGTGTATCGAAAAAGCCTTGTTCCATTGAACCTGTGTTAACAGACGAGCTGATGAACTCTTATTTGCTTTCCTCACAGGACGAATATGACGAAGAAAAACTTGTCAATTCGTACTTAACAAAGATCAAACAAGAGCTTCACTCATGGCCAAACGGAGAAGAAAAAAATGATCTCCTCTCTGCGTATGAGCTGCTCAATCAGGAATTATCAAAGGACCAACCGAGAACCTTTTTAATCAGCTCACTGCTCGATTATTTAGGCAAAAACAGCGTTTTATCACAAAACGTGTCACAGCTGAAAAGCATCATTTTATAGATAAAGAAGGGATAACATGAACCAATCAACAACATCTTACAATCGATCTGTGATTGTTGGGATTTTTCTCGTTGGGGCATTCGTCGCGATATTAAACCAAACGCTTCTTATTCCAGCGATCCCACATATCATGGAGGACTTCAATATTGAGGTCAGCAAAGGACAGTGGCTTACAACAGCCTTTATGCTGACAAACGGGATTCTCATCCCGATTACGGCTTTCTTAATTGAGAAATTTTCGAGCCGTTCTTTAGTTTTAACGGCACTTAGCATCTTTACAGCCGGTACAATTCTTGCTTCATTTGCTACGAATTTCCCGGTGTTACTTGCAGCGCGTATCGTACAGGCAGCCGGTGCAGGGATTTTAATGCCGCTGATGCAAACGATCTTTTTAACCATTTTCCCAAAAGAAAAACGTGGGCAGGCAATGGGCATGGTCGGACTTGTCATATCGTTCGCACCAGCGCTTGGACCAACACTTGGCGGCTGGATTGTCGATTCCTTCAGCTGGAAGGCCCTGTTTTATATTGTTATGCCAATCGGTATCATTGATCTCATTCTTGCTTTCTTCTTAATGAAAAATGTGACGCAGCAAAGAGAGACACGTATTGATGTGTTATCTGTCATCTTGTCGTCCTTCGGTTTCGGCGGGCTGCTTTACGGATTTTCTAGTGTCGGCACATATGGATGGACGAGTGCAACTGTTCTCATTTCGCTGATTGTCGGCGCCGTGAGCTTGTTCTTCTTTATCCTGCGCCAGTCGAACTTAACAAGACCGATGCTTGAGTTTGGCGTATTTAAATTTGCGATCTTTAGCTTAACAACTTTCCTCGGGATGCTTGTCTTTGCTTTATTGATTGGTACAGAGACGATTCTGCCGCTTTATACGCAGAATGTCAGAGGGCTGTCTGCACTTGATACAGGGCTGATCTTATTGCCGGGTGCTCTCTTCATGGGACTCCTGTCACCGATTATTGGACGGATTTTTGATAAAGTCGGCGGAAGAGGGCTGGCATTAGGCGGATTTACGATCCTCACCGTTACCACCCTGCCATTTATGCTGCTCACCCTTGATTCATCGATCGCTCTCATTACGGTCGCCTATACGCTTCGCTTAATCGGGGTTGGGATGATCATGATGCCGCTGACAACGGCAGGTATTAACGCATTACCGCCTCATTTGATCCCGCATGGGACAGCGATGAATAACACGATGAGACAAGTAGGCGGTTCCATTGGAACGGCTGTGCTTGTTTCCATCATGAGCAGCTCTGCTGCAAATGCAGAATTGGCCAATCCATTAAAATCAGCCGTTCATGGAATGAATACGTCATTTTTCATTTCTGGTCTGATTGCAGTCATTGGACTCATTCTCTCCTTTTTCTTAAAGGCAAAACGTGATAACAAAGTGATGAAGCAGGAGATATCTTCCTCCTCCTCTTCTTCATAAGAAAAAGAGCTCGGCATATGGCCGGCTCTTTTTTCATATCATCATACAACACCGTCCTCTCTGTAAATACATTTGTGTTTTCAGCAAAGAAAAACCTTGATAATTTAAGGAAAAGAGTTGATAATAGGAACTATTCAATTTGTGAGAAAATTTTTACTATAGGAGATGTATGCATTGAAGGTCGTGAAATTTGGTGGCAGTTCACTTGCATCTGGCAAGCAGCTGCAAAAGGTATTTGACATTGTAACAGCAGATCCAGCTCGAAAAGCAGTCGTTGTTTCCGCACCAGGAAAACGGCATTCAACGGATACGAAGGTCACCGATCTATTAATTAGCTGTGGTGAACAATATTTACGTTTAGGCGAAGCACATGATTTAAAGGAAGCCGTCATCGAGAGGTATGCCTCAATAGCGGATGAACTCGGATTAGGTCAAGACATTATCGACACCATCAGGCAAGATCTAGACGCATTATTACAGGCTGATTCATCTCGCCCTGAGTGCTATCTTGATGCCATTAAAGCAAGCGGTGAAGACAATAACGCTAAGCTCATTGCCGCCTATTTCCGCCACCAGGGTGTGGAAGCTCATTATGTGAATCCAAAGGAAGCTGGTTTGTTTGTGAGCGATGAGCCTGGCCAAGCGCAAGTCCTGCCGGAGTCATATGATCATTTGTACAAATTAAGAGAGCGCTCTGGCATTATTATATTCCCTGGCTTTTTTGGCTTTAGCCTAGCAGGAGACATCGTTACCTTTTCGCGAAGCGGCTCCGATATTACCGGTTCCATTTTGGCAAACGGTCTAAAGGCAGACGTGTATGAAAACTTTACAGATGTGGATGCTGTCTACGCTGTTAATCCAACGATTGTTCATGATCCAAAAGAGATTACAGAGCTGACGTATCGGGAAATGCGCGAGCTGTCTTATGCTGGTTTTTCTGTGTTCCATGATGAAGCACTTATTCCGGCCTTCCGTGCAGGCATTCCAGTTCAGATTAAAAACACCAATAACCCGTCGGCAAAGGGTACAAAAATCGTGAATCAGCGGGACCATACAAATGGACCTGTTGTTGGAATCGCTTCAGACAATGGATTTTGCAGTATTTACATTAGTAAATATTTGATGAACAGAGAAGTCGGTTTTGGACGTAAGGTGCTGCAAACACTAGAGGAATATGGGCTTACGTATGAGCATGTTCCTTCTGGCATTGACGATATGACCATTATTTTACGGCAGGATCAGCTGGAGGAGCAGCATATTGAAGAAGAGCTGCTAGACCGCTTAAAGCTCGTGCTTGATGCAGATGAGGTCGTTTTAGAGCGGAATCTCTCGCTGATTATGGTTGTAGGAGAAGCGATGCGTCATAATGTTGGCACAACAGCAAGAGCGGCAAAAGCGCTGTCAAAAGCGAAGGTCAATATTGAAATGATCAATCAAGGTTCTTCAGAGGTCAGCATGATGTTTGGCGTCAAAGCGGCTCAAGAAAAAGAAGCTGTTCAAGCCTTATATGAGGAATTTTTCTCTATGTCTACTGTCCCTGTCTCCCTTTAATCAGCAGGCTGCCAGATCTTAAGATCCGGCAGTCTTTTTTCCTCTCACCGATTCGAGTTCTCTGCGCATTAAAGTGTATCTATTTCTCGTTTGATTTTGTATGATAGATACAAATCAACTATCCGTTCCGACCTATGATCGGAGCTACAAGGAGTCCTAAAACAATGCCTCGTCAACAACTATTAAAACAGTTTCGCAATTTTCATGATGCTTCTACTAGTATTTTAAACATGATGAGTCAATTCATTGGTGTGAATACACTGTTTATCGCTAAAAATGATCAAAACACCAATCAAATTGTAAAAGTGTTAAATCATGACGAGCAGCTTCTTGAAGAAGGGGAAGAACTTCCTTATGAAAAGACATTTTGCAAGCTGGCGGTCGACCATCAGGCTACACTTGTGATCCCTGACATTTCGAAAGATGACCGTTTTAAATACTTAGAGGTCACGAAAAATCTTCAAGGCGGCTCGTTCATTGGGGTTCCCATTGATTTCACAGATGGGACGAACTACGGAACGATTTGCGGACTTGATGTGAGACCAAATCATTTCACAGAAGAGCATGTGTATATGTTTGAAACGATGGCTTCTTTATTAAGCTACGTTCTCGAGCTAGACCGTGCCAACAGGCAGATTCAGCAATTGTCTGTACCGATCGTACCAGTTGTTGACGGTGTCGCCGTGCTTCCTCTGCTTGGTGATATTGAAGAGACACGTGCTCAGCATATTTTGGAAACCATTTTACAGGAAAGCTACAGGCTGTCGCTCTCTCATTTGGTTATTGATGTATCGGGAACAAAAAGCCTGAATGAACAGAGCATTCAATATTTGGTCAGCTACGCACAAACGCTGAGACTTTTAGGAATTTCGGCAGTTTTAACAGGCATTAAACAAGACCTTGCTTTAAGTGCGATTCAATCCAATATATCGTTTAAAGACATCACCATCCGAAAAGATTTACCGCAGGCACTTGCTCATATTGGGTTAACGTTTACCAAAAATGAATAAGTGGTGATTCACCAAAAAGGGCTAAAATGAACTTCATTTTAGCCCTTTTCTTCTGGAAACGGCAGTCGAATGGTAAATGTCGTTCCATTGTTTTTTTCACTTTTCATATCAATATGCCCTTCATGTAAGTCCACAAGCTGCTTCACGATGGACAAGCCCAATCCGTATTCTCCATACGGTGTATTCGTTCTTGAGATATCCGCTTTATAAAAACGTTCCCATATGTGTTTGACTTCATCTGGCGCAATGCCAATGCCTGTGTCTTCCACTTCAATGATCGTCTCTTGATTTCCTTGTTTTCCTCTTAAATAAATACGACCGCCTTCTGTGAATTGAATCGCGTTCTTTGTGATATTGACAAGCATTTGAATGAGCCTGTCATAATCCGCATAAACCTTTAGCTTGGGATCAACATCCACGATCAGCTGATTGTTTTTCTCTTCGGCGATTCGGCTCAGCTGCTCTTTCATCACTTCAAATGTGTCAATGAGTGGATAGTGAAATTTCTGAAGGGTAATTTGATTCGATCTAATTTTCTCATAATCCATATTTTCATTGACGAGGCGCAGCATACGTTTTGTCTCGTCAGTAATTAAGGAATAGCATTTCTCTTTCTCTTCTGCTGACACATCCGCTGTGTTCAGCCATTCCACCAGTCCTCGAATGGTGGTCAGCGGAGTTTTCAATTCGTGAGACACATCTGCGATGAATTGGCGTCTGCGCTTTTCGAGCCGGTCAATTTCCTCTCTTGATTGCTGAAGACGCTTGGTCATCATATTAAAATCCTCACCAAGTGTGCCAATTTCATCAAGGTGTTTGTTTTCAAGCTTGATGTTGTAATCACCTTGCGCAATCTTTCCAGTCGCCTCTCTCAACTTTTTGATGCGGTTCACATGAAATTTAGACAAGAACAGGCTGAGAATAAAGGTGATCGTCAGTGCCACAAATACGATGATATACAGATAACGATTCATTTGGGCGATGAGCTGTTCAGCGCCTTGAATCGGGGCAATAAGGACGACTCCACCCTTTAGCTTTCCATCCTCCATGACAGGGAGTGCCACAAGTGATGCCTCTTGATCAAGGCGGCGTGAATCACTTCGCTTGTCAATGATTTGCTCTCCTTTTGAGAGTTTGGCCCATAAATCCTTTGTCAATAATACTTCATGCGGCGGCATCTCTTGCTGCTGAGACAGAATATCTCCTTTTTCATCAAACACGAAAAAACGAATTTGCCTCGTCGAAAGAATATCTTCAAATGGACGCAGACGAAAGGTCATCTCGCTTTTAGGGAGTCGTTTATAATCTTGCAAGATTTCATTCCCATAGGAGCTCATTTCATTCACTCTGTTTTGATAGGCAATATCTTTCACAAAATGAGATAAAAGGGTGCTGATAATGACAATGGCGATGAGCAATAACCCAAGATGACTGATCAGCAGCTGATAAAAATATTTAATCTTCATCGAACTTATACCCTACGCCCCATACTGTATACAAAAAGGGCTTAGGACCGTCCCCAATTTTTTGGCGCAGCCGTTTAATATGGACATCTACCGTTCGTTCATCTCCATAAAATTGATATCCCCAAATTTGCTCAAGCAATTGTTCTCGTGAAAATACTTGCCGAGGATGCTGAATAAAAAAGCACAACAGATCGTATTCCTTCGGTGTGAGGTTCTCTATTCGCTCTCCATCCAGGAAAACTTCCCTCGTTTTCTTATCCAACTGAAAATGTGCTGTCTCCAGCCGTTCACCCTCATTCACCTTTTCTTGAGTCGTTGTATGAGCAAAGCGTCGTTTCACCGCTCTAATTCTTGCCATCAAGGTGAGTGGGCTAAAGGGCTTGGTCACATAATCATCTGCCCCAAGATCAAAACCAAGCACTTGATCAGATTCGGTTTCCTTTGCTGTCAGCATGATAATCGGAACATCACTGATCTGACGCACCTTTTGACAAATGGTCAGACCATCCATCGAAGGAAGCATGACATCTAAGATGAGCAGATCCCAATTCTCCTCTTGCTGAAAGCGATTCAGTCCTTCTAATCCATCATGAACGAATTCAGCTTGAAATCCCTCTCGTTGAAAAAACATATCCGTCATTGTACAAACACTCTGATTATCTTCAATCATTAATATTTTCATCATCAGCCTCCGCTGCTGCCATTGTTTTTCTTTATGTAGCTTTATTTTACATCTTCCCTCTCAAATCTCAATTGGATTCCACTGTTTTCATGAACTTATCATCGTTTGGTCATCTTTTATTCATACTTTTTGAAAGAACTAATACTGCGGTGAATCACCTGAGTTTTTTGATGATGGAATTGCAGAAGATGGTCAAGATGTTAGTTGAGTTATGATTCAACATTACTTTACAACATATCAAGATGAGGACATTGTCATTTATGGTTCTTTAACTCATGAGGAATTCTCATATATTTAGATAAAGAACTTCCTGACAGTTTATGATAGATCTATTTAAAAAAGCTCATCTCTATTGATGAGCTTTCAGATTGTTGACAAAGGGCTAAAATGATCTTTATTTTAGCCCTTTGTCTTCCTTTCAGCGTGATAGAAAACCTTTGCAGTCTAGGAAGGGCGAGCACCGGAGCGCAAAACTGACACCGAATGCGAGGGTTTGTCTACACGCTGAAAGCTCATCTCTATCGATGAGCTTTTTTATCATGCCAGCAACTTCAAATACGCAGCGTCGTTTCCCTCTTCAACCGCCTGTAAAATCTGCTGTGCTTGTGATGCGCTTGTGACGCTGCTTAACTTTTGTATGATATCTTCTTTCGATAACGCACAGCCTGGTGCTCCCTGAGGTACATCAACTCGTTTGCTGATAGTGGTGCCGTCAGATAAGGTGAGCTTCACAATCGTAAAGCGTCCTTTTGGAACAGCATCGGGATGGGGCTCTATCGTTTGATCATATCCTCTGCTCACCCGTTTCATCCATATCCGCATGTCTGATGGAATATTTTTTTTCGTAAAGGCATCCAGCGTAAGCGTCTGTCCAAACACTGCAAGTGCGATGACATATTCGACACTGAATCGTCCTTCTTCCCCAGTCAAAGGTGTTCGCTCAATAAGCGCTGCATCTCCGCCTGGCGGGAATATGACATCGACCTGTTTTACCTGCTCCGGCAAGAAAGACCGCTCTTTCATTAAGGATTGGATCGCATCTGCTGCATGGTGGGCTGCTGAGCAGAATGGATATACTTTGAACCACAGCCCAGGTGAAACGATACGCCATGTAGAACCATAGCCTTCTAGCAAACGGCTTTCCGCACGCTCCTGATCTCCATAGAGTGAAAAGAAACCGAGTGCGCCATCAAGAGCCGAGTCATTCCCGCCAAAACCTGAACAAGCTAAATCCATAGACCAAACGGCTGTTTTAGCAGCTAAGCCGGCTTGTAATGGTTTCATATCAGAGCCAAACTGCTTTCGCATTCCAGCTGATTGCGCTCCGGCAAAGCCGATTGCTTTCGTCAGTTCTTCTCGTGTGACCTGCTTCAAATAGCCAATCGCACATACTGCCGCAATGGCACCGAGTGTCCCCGTATTATGCCAGCCCCGCTCATAATGCGCCTTGCCGATGGATTCGCCAAGTCTTGCCATCACTTCAACACCTATGATGTAGGCAGCTAAAAACCGTTCGCCATACCCTTTGCCGTCTGTCAGCTGTGAAAGCAGCGCTGGAATGATGACGGCACTTGGGTGTCCTCTCACATCTGAATGGACATCATCATAATCAAGAGCATGGATGAGGTAGCCGTTCAGCATCGCTGCGGATTGGCGGCTCACCTTCCTCCCTTGTCCCATGACAGGAATCTGAGCGGCTCCGCCTTCCTGTTCAACAAGCTGCATCAGCTTCTGAATCCCTTCATCCTCTTTCGCAGCAAGCGCTGATGCCGCAGCATCTAACAGGCCATTTCTAGCCATTTGAATGGCCCGTTCATCTTGCAGCGGATCAGCAGAAAGCACTGCCTCTGCCAGTTGTTTTGTTAATTCCATGATCGAGACTCCAATGCCCGAACGGCAAGCTCAGCAAAGAAAGCAGCAGCAACCGGAAGTGCGTCTTCATTTAATGTAAACGCAGGGTGATGCCATTCCTTCGTACCACTGGTCCCCATCCATACAAAAAAGCCTGGAATGCGTTCTTGATAAAGGGCAAAATCTTCTCCGCCCGGTGACTGCTCTGCCTGCACGACACGTAAGTCAAGCGAGCCCGCCGTTTCTTCTACCACCTTTGTCAGACGCTCATCATTCATGACAGAAGGCAAATAAGGATGCCATCTCACTTCAGCCTCTGCTCCAAATCCTTCTGCAATTCCGTTGACGATTTGTTTCATGAGCTCTGGAATCATTGCTCTTACTTCAGGCTCAAACGTCCGCACCGTTCCTTCCATCTCGACACGGTCGGGTATGACATTCCATGATGTACCGCCTTGAATGCGTGTGATGCTGACAACCGCATGATGCAAGGAGCTGATGCGGCGGCTGACGATTTGCTGAAGGGCACTTGTGATCTGCCCGCTGATGGCAATGGGGTCCACCGTGTGATTTGGAATTCCGGCATGACCTCCCGTTCCTTTAATATCGATTTCAAACCGATCCACACTCGCCATCAATGCTTTTTCTCTAATGCCAATCGTGCCGACTGGCAGGTCAGGTTTGTTGTGCATACCGAAAATCGCATCGACTCCATCTAAAACGCCTGCCTCTATAACGTGCTTCGCTCCTTGAGCAACTTCCTCAGCCGGCTGGAACAAAATTCGGACCGTTCCTTTGATTTCGTGTTTCCGCTCCTTTAATAAAAGAGCCGCCCCAAAAATAGAAGCTGTATGGAAATCATGACCGCATGCATGCATTTTGCCCGGTACCTTTGAAGAAAATGGTTCGCCAGATGCTTCTTCAATCGGAAGTGCGTCAATATCAGCTCTCAGAGCAATCACCGGTCCTTCTTGTTCTCCTTTGATTTCACAGACAACGCCTGTTTGCAGGGCTGGGATATCAAGTACAGTGATCCCTTCCTCTTCTAACCAGCGGCGCAGTTTCTTTGTCGTTTCATATTCTTCAAACGCCAGCTCTGGATGCTCATGAAGCGCTCGGCGAATGTTGATTAAACGTTTGTTTAAAGCTTCATTTCCTAATGATTTCACTGTCAATCACCCCTCTAAAGAATAAAAAGCAGCTTATGCTTCTTCAGCCGCTGCTTCTTTTTGGATAAATCGTTTCGTCCGTTCATTCTTCGTTTCATCAAATAACTCAGTTGGCGTGCCCTGCTCAATAATATGACCATCTGCCATGAAAATCACATGGTCTGCCACTTCTCTTGCAAACGCCATTTCATGTGTAACGATGATCATCGTTGTTTCTTGAATCGCAATGGATTTAATGACTTGAAGCACACCTGAAACAAGCTCTGGATCAAGCGCTGACGTTGGTTCATCCAGCAAAATCGCATGTGGATCAACCGCTAACGCGCGGGCAATCCCAATCCGCTGCTGCTGCCCGCCAGATAATGTGACTGGATAGCTGTCAGCCTTTTGCTCTAACCCTACCTGCTTCAGCAGTTTCATACCGATTTCATTCGCCTGCTGCTTTGTCATTTTTTTCGTCACAAGCAATGATTCTGTAATGTTTTGTAGCGCTGTCTTGTTTTTAAATAAATTATAGTTTTGAAACACCATGGCCGTTTGTTGACGCAGGTGATGGGCTTCTTTACGTGAATATTTAGACGCATCGAGCTTCGCATCGCCAATTTCAATCGTGCCTTCATCTGGTGTTTCTAATAAATTTAAGCAGCGCAGCAAGGTGGATTTACCGGAGCCAGAAGGTCCGATAATGGCCACAACCTGCCCTTTTTGCACGTCGAGATTGATTCCGTCTAAGACGACAAGGTCGCCGAATGATTTCTTCAAATTGGTGAGCTTGATCATGTCCACACCTCCTTAATTCCGGTAAGGTTTGCTGATTTTTCGTTCAAATAGGTCCTGCAGGAAGCTATAAATAATCGTCATCACCCAATATACAATCCCTACGGCTAAATAGGTTTCAAAGTATTTATAGTTCGCCGATGCAATCATCTTCCCTTGTGCAAACATTTCTGCCACACCAATCGTAAAGGCAAGAGATGTTTCTTTTAAAAGACCAATAAAGGTATTCCCCGTCGCTGGAATCGCATTTCTGATGGCCTGCGGGAAAATAATTCTGACGTAAGACTGCCATCTTGTCATACCGACAGATAAGCATGCCTCAAGCTGCCCTTCATCCACTGAGTTCAGAGCCGCTCTGAAAATTTCTGCTAAGTATGCTGAGTTTTTAATACTTAATCCGATAATGACCGCTGTTAAAGCATCCATTGAGGTCATCGCAGGGAATAGCTGCGGGAGACCAAAATAAATGAGAAAGAGCTGAACCAAGGTTGGAACCGCTCTGAAGAAAGAAATATACAGCTTGGCAAATTGGTATAAAACAGGTATTCGGTTTTTCGTAATAAGAGCGAATACCACACCAATGATAATGGCAAATACCATGGAGACAATCGCCATGAAGATCGTTATCGGCAAGTATTGAAGCAGTGTCGGAAAAACCGTCACCATATACTGCCAATCAATTTTGTTCATGTCTGCTCTTCACCGCCGCTGTTGTTATTTTTTAATTGGCACTGTGACATCGTCTTTGAAATATTTCTCAGACAATTTCTTAAGTGTCCCGTCTTCTCTTAATTCTTTGATGGCTTTGTTAAATTCTTCTCTTAGTTTGTCATGCTTTTTATCTTTCGCAAATGGGTAGCCTACTTCTTCATACACAATTGGGTTGCCTACGATTTTCAGCGGCAGACCTGTTTTTTCAATTTGAGCAAGTAATACACTGCGTCCGTTGACATAAGCATCTACGCGGCCATTTGCCACTTCATTTAATACGCCGTCTTGCGTTTCATATGTTTTAATCTTAATTTTCTTATCTGGGTCTTTGCTCTCTAAGTTTTTAGCATGGTTAGAGCCAAGAACCGCCGCCACTGTTTTTCCTTTTAAATCATCAAGACCTTTGATGTCGTTGTTATCTTTTTTCACGATGATTTGTGTTCCTGCGTATGCGTACGTATCTGTAAAGTTAAATGTTTGTTTACGCTCGTCTGTAATGGCAACTTGGTTTGACACCGTATCGAGCTTACCAGATGTCAGCTGTCCCATTAGTCCGCTGAATTCGCTCAGCTGCCAGTCTAGTTTGTAACCAAGCTTTTTCGCAATGGCTTCTGTTACTTCAACATCGAATCCGACAAGCTTGCCATCGTCTTTATAAGCAAATGGATAGCTTTGTCCAGTAGCGCCTACTTTTAATACTTTTTCGTCTTTGCCTTCACTCTGATTGTTACCACCGCAAGCTGCTAAAACTGCTAGCATTGCTGCAAAAAGAACGACTAGCCACTTTTTGTTTTTCATGTTCGAAAACCCTTCTTTCGTCTTATGGTTGTGTGATATCTGATCTTAATTGTTTTTTAAAATAAATCGTGATATGACCTTTACCTAAATCCTTTTCTCCTGCTCTGACATAGCCTTTGCGCTCATACATTTCTACGAGCCACGGGTGCTTATCAGCTGTACCGAGTGACACGTACGGTACCTTTAGTGTATCCCTTAGTACTTCGGTTTCAACCCATTCCAGCAAGGCAGAGCCTGTCCCTTTTTTGGCGGCTGGTTCTGAGGCAAACCACCAGATGTGAGGGACGCCGAACGGTCCTGGCTGCTCTCCCCAAGGCATACGGAGTGATAAGGTGGATAGAAGCTCTCCGTCCTCTTCCATCACATAGCAAAGATTCTTTTGTACATTATTCTGAACGAGAGCGAAATCGGCATGTGCTGCTTGGAACTGGATGCCGAGCTCACGAATTGGCTCATAGGCTCTTGTTGTTAGTTCAAGCAGCGCCTCTATATCTGCCTCTGTTGCCAGACGAAACGTGTATCCCAACGTTAGTCACCTCACCTTATGTCGTGTAGCGATTTTTTGGCTCTGTTAGTCCGAGATTTTCTCGTAAGGTTTGTCCTGTGTAATCGGTTTTGAATAAGCCTCGTTCCTGAAGGATTGGGACGACGCGGTCTACAAACACATCCAGCCCTTCTGGCAAGAGCGGCGGCATGACATTAAAGCCGTCTGCTGCTTCTTCATTCAGCCATGTTTCCATCACGTCTGCCAGCTGCTCCGGCGTTCCAATGAAAATATTATGACCGCGTGAGCCGGCAACTGATTGATAGAGCTGGCGAATGGTCAGGTTATCCTTTCTCGCCATATTCATCACGAGATCAAAACGGCTTTTCACAGCATTTGACGTGCTCGGATCAATCTCTGGAAGCGGTCCGTCTAACGGATACTGAGACAGATCAATCCCGCCTAAGTAATTTTGCAGAATGCTCAGTCCAATCTCAGGAACAATCAGCTCCTGTAATTCTTCATATTTTGCTCGGGCTTCTTCCTCTGTCTCAGCAATGATCGGGAAGATACCCGGCATGATGCTGACGTCCTCTCTAGCACGGCCAGCAGCCTCTACTTTCCCCTTCAAGCTTTGATAAAATCCCTTCGCTTTTTCGAGATCGTTTTGTGCAGTGAAAATGAGCTCTGCTGTTTTTGCTGCAAGCTTTTGACCATCTTCGGAAGATCCTGCTTGAATGATCACGGGCTGCCCTTGCGGCGTGCGTGATACGTTGAGAGGCCCCCTGACTGAGAAGAACTCACCTTTATGCTGGAGCTCATGAAGCTTACTAGATTCGAAGAATTCTCCTGTTTCCTTGTTTCTGACAAGGGCGTCTTCCTCCCAAGAATCCCAGAGACCTTTGACGACTTCGACGAACTCTTCTGCCCGTTCATAACGTTTATGGTGTGCTAAATGCTCTTCTCCGCTAAAATTTTTCGCTGTTTCTTCAATAGAAGATGTGACCACATTCCATGCCGCTCTTCCGCCTGATAAATGATCAAGGGAGGCAAACTGTCTTGCAATATGGAAAGGCTCACTGTATGTAGTGGAAGCTGTTGCTGCTAAACCAATCGTTGAAGTAGACTCAGCAATCGATGAAAGCAGCGTGAGCGGTTCAAATCTCGTTAATACGTTCGGATGAGAGGTTTGATTAATGGATAAACTGTCAGCTAAAAAGAGCAAATCCAGCTTTCCTTCCTCTGCCTTTTTCGCTAATTGTTTAAAATAATCTAGGTTCATGGCTGCGTCTGGTACTGCATTCGGATGTCTCCAAGAGGCAACGTGATGTCCAGTTCCTGCGATGAATACGCCTAGCTTGAGCTTCCTTTTCGGCTGTGACACTTGTTCTTCATCCTTTCTATATCCTACATGTATCAAACTGAAGTCCTTAGAAGATACATTTTTCTGATTGAATTAATCGGTTTTATTAATAAAAAAAGGGCAAATGTTGCGAAAAATGAAAAATAATTATTACTATATGCCCTTTTTACAGGATTGTCAACCGCCTTCTGAACCTCCAAAATAAGGGATTTTAAACGCTCATGATGGCGTATCAATCTCAATATTTCCGATGAGCCGGTCTGTGGTATGTGTCAACAATTGACTGCGCTCCAGCATGTTGTGAGCGATGACAGAATGAGTGGAATTTGCGGTGCGGACGGCAATCGCTTTTTGAGGAGATAGATTGATGATGTTATTGCGCAGCACACGAGCTGAGGAAGCCTGGTCAATAAAGATCGCTGTCGGCTGTCCGATCGATCGATTTAAATAGAAGCGGTTATCTCCAATTTGTGGTGAACCATTTTTAATATACATCACCACATATAAGGATGTTTCTTCAAAGGAATTGTCTTTAATTTCTAATGCCCCTGTCGTGCTACTGTATACAGCGTAGTTTTGATAGTTTTTAAAGCGATTCTGCCAGATGAAAGCCTTTGCATTTTCGGTGACACTGATCGTATAGGAAGAATCTAGCTCCGGGTGTCCTTCTTGAATAAAGTGGTTGCCGTTGATCCCTGTTTCCCCTTCCTGCACCCAGATTCCTCTGCTGAATTCTTTGAATTGATTGTGCTGAATAAGGATATTCGTTCCTCTCACCACGGCCGCATCGATAACAGAATAGACCGTATTGTTTGAAAAGACGACACTATCCGATTGATAGATACGCAGGGAGGCGCTCCTTTTTCCGGTACTCGTTCCTGATTCAATATGGTTTCCTTCTATTAGAATACGATTCGCCATATAAACGGACACAGCCGCATCTTCAAAAAGACTAATTTTATTACCTGTAATGTGAACACTGTCTCCCCTCACATCAATCCCTTTTTCAAACCCCTCAATCATATTGCCAATAATAATCACATTGTTTTCCGTTTGACCAAGTGAGACGCCTAAGCTCGTAATCCCTGCTTTTGTAACACCTCCTCCCACTGCACGAATCATATTGTTGGCAATGATCGTTTCGGTGGAGAAGCCATAGGAGATACTGCTATCTGTATGGTTGCCTTCAATGATCACACCATAGCCATTAAAGTTATAGATGGAGCTTGCAGCACCTCCTCTGACGATGTTGTTTCGAATCTGAATATTCAGCGGTTCTTCCATATTAACGGCATTTTCTCCATAGCCTTCAATATCAATGCCCATTCTCGGCTCGACCCCATTTACTCCTGCTCTTTCCAAGAGACAGTCCTCCACAATGACCCCATCACAGCCTGTAATCGAAATATTGTTGCGTCTCGAATCGGTGATGGTGCAGCCGGAAATATCAATAGATGCAGCAGGCGAGTACGGTTCCCCCTCTGTCAATAAACCATGGGGACTGACAATAATGCCGTCTCCCATACAATTTTTTATTTGGACATGATTCACCTCGACATGGGAGGCACCTTCAATGCACACCCCAAAGCCCCATTCATGGGTTTTTCGTTCAGAGGGTAGCGGCTTGTATACATGCTCATGACGATCCCCTTCAATACGTCCGCCTCGGATGGTCACATTCTGAACCTTTCCTATATAAAAGGCTGCATACCCCCATGAATCATTTGGTTTTACCTTTATCACAGCGTCTGAAGCCATCTCAATGCATATATGACTTGGCACCCGTATACCTGCACCTCGGAAAGGAAAAAATGAATCACCTCTGTACACCGCATCTATTAAATATGTGCCGCTCGGCAGCCAGACATGGGAATACCCTTGTGCTTTTGTCCATTCTAAACATTCATTGAGCTTGGCTGTGCAATCCGTTTTCCCGTCAGCAATCACGCCAAAATCTAGTACATTGACAACAGGTTTTTTTAGATCAGCTTCATTCAATTCCCCCAACCTAAATCACTCCTTTTCACACATGTTCTCTCGTCATTCTATGCATGTGGTAAAGGTTTGCTTGTACATTGATTCAAATTTTAAATAAATTCTTCCGGAATAACTTTCCGATAATTTTTACTTCAATGAATTTTTCATTTTTTTGAGTCTTTAAGCCTATTGAACTAACATTTTCCTGTTTTAGAATAGTTTTATATTGACACAAGAACTATACAAGAATATCATTTTTCTCATATCTCTTTTTTTAAGAAAGGATCTATGCCATGTCTACAATTGACCACGATAAAATTGTTAAAAGTGTTCCTCAAAAAGGGTTTTTTGGACATCCTAAAGGACTTTACACACTGTTTTTCACTGAATTTTGGGAGCGTTTCTCCTATTATGGCATGCGTGCACTGCTTATTTATTATATGTACACAGAGGTGACAAAAGGCGGTCTAGGCTTTGACCAGACGACAGCCAATTCGATCATGTCGGTCTACGGTGCGCTTGTCTATATGTCAGGAGTTATTGGCGGATGGCTCGCCGACCGGGTATTTGGTTCGTCCAGTACGGTGTTTTATGGCGGAGTTTTCATTATGCTTGGCCACGTGATTTTGGCTTTGCCAAGCGGAGCAACAGCGCTCTTTATTAGTATGGGACTGATTATTATTGGGACAGGTCTTCTTAAGCCAAACGTTTCAAACATTGTTGGCGACCTGTATACAAAAACAGACCCGCGCAGGGACTCTGGATTTAGTATTTTCTACATGGGGATCAACATGGGTGGCTTTATCTCCCCATTAATTGTCGGAACACTCGGTCAAAAAGTGAATTTCCACCTCGGGTTCTCACTCGCTGCCGTTGGGATGCTTGTTGGACTCATTACATTTGTGGTCACAAAAAAACCGAACCTTGGTCTTGCCGGCACTTATGTGACAAATCCATTATCAGCTGCCGAGCGTAAGAACTTCAAAATTTACGGATCATTGGTTGTGATTTTGCTCGCAGTTTTTGCTGTCATTGGCATTCAAACAGGCGCACTCACAATTAATCTATTCACTTGGTTTGTCAGTGCCCTTGGTTTACTCATTCCGATTGTTTATTTCATTGTCATGTATTTCAGTAAAAAGACGAGTGCAGTGGAGCAATCCAGGGTTCTCGCTTATATTCCATTGTTCCTTGCTGCCGTGATGTTCTGGGCGATTCAAGAACAAGGCTCAAACATTTTAGCGACATATGCAGATCAACGAACAAACTTGAATTTTCTTGGGATGACACTAGCGTCTTCATGGTTCCAATCATTGAACCCAATCTTTATTGTGCTGCTGTCTCCAGTGTTTGCTTGGTTATGGGTCAGACTTGGGAAGAAACAGCCGTCTACCCCGATTAAATTCTCACTCGGCCTTCTGTTTGCGGGGTTATCCTTCATCATCATGATCATTCCTGCATACATGTCCGGTCCGAACACACTTGTGAGCCCATTATGGCTCGTTCTGAGCTTCTTCCTCGTTGTGATCGGAGAGCTCTGCTTATCACCAGTTGGACTGTCAGCGACAACAAAGCTGGCACCTGCTGCCTTCTCAGCGCAAACGATGAGCCTTTGGTTCCTTTCAAATGCGATGGCACAGGCGATCAATGCGCAAGTAGTCAAACTGTTTGATAAAGTGCCAGAAACCGTCTATTTCGGTATCATCGGATTGCTGGCCATCGTTTTATGCGTTGTAATGCTATTACTGACACCAGTGATTAAGAAAGCGATGAAAGGCGTTCATTAATAAAAAACTGGACATGAGTACATCATGTCCAGTTTTTCACTTTATTGATGATCAGTCTTCATATAGAAATTTTATATCTTACTGCATGATTCATTCGTTTTCATTGGTACTGTCTCATTTATTTCGATGTTAAAATAATTCACGGCATTGTGATAACAAATATCTTTGACTATTTTTCCTATAAATTCGTAATCCCTTGGAAGCTCACCATTTTCTATCCAAGTCCCAAATAAATTACATAAAATTCTTCTGAAATATTCATGGCGAGGGAACGATAAAAAGCTTCTGGAGTCTGTAAGCATACCTACGAAAGTGCTAAGCAAACCTATATTAGATAATGTTTTCATTTGATCTAGCATGCCGTCTTTTTGATCATTAAACCACCACCCAGATCCAAATTGAATTTTTGCTCTGGCATCAGAAGATTGAAAATTCCCTATAGTAGAGGCCACAATCGCATTATGAACGGGATTTAAATTATAGATAATGGTTTTAGGTAAAAGGTTATCTTTGTCTAATTCATTCAAAAAACCATTTAAATGTCTTGCTAGGTGGAAGTCAGACATAGAGTCGTACCCACTATCTTTTCCCGTTAACTTGAACATTCGTGTGTTATTATTCCTTAAAGCACCTATGTGTAATTGCATGGTCCAATGAAGAGAATGATATTTTTTACTCAGGTGAAGAAGAGTGTTTGTTTTAAATTTATTGATATCCTCTTGGGATAGTGTTTTTCCTTGCAGCGCACGTACAAATATAGAAGATACTTCTTGTTCAGTAGCTGGTGAAAATGGAAATATTTCAAAACCATGATCAGACATTCTGCATCCATTCGCGTGAAAATAATCAATTCGTGAATGTAATGAAGCGATAAAGTTTTCATATGTTAAAACAACGCCGTTGATTGACTCACCTAATTTTTCTATATAATTCACAAAATTTGATTGTTCAATATTTAAAGCTTGATCCGGTCTAAATGTAGGTAGGACCCTAGTAGTAATTCCTACATCTTTACGTATGATTTGATGAATTTTTAAAGTATCGATTGGATCATCAGTCGTACATACAACTTTTACATTAAATTTTTCTAAAATTCCATTTGTGGACATGTTCCTTTCATTTAATCTCTCATTACAGATATCCCAAACTTTATGTGCATTTTTTTCTGAGAACAACTCATTTATATTGAAATAACGACTTAATTCTAAATGTGACCAATGATAAAGAGGGTTTCCTATTGTATATGGAACCGTTTGGGCCCAAGCTAAGAATTTTTCCTTGTCACTTGCATTCCCCGTGATCAATCTTTCTTCTACACCAAACCACCGCATAGCCCTCCATTTATAGTGGTCTCCATTAAGCCAAATATCAGTCATATTTTCATATTTTTTGTTAGCAGCAATGTCATCAGCCATTAAATGCGTATGAAAATCATAGATTGGCATATTTTTCGCGTAATCATGATAAAGAACTTTTGAACTTTCGTGATTAAGCATCATATCTTCGCTTAGGAATGTAGACAATATAGTCACCTCTATACTTATGTTTAGAAAATCTCAATTAAATGAAATAAGGTGTTATTAACAAAAATAACACCTCACTTTTTTAGATCTTACTTAATTCAATCTCCGTATTTACATAGATTGCGTCTCGTTGTGCAATTAAGCATAGTTCTGCGGCTTTAAAAGTATGCTCTTGAGTCATAGCATTTTCAGTATCGTTTAAACAATCTAAAATAAGTTCACCAAAGTAAGGGAATCCTACTTCTCCATTTAGAGAAAAATGTTGCTCTGTCTGTTGATTTACTAAGTATAAATGGTCTCCTGTTTTATCCCTTGCTATGTCTACGTATTTGCGAATTTCAATATACCCATCTGTTCCAAGAATGAATGTACGCCCATCCCCCCAAGTGCTAAGGCCATCAGGAGTCAGCCAGTCTACTCTAAAATAGTTTGTAGCCCCATTATCCGCAATTAAAGTAGCATCGCCGAAGTCTTCCAATTCTGGATACTGATGATGTTTATAATTGCCCACTTTACTATGTACAACTTTTGCATCTTTTGCGCCAGAATAGTAAAGGAATTGTTCAATTTGGTGACTACCAATATCACATAGAATACCTCCATAATACTCCTTTTCAAAAAACCAGCTTGGTCTGCTTTCTACATTACTACGATGTGGGCCAGTCCCAAGAACTTGTACCACTTTTCCAATGGCTCCTTGTTCAATCAATTGACCAGCAAATACGGCACTCTCCACGTGCAAACGTTCACTATAATAAACAGCCCATTTAAGCCCCGTTTCAGCTGTTTTTTTACGAGCAAGCTCCAATTGTTCTAACGTTGTAAAAGGTGATTTATCCGTAAAGTAATGCTTACCATGATCTAAAACACGCAGCCCTAAATCACAGCGTTTAGATGTAATGGCTGCGCCTGCCACGAGCCTTACATCAGGATCTTCGAGAACTTCTTTCTCACTTTTGGCTGCCTGTACCTCCGGATATGCTTTACAAAATTCTTGTACTTTTTTCTGATCATGATCATACACCCATTTTAATGTAGCCCCAGCCTCAGTTAATCCATTGCACATTGCATAGATGTGTCCATGATCAAGACCTATAGCTGCTATTACGAATTGTCCTTCTGTAACAACAGGGGCACTTTTTCCCTTAGGAGCATAATTCATTCCATCACTTTTCTGCATGATTTGTTCCTCCTCTAGCTAGCTTCCAGTTTATTTTTAATAATTTATAACGTTAGACTCATAGTTTCTCGTAATTTCCTCCAACGGTTATCGTATCGTCTGAAAAATTTTCTACACTGCTTTGTTTTTCATAAAAATGCTTAACGTTCGCGAGCATGCCTTCACGTGTGTAAAAAGGATCGTCTGCTAAAAGAGGAAGCTTCACATGAACACCTTGGTTTGCAGATTTATAGATGGCTGTAATAAGTTCTAGTGTTTTTCTTCCTTCTGTTCCATCAATTAAAAGCTTCTGGTTACCCTTGATAGCCATTAAAAAATTATTTATTTGTCCTTTATGCCCTTCAAATAGTAATTCCGGATATTGATTAAAAGCTTCCTGAATACGATTTTCTAAATCCTCATCATTTTTCTCTTGAGGAAACCCATTTTCTTTAGCTATTTGAGCATTTACTTTCCATGGGACAGATACTCTAGCTTTTTCACCTTGAAAAATCAATTGTTGTTCTTCTCCATGATGAACAACAGAACTGGTTACTTGAGCTAAGCTGCCATTTCCATAGCGAAGTACAGCAATCGAAAGGTCTTCAACCTCTGCATTATCATGCAAGGTATTACTAGTTGCTGCAAAAATGTCAGTCGGCAATCCTAACATCCATTGCAACATATCAATATGATGGACAGCATGATTAAGTGTACAACCTCCACCTTCTTTTTCCCATGTACCGCGCCACCATAAATCATAGTAACTATGACCACGCCACCAAAAAGAATCAACTTGAGTATGAGCGATTTTTCCAATGAGGTTTTGATCAAGGACATGTTTTAATCTCATAATGGGCGTCATAAACCTGTTTTGAGCAACAACGGATAAAAGCTTTTGGCTTTCAATAGATGCTTTTATCATTTCGTCACATTCTTTTAGAGAAGAAGCCATAGGTTTTTCTACTAAGACATGTTTGCCTGCTTTAAGAAAATCGATGGCAATGGTTGCGTGCATATAAGGAGGTGTACAAATGGAAACGGCATCAATCGTAGGATCATTCAATAACTCTTGGTAGTTAGCGACAACTCGTGCTTCTAGGTTATATTTTGTTGCTGCAGACATTGCTTTTTCAGGATAAATATCAGCTAAAGCTACAATTTTACTGATTTCAGGCATTGCAAGATAAGCCTCGATATGGGCAGTTGCAATAGATCCAGTTCCTATAATTGCGATGTTGGTCATATCAATCTTTCCCTTCTGCAAGAAGATAAATTTTCACTTCTAATAATGAGATAGCGCTTTCAAAAAACTGAATGATTCACCTAACTGATAGATCAGAGTACCGTTCGTTCTATTAATATTCTAGTTATACTAGTATGGTAGCTCAAAAACATTATAACTCAATCTTTTTGAATTTTGTATAGTTTTTTGAATTTTCTTTTTAATATCCCTCACTTTTATGATTGATCATGGCTTACATAGTTAGAATCATCAAGAGTTATAAATGCTCACAGGGTAATATTCAGAAAAATTAAATTAGTGTCTACCATTCTAATGCACTTGTATGGTAGTATGTTAGAGAAAGGAGATTAGAATAATGAATATTGATTTTAAAAACCAAAACCTCTCTACGAGGGAACAAGTTTACAATATGCTAAAAGATCAAATATTAAGCCTGAAGCTTCCACCTGGGACAAATATTTCTGAAAAAGAAATATCCATTCAATTTAATGTTAGTCGAACTCCTGTAAGAGAAAGCTTTTTAAAATTATCTCAAGAAGGATTATTAAGTATCTACCCTCAACGAGGTACATTTGTTTCTTTAATTGATTTGAACCTTGTGGAGGAAGCACGGTTTATGCGAGAACATCTCGAGAAGGCAGTGATTAGACTAGCCTGTCAGGAACCTTCTGAAGAGTTGATTAATGATTTAGATATGAATTTAAGTATGCAAAAAATTTGCGTTAAGAAAAAAGATTATAAAAAAATGTTTGAATTAGATGAGGAGTTTCATAGAACTATTTTCAAGCGGTGTAAAAAAGAAAAAACATGGTTAGTTATTCAACAGATGAATGTACACTTTAATAGGAGTCGCATGTTAAGGCTAGTAACAGATTATAATTGGGATAATATTTTTTCTCAACATGTAAATATCTTCAAAGCAATACAAGATCAAGATGCTGATAAAGCTGAAACAATCATGGAAGAGCATTTGAAAATTGCACTTGTTGATAAAGAATTATTGAAGAAAGAATATCCAAATTATTTTAAATAAAAATAGGTTGTTACTTATATTTTAGGGGTGATGGTAGATGAGGATGACATTTAGATGGTTTGGCGAAGGAAACGACACAATCACACTGGAACAAATAAAGCAGATTCCAGGAGTGGAAGGAATTGTTTGGGCACTGCATGATGTGCCCGCAGGAGAAGAGTGGCCACTAGAAAGAATTGTAGAAATGAAAAAATTAGCTGATAAACATAACCTTCATATTGAAGTGGTTGAAAGCGTGAATGTTCATGAAGACATTAAGCTCGGACTTCCAACTAGAGATCGATACATAGAAAATTATAAGAAAACAATTCAGAAGCTAGCAAAGGTCGGTGTTAAAGTCATATGTTATAACTTTATGCCTGTATTTGATTGGATCCGTACAGACTTAAATAAAACACTTCCTGATGGCTCTACAGCTCTATTTTATGAACATAGTCGAATTAAAGATATTGATCCGAAAGACTTAGTAAATAAAATTAGTGAGAACTCCAGTTTAACCATGCCAGGTTGGGAACCAGAGCGGTTAAATCACCTCCACCACCTTTTTGAAGCCTACAGAAATGTAACAGACGATGATTTATGGGACAACTTGAAATATTTTTTAGATCAGGTTATTCCAATTGCAGAACTTCATGATATTAAAATGGCTATTCATCCTGACGATCCACCTTGGCCTGTCTTTGGTCTACCGCGAATAGTAACTAACCAAAAAAACATCAGAAAAATTTTACAACTAAATAATAGCCCACATCATTGTATAACGCTCTGTACAGGATCTTTAGGAGCAAACTTAGAAAATGATTTAGTTTCTATGATTCACGAATTTATTGATAGAATCCCATTTACTCATATAAGAAATGTACGTGTATATGATAACGGGGACTTTGTTGAAACATCGCATCGATCAAAAGATGGATCAGTAGATGTTTCAGCTATTATACACGCTTATTATGAAAGCGGATTCAAAGGTTATTGTAGACCCGATCATGGAAGACACATATGGGATGAACAATGCAGGCCTGGATATGGTCTTTATGATAGAGCACTTGGAATTATGTATTTGTGGGGAGCTTGGGATGCTTTACAAAATAAACATTCTGTATGAAAAGAAGCAAAGGAGGAAGCTACATGGTAAACATACAAGAAAATAAAAATTTAGCTGGTAAAGTAGCTGTCATAACAGGAGGAAGTGGAGTACTTTGCAGCGCCATGGCAAAGGAACTTGCTAGACATGGCGTGTCTGTGGCCATTTTAAATAGAACAGTCGAAAAAGGTGAAAAGGTAGCCGAAGAAATTAACCTTATGGGCGGGAAAGCGATTGCGATTAAATGTGATGTTCTGAATAAAGAGAGTGTTGAACAAGCCGAGAAAATTGTAACAGAGGAATTAGGCAATTGTACAATATTGATAAATGGAGCTGGTGGTAACCACTCCAGTGCAAATACAACCAATGAAATATTTCAAACAGAAGACCTTACTAATCCTAAGGTAAATACTTTTTTTCATTTAAGTACAGATAGTGTACAAAATGTATTTGATTTAAATTTTATGGGGACTTTTATTCCTACACAAATTTTCACTAAAAATATGGTTCATCGAAAGGGAGCAGTTGTCATCAACATGTCATCTATGAGTGCCCCTTCTCCAATGACCAAAGTGCCTGCTTATAGCGCGGCAAAAGCAGCAATTGAAAATTTCACCAAATGGTTAGCTGTTCATATGGCCGAGGCAGGAATTAGAGTAAATGCCATAGCACCGGGCTTCTTTTTAACCTCACAAAATAAAAACCTTCTCCTAACTGAAGAAGGAGATTATACAGAGAGGTCTCATAAGATTATTTCGAACACACCAATGAGAAGGTTTGGTACGCCAGAAGATCTTCTTGGTACCCTATTATGGCTTGTTGATGATCATATGTCAGCATTTGTTACCGGCGTGACCATTCCTGTTGATGGAGGTTTTATGGCGTATTCAGGTGTTTAATATTTTTATTTTTTTCCTTGTCATACATCTTTATTTTATATGTTTTTTTAAATTTATAAGTAGGCTTGGAAAGGAGAAATAAGAATGCAGACTGAGAACAGGAAACTAACACTCAAAAATTATATTGGTTATGGAACAATGGATTTATTTGGAGGGGGAGCATTCGCTATCATAGGCGCATGGATGTTATATTTTTTTATTACATACTGTGGTCTTACCCCTGTTGAAGCAGGATCTATTATTGCAATTGCTCGTATTATTGATGCGATAGCAAGCCCAATTATGGGCCATATCACTGACAATTTTGGTCGTACAAAACTTGGGAAAAAATTTGGACGACGCAGGTTCTTTTTACTAATTGGAAGCCCTTTGATGGTTATTTATTCTCTTCTTTGGATTTCTGATATGAATTACTGGTACTATTTAACGGTTTATATTTTGTTAGAATTCCTTGCAGCAATGGTATTAATTCCATTTGAAACACTTGGAGCTGAAATGACGAATGATTTTAATGCACGGACCAAGCTCTCAACAATAAGATTAATCTACTCAGGACTAGGAACATTTTTAGCTACCTTTATTCCAGGCAGATTATTCGAAATATTCGGAAAAGATTCACCTCAAGTTTTTCTTTACAATGGAATTATCTTCACCTTTATTTTTATGGCTGCATTATTAATTACACATAGAACAACATGGGAACGTAAAATAGAAGAAGACATGATAGAACCTGATGGTGTAGAAAAAGTACCTGCTATAGAATCCATAAAAAAAGTCATCATTGACTTAACATCTACTTTTAGAATTAGAAGTTTCCGTCAGCACCTCACGATGTATATTTGTTCGTTTACTGCCATGGATATTTTAAACGCTGTCTTTGTCTACTTTGTTGTGTTTTCTTTAAATAAAGATGCAGTGCTCGCAGCCGATTTATTATCTATTGGTTCATTACTTCAAATGGTATGTACCATATTGTTTGGTTGGCTCGTGATTAAAATAGGTCCTGCGCCATCTTTGAAAATATCTTATACTGCTATTATTACATGTATCAGTGGTTATATATTTTTATACTTCACACAACCAACTTATATGATTATAGCGCTGTATGCTTTCTCTGTTATTTTAGGCATCGGAAAGAGTGGATTATATTATATACCATGGAATATTTACACTTTCATTCCTGATGTAGATGAAATGGTCACTCGTAAAAGAAGAGAAGGAATATTTGCAGGTATTATGACTTTTACACGCAAGAGTACTACAGCTTTAGCCACATTCTTGGTAGGAGTTATTTTACAGGAAAGTGGATTCGTTGCAAGTGCGACGACACAGTCTACGACAGCAATAAATGGGATTGTAGGTATTCTGTTTTTCGGAACTGTAGGGCTAGTCGGGATTAGTTTAGTTATTTCATTTAAATTTAAATTATCTAAGAAAACTCATTCCATTATGATTAATGAAATTAATAGGTTAAAGAATAATGGTTCAATGGAACAGGCTGATGATGAAACAAGAAGTGTTTTGAAAGCGCTAACAGTATGGGATTACGAGAAGCTTTGGGGTAATAATAACGTAGGATATCAGAATAAGCTCCAAAATTTTGAACAACAAGATTTTAAACAGCAGGATATGAACTAACTTTTGTTGTTAGTTGAGAACTACAGCTCAGTTAAATAGTACTTCTATTGATATGAGAAGTTCCAGAATCACTTCAAAAAAAAACACCTTCAGATTGATATCAGAGGTGTTTTTAAATTTCTTAAATTTAGTGTTTTTTGATTTTAAAACCGAATCTCATCATCTCCATGGATTTGCAGCTTCAGCGGCTCACTTTGTGCCTGATGCTTTTTCACATAGCGATGGTAGACAACATATCCAATGATCATGAGCGGTACGCCGACATATAGCCCGATGCGCTGCTCTTGATCAAAGGCAAGGCTGACCAACACGATGGTATTCAGTGTAATCGCAATGATTGGCAGCACCGGATAAAGAGGCGTTTTAAATTTTAAGTTTTCCAGTTTTCCGCCTGCTTTCAAATATTTTCTACGGAAAAGAAGCTGTGATAATGTAATCGTGATCCAGCCTGTCTGGGCACTCATTCCGGCAATGGACACGATCCAGGCAAATACCGTTTTCTCTGCAAAAAAACCGGATAACAGCGAAATCCCTGTAAACAGGAAAGTGAGCAGTAAGGCATTCATCGGTATGCCGCGCTGATTGACGCGTCTAAATGCTTTTCCTGCCATTCCTTCCTTCGATAAGGAATACAGCATTCTCGTCGATGCATACAAGCCAGAGTTCGCAACAGATAATAAAGCAATAATAATGACAAAGTTCATGATGTCTGCCGCAAAAGGAATGCCCGTTCTCTCAAACACAGTAACAAATGGACTTTGCAGCACACTGGCTTCCTTCCAAGGCACCATACCGGCTAAGACGAAAATAGATAAGACGAAAAAGACAAGTGTACGCCATACGGTTTGATGAATCGAACGAGGAACGGTTTTCTCGGGGTTTTCACTTTCTCCTGCCGCAATACCGATCAGCTCTGTTCCCTGAAACGAAAAATTCACCGTAATCATCGTGACCACAACGGCAAGCAGGCCATTTGGAAACAGCCCATCATTCACAAAATGGCTGAAGTAAGGGGCGGGTTCACCGCTCGTTGTATCAATAAACCCAAACATCGCCGCTCCGCCTACGCCAATAAAGAGTAAAATTGCAATAATTTTAATGGTAGAAAAGAAAAATTCCGACTCCCCGAACGCTTTTGCTGACCGGGCATTTAATAAGAAAAGACAGAGTCCGAATATGAGACACCAAATCCACACATCTACTTGCGGCAGCCAGCGCCTCATCAGCTGTCCTGCTGATAAGAACTCAAGGGCGACCGTTGCCGCCCAGCCGAGCCAATAAATCCAGCCGACAGCAAAACCCGCTGCCGGGCTGACAAATTTCGTCGCATACGTATGAAACGACCCCGACACAGGAAGTGCAACCGACAGCTCCCCAAGACACAGCATGGTTAAATACATGATCAATCCGCCCACAATATATGAAAGAACGGCTCCGACTGGCCCTGCTTGTCCAATCGTATAGCCCGTTCCTAAGAAAAAGCCTGTCCCAATGACACCGCCAAGTGAAATCATAAATAAATGGCGGGAGGTCATCGCCCTTTTCAATTGTTCAGGCTGATTTTGTCCAACATCCACAATGATGCCCTCCTTCTTCTAAGATGCTCTGTTATTAAAACATGTCTCCATGTGATTCATTCCATTTTCAAAACAACCTACTAATTATACATCTTTTATAATAAATATGCTTCCTTCTATGGTCACTGTCTCAAAGTCTTTATTTTAGTAATGTTCGCACAAATAAACTGAATGACTTTTTAGGTTTGAAAGAAATGGGTTGCGGGCATAAAGTTGGTGAGATTCGCTCAAGCTAGTTTCAAATGCTTTACTTTTAGGTTGCTTCTCTGTAAGATCATATGTTGTAAATACCAACAAGAAAAGTGGGGAATAAAATGAAAAAAATGTTCTTTGCCATTATTTTAGGCGCTTGTGTTGCATTGATCACGGCATGTGGATCTGGTGCAAGCGACAACGCGAATAAACAATCTGGGTCTAAGGAATCAGGAGACCTTTGGAAATCCATTCAGGATAAAGGTGTATTAACCATCGGAACTGAGGGTACTTATGCTCCTTTCACTTTCCATGACAAAAAGACAGATAAATTAACTGGCTACGATGTAGAAGTCATCACTGAAGTAGCAAAACGCCTTGACTTAAAACCTGAATTCAAAGAAACACAATGGGACAGTATGTTTGCTGGACTGAATGCAAAACGTTTTGACGTGGTAGCGAACCAAGTTGGGAAAACTGGCCGTGAAAATCAATACGATTTCTCTGATAAATACACGACATCTCAAGCTATTGTTGTGACAAAATCAGATAACAATGACATCAAGAAACTATCTGATGTTAAAGGCAAAAAAGCAGCACAATCGTTAACAAGTAACTACAACAAACTAGCAACAGATGCTGGTGCTAAGATCGAAGGCGTCGAAGGTCTTGCACAATCCATTCAATTGATTCAGCAAGGACGTGCTGATCTGACGTTCAATGACAAATTGGCTGTATTGAATTACTTGAAAACAAGCGGTAACAAAAACCTAAAAGTTGCATTTGAAACAGGAGATCCTCAAGAAACTTATTTCGCATTCAGAAAAGGCAGCGGCGAAGTCGTTGACAAAGTGAATGGCGCATTAAAAGAAATGAAAAAAGACGGTACACTCGCTAAGATTTCTAAGAAATGGTTTGGTGAAGATGTTACAAAATAACATCCTAGGAGTCGTCATTCCTTGGGATCTTCTTCAGCAATCTTTTTGGCCAATGGTGATGCAGGGGATTTATTATACAATTCCCCTCGCCATCATTGCCTTTATTATTGGTATTTTTATCGCGCTTGTGACAGCTCTTGCTAGAATGTCTAAAATTAAAGCCCTCAGATGGATTTTCTCCATCTATGTGTCGGCCGTTCGCGGAACGCCGCTTTTTGTGCAATTGTTTATTATTTTCTATTTCTTTCCGACATTTAATATCACACTGGATCCATATCCAAGTGCCATTATTGCTTTTTCTTTAAACGTAGGTGCGTATGCGTCGGAAATTATCCGTGCATCCGTCCTGTCTGTTCCAAAAGGACAATGGGAAGCAGGTTATTCCATTGGGATGACACATCGCAAAACGCTCGTCCGCGTCATTTTACCGCAGGCTGTGCGTGTATCAATTCCACCGCTGTCTAATTCATTCATTAGCTTAGTGAAGGATACATCCCTTGCCTCCCAAATTCTCGTGGCAGAGATGTTCCGTAAATCACAGGAAATTGCTGCGGCGAACTTGGATCAGATCTTGTTTATTTATATGGAAGCAGCCCTCATCTATTGGGTATTCTGCTTCATTCTATCGCTCGTTCAGCATCAAATTGAAAAACGACTTGATCGATATGTCGCAAGGTAAGGAGGGAACGACATGCTAACAGTCAAAGGCTTAAAGAAATCCTTTGGTGAAAATGAGATTTTAAAGTCGATTGATTTTTCGATCAACAAAGGGCAGGTTGTGGCCATTCTCGGTCCATCTGGATCTGGGAAAACAACGATGCTTCGCTGTTTAAATGCACTTGAAATACCAAATGGCGGCTCCTTTACCTTCGATGATTTCTCGATTGATTTTTCGAAAAAAAATAAATCAGCTGATCTGCTGAAGCTACGCCGGAAATCAGGAATGGTGTTTCAGGATTATCACCTGTTTCCTCACCGTACAGTGCTTGAAAATGTCATGGAAGGTCCTGTCCAGGTGCAGCGCCGTCCAAAGGAAATGGTTCGAAAAGAAGCCATTCAGCTCTTGCAAAAGGTCGGTCTTGAGGATAAAAAAGACCTGTATCCATTTCAGCTCTCAGGCGGTCAAAAGCAGCGTGTCGGGATTGCCCGTGCACTTGCCATTCAGCCAGAGCTTATGCTTTTTGATGAACCAACCTCTGCACTTGATCCTGAGCTTGTCGGGGAAGTTTTAAAGGTCATGAAGGATCTAGCGAAGGAAGGCTGGACCATGGCGGTTGTCACACATGAAATCAAGTTTGCCCAAGAAGTAGCAGACGAAGTGATTTTTATTGATGGCGGCGTCATCGTCGAACAAGGTCCTCCGGAAGAAATCTTCAAACGACCAAAGGAAGAACGAACAAAACAATTCTTAAACCGGATTTTGAATCCAGTATGATGAAAAAAGGCTGTTCTCACGTGGTGAGGACAGCCTTTTTTTATATCTCTTTTTGCAGGCGAAGCGCCAGTAAATCTTGCAGGAGCAGCCTTGCTCCCTCTGGACTGATGACCACACCGCCGGATAGCACCTTATTGGAACACGTCACTTGCCCTGTTACGATACAAGGTTTGTCCTGCCAATACGGCTTCATCACTATTTGATCTTCTTCTCGATAAATCTCCATAAAATCTTGCGGATGAATGTTCAACCGTTTTCTCATCTCTGTCGGAAGAACAATTCTCCCAAATTTATCTATATATTTAACATAATCGTTATTTAACAAATTGCCCCCTCCTGCATCACTAGATATGATATAGACAATTCCCTCTATATGAAGGGATTAAGCGATCAAATCGGTTAATCTGCAGGCTGTTCCAGTGACTAAATACGCTTCCCATATATGATATATCTGTTTGGTGCAGGACCAATATAGGAAAAAGGGTAACATGTGGTGAGGATAAGTTCTTCCTTTTCCTGTTGTAACGTAATAATTGTTTGATCATCTTTCTTCACTATCTTTGTTTTCTCGATTTCATAGACAAAACGTCCATATGAAAGCTCGATAATCAATTGATCTCCCTTCACAAGTTCTCCTGTTCGTCTAAACACCGTATCACGGTGCCCTGATAAAACGATTTGTCCGTGCTCGTTTGGAAAATAACTCTCGTGAAAGTGACCAACGCCTTTTGCTAAATCATCTGCATCTGTTCCTTCTACAATCGGTAACTCAGCTTTTAGCTTTGGGATGTGCAAAAGCCCAATCGCTTCACCAGTCTGCGGCGCAAAAGGGGAATCTGTTTTCCCCTTTTGCTGAATGGCTGCTTGTGCAGACTGAAATGACTGATCTACTTCTTTTTGCCCATCAACGATATTCAAATATCCTACAATCGCAAGACAAAGCCCTGCTATGATCAATATCGCTGAGATGAATTTTTGAAACATGACCGGTTATCCGTTTCTTTTTCTTCTGTTCCAGACGATAAGAGCTGCACCTATTAATACGAGTGCAAAACCTGCTAGTAAAAGGTTGTACATCGCAGTTGCAGTATTCGGAAGATGATGACCAGGTGTCTCCGTTTCTGAACTAGAAGGCGTATCTGAATTAGTAGGCGTATCTGGATTTGCTGGCACCTCTGGCTTATGCGGTGGTTCTACAGTTGTTGAGTTTTCAGGGTTGTCTGGATCGTCTACATTCTCACCACTTACGACTGCGATATTTTGAATGGTTTTCCCTTCAGATCCTTTGGCAACCTTCGCCTCAAATGTGACTGTATGCCAGTCCGTATCTTTGATATCGCCAAATTGACCGGTTACTGTGCCTTTTGTGTAGTCTCCATTGTCATCATCTTTTGCATCTGTGGCCGCTTGTCCATCTACTTTTAACGAACCTTCGACATATTGAAGACCTTCTGGCAGTTTATCTGCGATGACTAGATCTTTGATGACACTGTCTTCTACACTATTTTTTGTTTTGATGGTGTAAAGGAGCGTGTCGCCTGCCTGTGCTTGTTTTTCATCTGTATTGCCTTTTGCTTTTTGAGAGATCTCAGATGTTTTTTCTGATTCAAGCTTTGGATCTCTTGGATCAATTTCTGTTTCGGTTGATGGCTCTTCTGGCGGCGTGTTTTCGCCTGTTACTTTTGCTGTGTTTTGAATACTTTTACCTGATTGGCCTTTTGCGACTTTCGCTTCAAAGGTCACTGTATGCCAGTCCGTATCTTTGATATCGCCAAATTGACCGGTTACTGTGCCTTTTGTATAGTCTCCGTTATCGTCATCTTTTGCATCTGTTGCGGCTTGTCCATCTACTTTTAGTGAACCTTCTACATATTCAAGACCTTCTGGCAGTTTATCTGCGATGACTAGATCTTTGATGACACTATCTTCTACACTATTTTTTGTTTTGATGGTGTAAAGGAGCGTGTCGCCTGTCTGTACTTGTTTTTCATCTGTATTGCCTTCTGCTTTTTGAGAGATTTCAGATGTTTTTTCTGATTCAAGCTTTGGATCTCTTGGATCAATTTTTGTTTCTGTTGATGGCTCTTCTGGCGGCGTGTTTTCGCCTGTTACTTTCGCTGTGTTTTGAATGCTTTTACCTGATTGGCCTTTTGCAACTTTCGCTTCAAAGGTCACTGTATGCCAGTCTGTATCTTTGATATCGCCAAATTGACCGGTTACTGTGCCTTTTGTGTAGTCTCCGTTATCGTCATCTTTTGCATCTGTTGCGGCTTGTCCATCTACTTTTAGTGAACCTTCGACATATTGAAGACCTTCTGGCAATTCATCAGAAATCACGAGATTGTTGACGATGCTGTCTTCTTCAAGATTCTTTGTTTTGATCGTATAAAGAAGGGTATCGCCTACCTGTGGTGTCTTTTTATCTGTGTTGCCCTCTGCCTTTTTCTGAATGCCCGCTGATTTTTCTGATGTTAGTTTTGGGTCACGAGGGTAAATTTTTGTTTCTGTTGATGGCTCTTCTGGCGGTGTGTTTTCGCCTGTGACGCTAGCTGTGTTTTGAATGTCTTGACCAGCCTGTCCCTTTTCAACTGTTACTTCAAACGTCACGTTGTGCCAGTCCGTATCCTTCACATCACCAAAAGATCCTGTAACCTTTCCATCTGTGTAGTCTCCGCTATCATCGTCTTTTACGTCCGTGACGGATTCTCCATCAATTTGCAGGGATCCAGTGACATACTTCAGTCCTTTTGGTAATTGATCTGAAATGACTAAATCTTTAATCAAACTGTCTTCTATCGTATTCTTTGTTTTAATCGTATAAAGAAGGGTATCGCCTACTTCTGGATGTTTCTCATCTTTGTTACCTTCTGCTTTTTTCTGCAAGACCGCTGATTTTTCTGATTCAAGCTTTGGATCTCGCGGATAGATTTCTGTTTTTGTTGTCGGTTTCTCTGGTGGTGTGTTGCCCCCTGTGACACTCGCTGTATTTTGAATGTCTTTGCCTGATTGTCCTTTTTCAACCGTCACTTCAAACGTCACCGTATGCCAATCTGTATCCTTAATGTCGCCAAATTGTCCTGAAATGGCTCCGTTTGTAAAGTCTCCGTTATCGTCATCCTTTGCGTCTGTGACTGTATCTCCATCCACCTGTAGTGAATTCGGTACATACGCCAATCCTTCCGGCAGTTCATCTGAGATCACTAAGTTTTCAACGAGACTGTCTTCTTTCGTATTCTTTGTTTTAATTGTATAAAGAAGAGTGTCACCAACCTCTGGATGCTTCTCATCTGTGTTACCTTCTGCTTTTTTCTGTAAGACGGCTGATTTTTCTGACGTTAGCTTCGGGTCACGAGGATAGATTTCTGTTTTTGTTGTCGGTTTCTCTGGTGGTGTGTTACCGCCTGTGACACTCGCTGTATTTTGAATGTCTTTGCCTGCCTGACCTTTGTTAACCGTCACTTCGAACGTCACTGTATGCCACTTCGCATCTTTCACTTCACCGAACGTTCCAGTAACAGTTCCATCTGTTATATCGCCGTTGTCATCATCTTTTGTATCCGTGACTGGATTTCCATCTACCTGAAGTGAATTTGGTACATATGATAATCCTTGAGGTAAATTATCAGAAATGACAAGTTCTTCAATGAAGCTATCTTCAACAGCATTACGGGCTTGGATGGTATAAAGCAATGTGTCGCCTACTTCTGGATGCTTCTCATCTGTGTTGCCCTCTGCTTTTTTCTGCAAGACCGCCGATTTTTCTGATTCAAGCTTTGGATCTCGAGGATAGATTTCTATATCTGTTGTTGGATTGCCTGGTGGTGTGTTCTCCCCTTTTACATTGGCAGTATTTTTAATATCCTTGCCTGCCTGACCTTTTCCTACTGTCGCTTCAAATGTCACAGTGTGCCAATCGGTATCTTTCACGTCACCTACTTGTCCTGCAACAGTGCCGTTTGTATAATCACCTTTGTCTTGATCTTTTGCATCTGTTACACTGGCACCATCTACCTTAAGTGAGCCTGCAACATAGCTTAAACTGCTTGGAAGCTGATCTGAAATGATTAGATTTTTAAGAATGCCGTATTGTACTGTATTTTTGGCTCTAATTGTATAAAGAAGGGTATCGCCTACTTCTGGATGCTTCTCATCCGTGTTGCCCTCTGCTTTTTTCTGTAAGACAACTGATTTTTCTGATTCAAGCTCTGGCGGATATGGATCAAATTCTGGTTTTACACGTGAAGCTAGGTCGTAAGATAATGTATCACCTACAGTGCCCATATATGTTGTACTTAATGTTTTCGCATCAAGTGTAAAAAGAGTGGAATGACCAATGGATTCATTTAATCCTGACTGTAATAGCATTTGTCCATTTGGCAAAAAGCTAATTCCCCGAACGCCTCCGTCAATCGTTTTACCATCCGCATTTTTAATTGGAATGACACGAATGACCTCTGCTGTATCAGGGTTCATTTGTGCAATGGCACCACTGCCATTGGATGCGAACCAAAGATAACCGTCCTTATCAACGACAAGGTCTCCGCCAACGCCAGACCCAATCTCATAGCCTACGATTTTTTTGGCCGTTTTTTTACCCGTAACTAAATCGTACGTTCCAAGGAAATACTCACCATTAGAAGCATAAGAATATATATATTTATCTTGATACACAACGGCATTAGTAGCACCTTCAGGTAATTTGGTTACGATCTCTGCCTGCCCTGAGGTCGCATTTATTTTATATAGACTAGGGCTACCGATATTATCTGCAGTTGCATATACAACATTTTCTCGATCACTTACAGCAACACCATTCACTGCACCTACATCGATTCCTTTCACCTGTACACTAGCTTTTACGTTTGTTGGGTTATTTCCATCAAGCTGCTGAAGAACCAGCGGTCTACTCCCAAACATATAGGAATCCGTATTGTTCACAACAACCGTCCCCGCGGCTTTCGTCACTACCGGTGAAACTGTTAATAAATTTCCAGCAATCAGCATTAATATAAGAAATAATTGACTCGTTCTTTTCAATATATTCATTTTTTGACCTCCCCTTTTTCTTGCTTTATATCGTAATGGTATGTACCAGTTCACCTCCCAC
This sequence comes from Bacillus sp. G1(2015b), assembly GCF_001482475.1. Taxonomy (NCBI): domain Bacteria; kingdom Bacillati; phylum Bacillota; class Bacilli; order Caryophanales; family Bacillaceae; genus Bacillus; species Bacillus sp. G1(2015b). The sequence goes on along the minus strand of NZ_LKIC01000001.1, from coordinate 246,874 downwards.
ACTTTGGTAAAGAATATCAGTAACATTTCAAAAGTAACAACATGACTAAATGACTAATTTCGACAAAAATAGACCTTTAGTAACAGGTGCCTCTCAACGTTTGATTTGCATATGTTTTTTCCAATAAAATGATCTTTTTTTATCGTAAACCTCCGTATTTTCCAACAGGTCTAATGACACAGTTTACATACAATCTCTTCTATCTAAAGATAATTATTCTTTAATTGGTTTAGATTATTTTTTTGTCAAAATATATTGAATTTTTTTCTTTTTCTTTTAAAAGGAGGGAATTAATGGCTTGGTTTGGTAAAAAAAACAATTCGAAAGTCTTGCTGTTTGTTTTGATGTTTTGACCTTTACAAATCAAAAAAATTCTTTTTGGAGTAAGCGATTACAATTGAGCAAAGCCATTTAAAGGGGTGTGAGAGTATGTTACGATGGAAATCGAGTGTTTAAGAAAGAAGGGAATGCTTTTGAAGCGGGAACATCTTTTACGTTGGTTTTTTTATTTTGTTGGATTGATCGTACTAGCTTTTGGACTATCGCTGACAGTGAAAGGGAAGATCCTTGGGATTGGTCCCTGGGACGCTTTCCACTACGGACTGTTTCAGCATTTTGGACTCACAATTGGACAATGGTCCATTATCATTGGTGCACTTATTGTGACACTGACTTCTATTTTCACGAAATCATTTCCAAAGATCGGCGCTTTACTGAATATGGTGCTGATTGGTGTGTTTATTGATTTCTTTAATGCGATATTACCTGCACCACATGGGTATTTACCGGCTTTATATGTATTTATTACGGGTGTTGTAGTTTCTGGATACGGTGTTGGCATTTATGTCTCAGCCAATCTTGGCGCTGGGCCAAGGGATTCATTAATGCTGCTCATCTCAGCGAAAACGGGACTGAACGTACAGTGGGTTCGAAATGGCATTGAGTTAACAGTGCTTTTATTTGCATGGATGCTCGGCGGACCGATTGGCATTGGAACGATTTTGACTGCGATCTTCACAGGTCTTGTCCTTCGTTTTTCCTTGCCGCAATCGACACGACTCCTGCAGCTGCTCATTACAAAAACAGCAGAAAAACCTGTTCAAACCCTTACTAGATGAGAACAAGCCATTCTATAATCAGAATGGCTTTTCTTGTGTTAAAATAAAAAAACAGAATATTCACACATAGGAGTTGGAGATCTCATGCAGCTTTTCCACTATCATTACTGGACACCATTTGTTGAAGAGACAGAACAAGCGTATCGTTCGCTGGGCTTTGAGGTAAAAGGACGTTTCACAAAGGATGGTTCCTTTCATCCCCCGCTCACATGGGATGATTTTAGATATAAGCAGCCGACTTTTCGAATCATCGAAATGAGAAAAGGTCAGATCAATATCACATTCGGATATAGTAAAAAAGTCTTGTTTGATCACATCGGCTTTCTTGTCTCAAACGAAGAATATGATCAGCTGCTTGCACAAGCTAAGGAATTAAACTGGCCTGTCCAAGAAGGGGAACGGAGAACGTTTCTTTCGACACCTCTTCGTTTAAGGCTTGAATTACAGCGGCGTACAGATGTCATTGAAACTGGAAACGATGCGCTGCATGCTATGACAATTGCTATTCCTGATTTGTCACAGACACCTAAAGTGGATCAGCTGCTATCACCTTTGAATCAGCCCATTCACTGGCAAAAAGGAGAACGCCTTTCCCTGCTTGATGTGGTCATGACGGATATTGATAAAATGGAGACAATTGATCCGAATGGTGTACACATTATGAAACAGACATAAAAGCAGCGAGGCTCGCTGTCCTTTTTACATTAATGGACCCTTTTGCACGTCACTCTCCAATGGTACAATGAATGTAAAAAATTAGAGGTTCGTTATGAAGATATTTGCTATCCAATTACAACACTTAGATGAAATCAATGCACAACAACAAATAGAGCGTTTGAAGTCCTTTGTGTCATCTGAAAAGCGTGCTGCGGCTGATCGCTTTCGTTTTTTGATCGATGCCAGAAGAACCTTGTTAGGTGAGGTGCTGGTTCGTCAAACGATCCATGATATGTACGATCTGCCTATGGATCAGATCGTTTTTGAAACTGAGGGCAATGGCAAGCCTGTTGTCCGGCAGCTTCCTTCTTTTCATTTTAATCTTTCTCATTCTGGCGATTGGGTCGTTTGCGCAGTAGATGATGCACCTGTTGGCATTGATATTGAGGAAATCAAACCTATTGATCTGGCGATTGCCAAGCGATTTTTTTCAGCGGATGAGTATCAGGATTTACTCTCACAGCCGGCAGAGCGGCAGGAAGCCTATTTCTTTCATCTATGGTCAATGAAGGAGGCCTTTATCAAGCTGACTGGAAAAGGATTATCCTACGGTCTTTCGTCCTTTACAGCCCGTCTTTCAGAGGATGGACAGGCTACGTTGACATTACCTGATCATGAAACGCCTTGCTTTGTTCAAACATATTCAATTGATCCTGCCTACCAAATGGCGGTATGCACACGAAAGTCTGCTGCGGCTGATAGCGTTGAGAGACTCACTTGCAGTGATGTACTGTCCCGCCTTTAATAACGCGTGATTTGCTGAAATACCGTCTTTAATAGATCGACTCCGCGTGTGATCTGCTCTTCTTTCACCTGCCAGATGTTTAGCTGAAAAATCGGGTCCTTTTGATAGGCCTTCAGGTAATGGCGGTCAATTGGCTGAATGGAAACAGATGCCTTTTTCAGCTGCTGAATGAGCTGGTTCATGGGAATCGACCGGTCGACACGTACATGTGTATGGGTAGCCGGCTCCTGTTCTCCCAGCTGATAAGCGCCCTGATCATTTTTTAAACTTGCTACGAGCTGCTTAGAGCGATTTCGATAGCTCGCCCGCATTCTGTCTCTATGCCGCTCAAACATCCCGCTTTTTAAATATATTTCTAAAGCTGCCTGGGACAGCATAGAGCTGTCGATATCAATGAGCCGTTTGTGTTCGCTAAAAGGTCTAATCAGTTCTTCAGGTAAGACGACCGCTCCTGTTCGCAGCCCTGGAAAGATGATTTTCGAAAAGCTTTTCAAATAAATAACCTTTCCTGCCTGATCGTATGAATAAATCGGGTCTCTTTTTGTATCAAATTCTAAATCTGCTATATAATCATCCTCAACAATGTAGACATCATATTTCTCAGCAAGGGCTGCTATCGCTCTTTTTTCTTGCTTTGATAAACTCGTTCCAAGCGGGTTTTGAAATCGTGGCATCGTATAGAAAAAACGAATCTCCTCTTCTCGAAAGATACGCTCTAATTCGATCAGATCGATCCCTTTTTCCGTCCGCTGAATTCCGAGCACAGGCAATTGGTTTTTCTCTAAATATTGGAGATATAAGTGATAACCCGGCTGTTCTACAAGTATAGTTTGTTTTTCATTCGGAAAAGGGATGGTGCTTAAAATGGATAACGCGAGCTGAATACCAGAGGTCATGACGATCTGTTCTGGTTGAGCAAACACTTGATAATCCATTAATCGCTTTGAAATGACTGGCAGCAGAGATGGTAAACCGTTGGCTGTGCCGTAAATAAATAAGTCGTTTTGATACAAATCGATCGCTTGATTGATGCAGTGCTGAAAATCGACATACGGAAACACCACGGGATCAGGTGCAGAGGAAGCAAAATCAATCCATGTGCCATCCTGCTTACCAACTGATTGCTTCGTTTTCACGACATAATAGCCGCTTCTTTCTACAGAATACAGCAGATGTTCACGCTCCAATGTGTCTAGCGCTTTGATGACAGTGCTTTTACTCACTGCATATTGAGCCGCTAAGTGGCGAATGGAGGGAATTTTCATTCCAGCGCTGTACTCCCCTGAATCCATTTTTTCTTTTAAACTCAAGACAAGCTGATCATATTTCCTCACGCCTTTTCCTCCTTGTACCGGTACAGATATTATGTTCTCTTATTGTACACGTTAGATGTTCCGATTACGATAGAAGAACAGAACCGGTCAATTCATTTGAAGCATGCATGCTCATGTAAGGAGTCACGTTATGAATATTTCAAAACAAAAAGCGTATGCTGCTGCGATCGCATATGCCTCTATCATTGGTTTTTCCTTTTTATTTGTCAAAATAGCATTAGAATCAGCAAACCCAATCGATTTATTGGCACACCGCTTTACTGTTTCTTTTGCAGCCGCTCTATTGCTGTATCCATTTTTACGAAAGAAGAATCGCATATCCATTCAATGGCGTGATCTCATTTATATCGTACCGTTTTCCTTGCTTTATCCTGTTTTGTTCTTTGCTTTTCAAGTGTGGGGATTGATGTATACATCTTCTTCAGAGGCTGGCATCATTCAAGCGACGATTCCCATTTTGACGATGCTGCTGGCAGCCTGGTTTTTAAAGGAACGTGCGACATGGATACAAGTGCTGTTTACCCTTCTTTCTGTGTGCGGTGTGATGCTTCTCTTTGTCATGAAGGGAATTGATGTCCAGCATTCTCACTTCATCGGCTATGTGCTGATTTTACTTTCAGCCTTGTCATCCAGTGCATATAGTGTGTTTGCTAGAGTGATTACAAAACGATTCCATGTGATCGAACTCACCTTTGTGATGACCTTCTTTGGCTTTGTCTTTTTCAATGCCGCTGCGCTTATCCGGCATTCGATCAATGGCTCATTGCCGGAGTTTTTCAGTCCATTTACAGATGCATCCTTTGTATGGTCTATGCTCTTTTTAGGTATTCTTTCATCGCTTCTCACGGCGTATTTATCAAACTATGCACTCTCGCACCTAGAAGCGGCAAAGGTCAGCATCTTTAATAATTTATCCGCGTTTATCACAGTCGCCGCCGGGGTTCTCATTTTACACGAAACGATTGATTGGTATCATTTCCTCGGAGGGGTGCTGGTCATTGGCGGGGTGATTGGCGGGAATGTGGTAAAGAAACCGAATTCATAAGAAAAAGCGGCCTCTTTAAAGAGAGCCGCTTTCTTTTTTAATGTCTGATCAATTGCTGCTTGGCTGCAAGTTCAATCACATGTCTCATCTGCTCTGCAAATGGCTCGGGATGTGTGTTGATGTACATGTGGCCTCCATCGAAATCGGTGCGTTCGATGGTTTTTGCCCATTTTAGCCAGCCGCTTGCATCCTTCATGCATTTCTCATCTTGCTTTCCATTGAATAAATAAACAGGTGTGTCGATGATCGATTGATCTGTGTGCTGAAAGGTTTCTAGTGCCCTGTAGTCTGCACGCAAGGATGGTGTAAAGTAATCCATCATTGGTTTGTTTTCTAGTAATTCCTTTGGAATCCCGCCCATTTCGGCAATATGCTGTACAAATGCGTCATTGGATAAATGCGTCAGCATCTGCCGTTTTGTTTGCGGGGGCTGAATGGCTGAGATCACCACTGCTGCGGGATAAATCCCTTCCTTTTCTAGCAGCTGGGTTAGTCTGTATACTACAAGTCCGCCCATTGAATGTCCGAACAGAATAAATGGACGGTTCAATTTGTTCGTGAGCCCTTCTTTATACAACTCTGCCAGCTTGTCAATGCTTGATTCAAGCGGCATGAGATTGGTGCCGTGCCCTGGAGGCTCTGCCGCTGTGACTTCGGCCTTGTCTTTTAGCTGTTCAAAGAGCGGACGGTATGAGGCGGAATATCCGCCGGCAAAAGGAAAACAAATAAGCTGAATGAGATCTGATTTTTTTTCAAAGGTTTTAAATAACTGATTCATACGTCTTTACCCCTTTATAATCGTTTGAAGAATCCGTGCCAGTTCATCTGCCTGCGGTCTTTTCATCATGGTGACATGGTCTCCTTTGATGTGGTAATACGAGCACGATCCTTTCGTATAAGCCTCCCAGTCTGCGAACTTCTTCTGGAAATCGCTTGCGTGATCACTGCTTTGGACAATATAAAATGGCACAGGGAATGGTTCTTTTTCTAATTCAATGGCTTGTGACATGATCGTATTATGCGTTTGCATTTGCAAATATTTATCTAAATATTGATCATTCATGAATTGATGAACAACTTTATCCTTTTCTGCCTCTTTGAGTATTTTCTGCTTCACTTCCTGGAAGCTCAATCCTTGTAAAGCTTCTGGGTGAATGCCGACCAGATTCCCCATTCCAAGGACAAGTGCGAGCATTTTCACTTCTTCTTCGTTCATATCGGCATGAAGTGCCTGATCTGCCTCATCTCTTAGCACTGGCACCGTATCTAAAATGATGAGTCCTTTCGGTGCTTTTCCTGCATGAGAGAGCCGCTGATTCATTCCGTAGGCAAGATGCCCGCCCATTGAATGCCCTGCAAGATAGTCAATGCCCGGACGGTAGAACGTTTCAATAGCTTCAATAAAAAGGGTCACAAGCTCCGTGTAATGGAGAAATTGCGGCTCTTCATCCTCATATAGGCCAGGAGACTGCAAGGCGTACACAGCACCTTGATGTGTCATGAGCTTAGCAACATCAATATAGCCCATCACCGTTCCACCAGCAGGCGGTGCAAAGAATATTCTTGGTTCGGCTGGATCACCTTTTTTCAGCTCGATCACATAGTCCTTCGGAGACCTTTCGACGTTCTCAGCGGCTTCTGGTACTGCGTCCAAATGTGCGGCTAATTGCGCAGGCGCAGGGTGCATAAAAATCCATTTTGGATCAACACGAACACCTTTTTCTTTTAATTTGGCGACAGCCTGAATACTCATAATGGAATCGCCGCCCAGATCAAAGAAGGAGTCATGCATACCAACTTGCTTCACACCAAGCACTTCCTTGAAAGCTGCGACAATCCGCTCCTCCGTTTCGGTGACCGGTTTGTCGTCATCTTGGGAAAGGGAGATTGTTTCTGTTGGCTCTGGCAGTGCTTTTTGATCAACCTTCCCGTTCGTTGTCACCGGCATTTCATCCAGTACGACAAAGTAACTTGGAATCATATAGCCTGGCAGGCTTTCCTGCAAAAAGGCTTTCCAGCCCGGAACAGGATTGTCTCCGTTTGTCACAAGGTAGGCTGCCAACCGTTTTGAGCTGCCATACGTTTTGGCGATGACTGTACATTCTTTGACTTGTGGATGCTTGAGCAGTGCTGTCTCAATTTCTCCGCATTCAATTCGGTAGCCTCTAATTTTCACTAGATGATCTTTTCGGCCGAGGTATTCAATGGTGCCATCTGACCGCCATGTACCAAGGTCGCCTGAACGATACAGCTTGTCTCCCTTTAGTTCAGGGAAAGGATTGTCAATAAACCGCTCCTTTGTCCGTTCTGGATCATGAAGATAGCCTTTAGCAAGGCCAGTTCCACCGATATAAATTTCTCCTTTGACTCCTGCTGGTACTGGGTTGAGCGCATCGTCTAGTATGACAACAGTTGAGTTCGACACCGGCACACCAATTGGAACTGATTTTGCACCTGCTGGCACGTGTGTGACTTGATGTGTTGTGGCTAAGGTCGTGTTTTCTGTTGGACCATAAGCATTGACGAGCACACCTTCCATATGCGGCAGTGCCTTTCGTGCATGCTCACTAGACATGGCTTCCCCGCCAACGAGTAATGTGCGGTAGCCTGACACGCTTTTTGGATCATGCTCCACCAATCGATTAAATAAAGCGGTTGGCAGACAGTTGGCTGTTACTTGATGCGTTTTGATGAACTGTGTTAATTCGTCCATATTCAGTGCTGCATATTTTGGGAGCAGAATCAGCTGACCGCCATTCAGCAGCATTCCCCATAATTCAAATGTAAAGGCATCAAAAGCATAGTTTGAGAGCTGAAGCATTTTGTCATCTGGACCGAGCTTTATATAATTTGTTTCTCTAACCAAGCGGACAACTCCTGCATGAGGAAGCATCACGCCTTTTGGTGTACCTGTTGAGCCTGATGTGTAATTAACATAGGCTATCTGGTCTTCACCTATGATCGATGATTCTCTTTGATACACTGCATTTGTTTCTGGTATTGGCTTGTCCATGACAATCTTTGTACATGTAAAGTCCACTAGACGGTCTGCAAAATGAGACTGGGTGATGATCACATCGCTTTGCGTATCACGAACGATGAGACGGATGCGTGCATCAGGATATTCAGGTGACATCGGAACATATGCAGCACCAGATTTGATGATTCCTAGTACCGACACAATCATGTCAAAGGAGCGATCAAAAAGCATCGGGACAAGGGAGCCTGGTCCAATTCCTTTTGACTGCAAGTAAGTAGCAAGCTTTGTCGCCTTCTTATCTAAGGCTTCATACGTCATATGCTCATCCATATAGGACAAGGCAATACGATGCGGATCACGCTTCACCTGCTCTTCAAACAATTCTTGAAGCGTACGCTTTGGATAAGGCGTTTCCGTTTGATTTTTCCCTATAATCATCGCCGCCTGTTCCGCTTTGTCCATTAAGCAATAATCAGCAAATGTACGCTCAGGCTGAGCCGTCATGCCGTCTAGCACATGGAGATAATAGTTCATATAACGATGGATGGTCTCTTGATCAAATAAATCCGTATTGTATTCCACATGAATCGACAGCTGCTCTTCCTGTTCAAATACATGCAGGGTGAGATCAAATTTAGATACTGTATGATGGACCACCACATGTTCACTTGTCAGCCCTTTTAGGTTTACATCAAGCGAATTGGTGACATACCCCATGGCCGCCTGAAAAATAGGTGACCGGCTTAAATCTCGATCTAACGAAAGGTCATCGACAAGCTTATCAAATGGATAATGCTGATGTTCAAACGCTTTCAATGTCATCTCTTTCACGTTTTCCAAGAGATCGGCGAACGTCTCTGCTGTTGAGACTTCCTGTCTCAGCGCAAGTGTATTCACAAACATCCCAACGAGCTGCTCTGATTGCTTGGCATCCCGGCCTGCAATAGGCGATCCAACAATGATATCTGTCTGTCCGGACAGCTTGTGAAGCAGGACGTAGTACGCAGACAGCATCGTCATGAACAGTGTCGTGCCCTGCTGCTTAGACAAAGCCTGCAAGCGGCGGATAAGCGGTTCATCCAATACGATTTGCTCTGTAGCACCGTTAAATGTTTGAACCGGCGGACGAGGGCGGTCAAACGGCAGATCCAGCACTGGAAGTTCACCTTGTAACGTATTGAGCCAATAGGTTTTGTCTGCTTGATGATGCTTTAATTGTTCATTTTCCCAATGTACATAATCTGTCCATTCGATTTCTAAGGCTGGGAGCTGCGGCGTTTCATCTGCAAGCAGTGCGTCATATGCCACTTCTAATTCCTGAATGAGCAGGCTGAGTGACCATGCATCTGAAATGATGTGATGCTGCGCGCAAAGAAGATAATACTCCTCCTTGCCCATATCTACTATTGTCCACTGCGCAAGAGGTCCTCTTTCTAAATCATAGACGCGTTCTGCCTCTTGCTGAATGAGCTGCTTCAGTCTTCTCGCTCTTGTTTTTTCATTAAATAACGAGAAATTTGCCACAGTCACAGATGGCGGAAGGTCTTCTCGAATGAGTTGGACCGGCTTGCCGCCAAGTGATTCGAATGTTGCCCGAAGTGCTTCATGCCGCTTTGTTAAAAGGCCAATCGCTTTTGTTAATGCTTGAATGTGTAATGATCCTGTCAGCTTCCAAGCACCTAATATATTGTAATGATGGCTCTTTTCTAATGTGGATAAGAACCAAATGCGCTTCTGGGCATGTGACAGCTCATAGCTTGTTTTCTTTTCAAGCTTTGGAATTTTGGCTTCCTGAACGGCTGGCGCCCCTTTGATGTCATCAATCATTTGCGCCAGATGTGCCAAATGTGTGCTTTCAAATAATATTTTTAAAGGCGCCTTCATTGAAAATTCATGATTGATCCGAGAAATGGTTTGAGTCGCTTTTAGTGAATGTCCGCCAAGGTCGAAGAATTGATCCTCTTTGTACACGCGATCTACATCTAAAATATCCTCCCAGATGGCGGCAAGAACCTGCTCTGTCTTCGTTTCTGGCAATTGCTTTTCAAGGCTTAGTACGTTTTTGTCATGATTCAATTTGAGAGCTTCATGATCAATAGAGCCATCTTGTTTTTTCGGTATTTCCTGTACTTGCTGAATGTCCCATTTGCCTTCTGCGACGCTCTTGATCTCTTCAACATGCACTTCTTTGCCAGGCTGAACAGTGTAAAAAAGCTTTTTTTCAAAAACCGGTATTGGAGCTGGCTGAAGGTACCCGGCGATGTCTGGGTTTGCTCCGTCCAGTCCGATAAATAGATGCGCTTCATTCAGCCGAACACCTAGACATAATGAATGGAGACCTTGCTTCTTTCCAATCAATTGAAATCCCTTGCGAACGGTGAGAGCTGCTCCTGTATGCCCCTTAGACAAACCGAGATTATCCCACATACTGAAGTTCAAAGAAATCGCTCGTCTTCCTTGTTGAAAGTTGAGAGCGTGGGCGAGTCCATCTAAAAAGCTGTTGGCCGCAGAGTATGCCCCAAATGTCGTGCCGCCAAAAAAGCCATTGACCGATCCAAAAAAGACAAGCGGTATTGTCGGATCATACTTAAAGGCTTCCTGCAGCACCCATGCCCCGTCTGCTTTCCCTGACATTTCTTTTGTGAAATCCTCTTCTGACGTATGAGCCAGTGTATACTTGTCCGCCTGCTGAAAATGCTCAGACACATTGCCAGCACCGGCCAAATGCAGCACACCTCGGATCGATTGTCCAAAATGCTTTTCTGCTTCATAATTCGCCTGTTCGACGTCAAATAAGTTGGTCACATCCGCTTGGACATAAATGACGTCACCAAAACCTTTTAACTGTGAGAAGGCTTCTTTCTTTTCCAAGCTGCCTTCCAGAGATGTCCGTCCAATCAAGACGAGCTTTAAGCCAAATTGGAGCATCTGCTTAGACAGCTCAAACCCAATCCCGCCAAGTCCTCCAGTCAATAAATAAAGACCTTCATATTCTAAAAACCCTTCTGTTTGAGGTGCTTCCATCATATTAACTTTTTCCAGCTTTGGTACGAACCTGTCCCCATTTCGGTAAGACACTTCTGCTTTTATATGGATAGCAGACAATTCATCCGCAATATGCTTGGCATCCTGTTCTACATTCTCCGCTTCAATATCAAGATGAGACACCTCTGCTCCTTCCCATTCTTGCGGAATGGTTTTTAATAGACCTACAAGCGGCGTTTTCTCCACATGAAGATCGTCTTCAGGCTGCACAAATTGTCCACCTTTTGTCACAACGACAAAACGGATGGGCTCTTTATTTGCTTGTCTCAATGCTTGATACAAGTACAAAATGGATTGATTGGTGCTGGCATGCAGCTCTTTGAAATGCGCAGGATCAACGATGTCTTCTTTGTCTGACACATTCCACAGATGGAGCATGCGCCCGGTCTTTAGTTCATCTGCTTCAAGTGCTGCAATGAGCCTGACGTAATCTCCCTTGATTCTCGGGTTTATCTGATACATCCCTTTAGACAGACGCAAAAATTCATGCCCTTTTCTCACAGAAATATATGGCTGATTCTTTTGCTCAAATTGGACGTAAAGCGATTGATAAAGTCCTTTTTCATCCTCGAAAACGAGGACATGGTCAGCAAAAGACTGAGTTGGACCGATATTCTCCTTAGCCCAAATGCGTTTAAAAAACCAATCTGGGAGTGTTTGTTCATTTTCAGAAGCAAGATCCAGTGCCTGTTCAATGTCACGGAAGGCTCCATCTTTTAGTGCTGCGCCTAACTGGGCACGCTGGATTTTCCCACTCTCCGTTTTCGGAAATTGATCTTTTTTCACCGGAATGATGTGATCAGGCTCTATGCCGATTTTTCGAATGATGGCCTCTCTAACCTGTTGAATCATCGTGATTTGTTCCTCTATTGAATCCCTTTGTGACACAAAAAAGACGGCAAGCGTGTCGTTGCTTGATTCGGTATTATAAATGCCGTACGCAGCAGCAAAGGTGACTTCAACCCCGTCCACCTCTTCTACAACCGCTTCAATTTCGTAATTTAAATAGTTTGCGCCGTTGATAACAATGATGTCTTTTTCTCGACCTGTCAGAACGAGACGCCCTTCGTGAATAAAGCCTAAATCCCCCGTGTGAAACCAGCCGTTTTCCGCAAATACTTCTTGATTGGCTTCCTCATTTTGATAGTAGCCCATCATAATTGTTGGACTCTTCACCTGCAAGCGCCCAACCTGATCTTCTGGCAGCACCTCGTGATGCTCATCTACAATTCGAATCCATACAGACGGAATCGGTGTGCCGACTTCTGTAAACGTCATCTTGTTCGGATGATCGTGCGTCACATATTCGATCTCACTTGTTAATGAATTTTGAACAATCGTCAGCTGGCCATCCTGTTCACCGTTCCGCATAAATTTCTTTGACTGAACAATGGCTGAGGATGTTTCTGACATGCCGTAAGCAGGTACCATCGCATGACGGCTTAATCCGTGCTGACCCATGATGTGCATGAAGCGCTGTGTGACTTTCGGGACAACTGCTTCGGCTGCATTCATGATATAAGTCAGAGTAGACAGGTCCCAGCTCCCTTTACGAATGTCCTCCTCATATTCATTCATCATGGCAAAAGCAAAGTTTGGCGCCCATGTTCTTGTCACACCGTATGTTTCTACCCAATCGAGCCACACCATCGGCCGCTCGATAAATTGATCGATGGATGGACTAATCTGCTGGCAGCCAAGGTAGACGTCATGTACATGAAACATGACAATTCCACCAACATGATCAAGTGGCATCCAGTTAAGCGACACATCCTCATGTGTAAAGCCGTTTACCTGCTCAAAAGCAATAATTCTAGATAAAATGCTTTGATGATGATGACGGATACACTTTGGTACACCCGTACTTCCTGAAGACAGCAGCTGCAGCACAGGCTCATCCGGCTCAGGCTCATAATGCTGTTCATCTGGTTCATACGCCAGCAATGCTTCAATTGTTAAGATAGGCATGGTCTTTGCTTCAAATGTCTCACGCAGCCCAGCAATGTCCTCAGCACTTGCTTCATTCGTAATAATGAAAGGTTCATTTTGCAGCTGAAACACGCCCTTCAGCTTATTCACACCTTGATTCATTTCATCATAAACAGGCGGCACGGAGACCGGGGTCGGAATGATTCCTCCGAGAATACAGCCCCAGAACACCGTGATAAAATCTTGATGATCTTTCAATTGAAGTAACACTTGATCACCGTTTGTCAGTCCTGCTGCCCTTAAACCGGACAGAACCCGTTCAGCGCTTGTTAGTAATTCAGGATAGGTTTGGGTCAACGTACGCCCGTCTTCTTTCAAATAAGTCACCCCGCGGTCTGGTGACATAAAAGCTGATCGAATCAGCACCTCTGTCAGTGTGACAGGTGTGCCTGGCTTTTTGATCACATCTCCGCCATACACAAGTGCAGGCGGCTTCTCATGTACAGATGATTGTTTTGTCTCGCTCGCTTCATTTTTCGAAAGCGCTCCGTTCCCTTGAGTACGCTGTCGATTAGGAAACAGGTCATCTAAGTGATAGGGCGTTTGTTTTTCTGACTGACTTTCAATGAAAGCGGCCGCTTCCTCTACTCCATCTATAGCTTTGGTGCGCTCTTCTATCTTTCTTAATTCCTCTTGATCTATGATTTCAATCGAAAGCAGTGCCTCTGTGTCGACTGCTCCACTTTTTGTCTTTGGCAAAGAAGGTAATAAGACAAGAGCAGCTGGTACTTCATGAGGGTGAAGTGGACCTTTCATCAGGTCCTCCCTTGTCAGCGAAGGGTCCTTCGCCTGTGCAAATAGCACAAGCGATAGACTGCCTTCTTGATTTTTCTTCGGAATGATGGCACATTCCTTAAGCGGAAAATGAAGCATCATGACTTGCTCTAATGCTTTGAGATCCATCCGTTTTCCGTTGATTCTGACGATATGATTTGCTGCATGTCCTTTTCGTCTACTCACTAACATCGTTCTTCTCCTCCTACATCCAATCCAAAATCTGAATCTTATTTTTTTCAGTCCAAACGCCGACATCCCCTGTCGGATAGAGGGATTCGCCAGTTTGATGTTTGAATGGATGCGGAATTTTATGCGTCTCCATCCAATCAGCAAGCTCCCCGCAAAGTGCTTTGATATCCTTTGCGCCGATAAAAATATCTCCAGGGAATCCTATCGGCATGAGCTGATGCTCTTCGCTCAGGACATATATTTCCGTCTCACAGGAAGGATCATGCACACCTGAATAGACCTCTTCTTGATCTGGGTACAGCACACTGACTTGTGCGTTTTTCGCCCAATCGGTGATTATCCGCTCTTTTTCTTCATTCGTCACGATTGTGAAGGAAGAAAGGGGTGTCTCCATTTGTTCTGTCATCGCTTCAAGTGTGTGGATCAGCTGCTGCATCAACGATTGTATTTGCTTTTCTGTATATTGATTGAGGCGATATGTGACCCGAAGCTCCAGCGTATCTCCCGGAACTGCCACAAGGGTCAGGTCATAGTTCGTTTCTTCATGACTCGCAATGTCTACAATACGCACTCCGTATGGCTCGATAGATTCAATCGGATAGTTTTCAAACACGACAATGCTGTTAAACAATGAATCTCCATTCGGGATGTGGGTCAGCTGCTGAATATCTGGCAGTACGGTATATTCGAATTCCCGCATCTGAAAAACTGTGTCCTGCGTATGTGCCAGCAGCTTGGAAATGGTCCACTCTGGCGTGATCGGCAAACGGAGCGGCAATGTGTTAATAAAGAGCCCTGTCATGCTTTCAACCTGTGGTAAATCCGCCGGCCGTCCTGATACTGTCACTCCGAACACGACATCATCAGATCCTGAATGAAGATGCAAAAGCAGCCCCCATGCTGTCTGAATCAGGGTGCTCATTGTCACCTTCTGCTTGCCTGTCATCTTTTCGAGTTTCTCCTGCATCTCGGGCGTTAGTTTGATACTTAGCTGATCAACACCTGCATCTTCATCTGAAGCATGCCCATCGTCTCCTGGAAGTGGCGTGGCCTCCTCTACTCCTGACATATAATGTTTCCAGAACGCTAGCGCCTTCTCTTGATCCTGCTTTTGCAGCCACTCGATAAAATCTTTATATGGACGGACAGCAGGAAGATCCACCTCCCGTTCATCCACAAGAGAGCGGTACAAAGAAAAGGATTCTTCAATAAAGCTGAACAAGCTCCAACCATCGATTAAAATATGATGAAAGCTAAAAACAAACGTGCATGTGTTTTCATCACGATGGAATAAAGCAATACGAATCAGCGGTTCATCCGTATCTTCTAGTTTGAAATCCTTTAAACGATCTGTTTGCAAATATTGCTCGATGGCTTCCTTCTGATCCGTTTCACTCAGGTGGCGCACATCGTGCTGAGTGAGGTGAATGCTTCCTTCTGATTGAATCAACTGAACAGGCTCCTTTAGCCCTTCCCAAGCAAATGTTGTCCGCAAAATCGAATGACGTTCCATAAGCAGATTCCAGGCTTTTTCATAGGCTGCACCGTCCGTTAAGCCTTCGAGCGTCATATGCACTTGACCAAAATACGCCTGTGACGCTTGATCTAATAAAGCATGAAACAGCATCCCTTGCTGCATTGGAGATAGTGGATACACATCCACTACATTGTCTGGGAGATCATCGATTTGCTTTTGCGTCAGCTGAACCATTGGAAAATCAGATGGCGTAAAACCGCCTTTTGTTTCTACACAATGCGTCAGAATATCCTCCATTTTTTCTTTGAATCGTTCAGGTAACAGGCGCACCTCTTCATACTGAAGCAGTTCACGATTGATCATAAAATTCATCTGAAGCTGACCGTTCACAACATATCCGTACACATCGATCAAATGCTGTCTTTCTGCTTTTGGATCATGTACATGTCCATTTCGTTCATCAGCTATATAAAGGTGTGTCTCACCGTCTATTTGATCTAACTGTCCAAGGTAATTAAAGCTCATCTGCGGCGCTGCCTTTTTGAGTAAACGAGATGCTGTCATGTATTGAAGTAAGCCATAGCCTATTCCCTTTTGCGGCACAGCTCTTAAGGTTTCTTTGACATCTTTGATTTGTCTCTCAACATCGGTTTGAATAAAAGGAATAAAAATAGGATAAGAGCTTGTAAACCATCCGACTGTTCGTGACAAATCCATCTGTTCAAATAAATCCTCGCGTCCGTGCCCTTCTAACGTAATAAGCAGCGGCTTTCCAACGGCTTGCGTGAGTCCTGATAAAAGTAAATCGTTTACCTCTGTTCGATACGCTTGAGATGCCTGTCTTAGTAAAATATCTGTTTGATCCTTCGTTAATTGAATAGACAGGATCTCTGCATGTTCTTCTATATTGAAAAGCGCAGGTGTTTGAAAAGGAGAACCCTCTTCCTCTTGACTGATGATATTTTGCCAAAAAGGAACCTGCTCTTGTAATTGATCGGTTTGTGCATATTCATAAAGAGCCTCTGCCCACTGCTGATAGGACGCAGTTTTCTTTGCAAGCGCGATTTCCTGCCCTGCCGCAAGCTGCTTCAGTCCATTTAATAGGTCTTCCTGTATGATGCGCCATGAGATTCCATCCATCACAAGATGATGGGCAGCGATAAAGAGTTCAGACATACCATCACTTGTGTGAAAAAGAACGGCTTTGATGACTTCCCCTCGCTCTAATGACAACGTTCCTTGACAAGCGGCGGTCTCCATGCGGATTTGTTCCAGCGCTTCCTCCTGAGAAACACTCGTCAGATCAAAGAAGGTGACACAAGGGGTGATGCCGGGCGCACGAGTGGTTTGAATCCACGAGCCATCTGCTGCTTTTGTATAAATCGCTCTCAGCATATCGTGATGATCGACAATTTTTGAGAGAACCTGTGTCAGCTGCTTGAGCTGTATGGATTGCTTGAATTCCATATGCGCAGATAAATTCCAGTAATCTTGGTTTATCAATGATTGCTCAAAGAACCATGATTGGATCGGAAGTAGACGAACTGCTCCTGTGACAGGCGACTGATCATAGAACGCAGCAGCATCTGACTTTTTCATAGCAAGTGCCAGTTGTGAAATCGTCTGTTTTTCAAATACATCTCTCGGCTGAATGACGTAGCCTTCCTGTGCTAAGCGCGCCACCATTTGTATGACAATAATCGAATCTCCGCCAAGCTCAAAGTAGTTATCATGTACGCCAATCGAAGGAGCGCCGAGCAGCTGAGTCCACACTTTTTCCAGTACACGTTCTTCCTCACTGAGTGCCTTGTCAGCCGGTTTGTCCACTTCTTCCTGTCTCCACTCTGGCGGCGGGAGACGTTTTTGGTCTACCTTGCCATTTGCCGTGAGCGGGAGTTCCTCCAGCTCTATTAATAGGCTTGGCACCATATAATCTGGCAGTATTTCTTTTAATTGATGGCGAATGTCTTGCGTGGTCACGCTGCCCTTTTGGACAAAATAACCGATCAATCGCTTGTGGCCACTCTCATGCTGATGCGGAATGACTGCACATTCTATGATGTCTTCAAAGCGCAGCATAGCGGCTTCAATTTCCCCGCATTCGACGCGGTGTCCGCGAATTTTCACCTGATGATCGATTCTTCCTAGGCAGTCGATGATGCCGTTTGGCAGCCAGCGGCCCATATCGCCTGTTTTATATAAACGCGCTCCTTCTTGGAAAGGATGCGGGATAAATGATTGTGATGTTTTTTCTTCATCTCCAAGGTAACCGAGTGCAAGCCCTGTACCGCCTACATAGATCTCTCCAATGACACCTTGCGGAACCGGCTGCAGCTGGTCGTCTAGTACATAAGCTTGTGAATACGCAATTGGCTGACCGATAGGAACCGCCACCTGCCCCTCATCCACTGCCCGAATGTGATGCACACAGGAGAACGTCGTATTCTCAGTTGGTCCATAGCCGTTTAAAAGGCCTTCAGGTAAATACGGCAGCGCTTTACGGATATGAGCAGCTGACAAAGCATCACCACCGACCAATAAGGCATTGAATCCAGATAAAGCTTCTGGATGTTCCTCTGTTAATCGGTTAAACAGCGGCACTGTCAGAAATCCTGTTGTGATCTTGTAAGATGTCAGCGTGTCAGCCAGCGTATCCATTGATAAAATCGTATTTCGATCGGTCAGTATCAGCCTTCCTCCGTTGAGCAGGGCTCCCCATATTTCATACGTAAAGGCATCAAAGGAAAAGCTAGCGATTTGTAAAATACGCGTATGTTCATCAAGGGTGACATAATCTGTTTCACATACAAGCCGGATGACCGCTTGATGCGGAATCAAAACCCCTTTTGGCTGACCGGTTGATCCTGATGTGTAATTGATATAAGCGAGTCCATCAGGTTTGAGGGCAGCAGGTTGGAGTTCTCCCTCCGATAAAAACTCTTCATATCCCTGATCAAGACAAATGAGCTCGGTTTGACTGATCGAGACTTGTTTCAGCCATTCATTTTTTGTTAGTAACAGCTGAATACCTGTATCCCTCAGCATATAATCAATTCGTGCATCTGGATATTCAGGATCAATTGGGACATAGGCCCCGCCTGCTTTCACAATCGCCAGCACCCCAAAAATCATTTCAGGCGACCTGTCGATCAGCAGCCCTACTGGTTCATGCGGCTTCACTCCTCGCTGCTGCAGATAAGCGGCAAGCCGATTGACTTTCTCTTGTAACTCCTGATACGTCCACTGGTCTTCCCCAGATTCGAGGGCAATCGCATGAGGTGTCTTTTTCACCTGTGCTTCAAACCTTTCTGT
Organism: Bacillus sp. G1(2015b); assembly: GCF_001482475.1. Taxonomy (NCBI): domain Bacteria; kingdom Bacillati; phylum Bacillota; class Bacilli; order Caryophanales; family Bacillaceae; genus Bacillus; species Bacillus sp. G1(2015b). The sequence continues at coordinate 228,146 of NZ_LKIC01000001.1, read as the reverse complement.
GATGAGAAGCGGGCCTGCTGGTTGTTCTGTTTTGCCGCTCCATTCATAGAGCAGCTTCTGCTTCTCTTTCTCTGGCAGATAATTCATTTGTCTGATCGGCTGTGCTGGATTTTCACAAATACACGCAAGCAGCTGTTCGTAGTAACGAAGCAACCGTTCCATCGTGTCGTCAGAAAATAAGTCTGCATCATACTCTAGTTTTAATTGAAGACCTTCCGCCCCTTCAAAAACAAACAGGGATAGATCAAACTTGGCCGTATCGTTATCTTCAATGGCTAAAACGGATGTCGCCTCACCCATCGGTGATGCTTCAAGAGGCAGGTTTTGCAGAACGAACATGACCTGAAACAGCGGCTGCTTCCCAGCCTCACGTACAATATTCAGTTCATCTACGACCATCTCAAACGGCACATCTTGATGTGCATAGGCACCCATTGTTGTTTCCTTCACTCGCTCTAATAGCTCTGTGAAAGCCGGATTCCCGCTATGATCGATCCGAAGTGCCAGCGTATTCACGAAAAATCCGATGAGCTGCTCCATCTCCGTCCGATTTCTCCCGGCAATGACGGATCCAATGACAAACTCATCCTGTGAAGACAATCGATGCAGCAAGGTAGAGAAAGCCGAAAGTAATGTCATATAAAGGGTGCTATCTGTTTTCTTAGAAAGAACCGCCAGCTGTTCTGATAACGGCTTCGACAAGCGGTATTTTTTCGTTTTTCCCCTATAGGATTGAACGGCCGGACGCGTGTAGTCATACGGCAGCATCAACTCTTCCACAGGTACCGCAAATTGCTCCTTCCAATAGGAAAGCTGCTTCTGAAGTGTTTCTCCCGTCAAATACTCCTTCTGCCATAGTGCGTAATCTGCATATTGAATTGGCAGTGGTGAGAGATCAGGCTCCCTCCCCTCGATCATCGCTGTATACCATTCGGATAGCTCCCTTGCGGCAATGCCAATCGACCAGCCATCTGACACGATGTGGTGAATGGACATCAGCAGCAAATGATCTGTTTCTGACAGCCGAATTAATTTCGCGCGAAAAAGTGCATCTTGCTCTAAGCGGAAAGGTGTGCCCGCTTCTCTTTTCGCCCATTCAGCCGCTTTTTGTTCTTTTTCTTCCTGTGATGCCAGCTCTGATACATCTACCACCTCAAGCGCTGGAAGAGTCATATGCTCATGTATGATCTGTACCGGTTCATCGCCGTTCATCGCAAAGGATGTTCTGAGCGATTCATGCCTTTGCACCATTTGCTGCAGGCTGTGCTGAAGCACCTTTACATCTAAAGGTCCATTCATCCGAAAGGAAATCGTATTATTGTATAATGCTAGATCGGGCTGTAATTGATAGAGAAACCACTGTCTTTGCTGAGCATAGGACATCGGAAGCTCCTGACCCTTTTCTATTTTCCGTATCGGAATCGCTTCATCGGCTTTGGCATATGAATCAATCCAGTCCGCTAACTCTCCAAGTCTCGTATGCTCAAAAAGAACGGCGAGCGGCACGTCAAATCCCGTTTTCTGCCTAACAGTTGACAGCATTTGCGTTGCCTTGAGCGAATGACCTCCGAGTAGAAAGAAATGATCACCACAGCTGATGTTTGAAACATCAAGCAGTTCGGACCAAATGCGCGCCAAGAGTTTTTCCGTCTCAGTTTGAGGTGCTCTGTCCTCTGAACCCTGTCCACTTTCCTTTATTAATTCATTGAAATGCACTTCGTCCGGCATCCCATCCTCTGTTTCTTTCCAGTATTCTTCAGGATAGAGATGTACGGAACATTCCCCAGATAGACGAGACTGTATACACGTATAAATGGACTGATACAGCCTTTCTTCAATAGCCGTTGTTTGATCAGTCTTGAAAAAGACATATACGGCCTGTTCTGTTTGAATATCCCCCTGTATCATTTCTTGAATATCCTGCTTCGATCGATCCAACCCGATATAAATGAGAGGAGTATCTGTCATCAAGCATGCCAGCATTGTTTGAATGCCTGCCCGCTTTGGAATCGGGAGGTAGCCTCTTTCTTTTAGCATGCCTTTGATCATTGAGCCTTCACTCATTCCCGTCTCATCCCACATACTAAAGCTAAAGCAATACGGCTTTACTGTAGAGGTGAGCCTCTGATAATGAGCAAATTGTTCAACGAACTCATTGGCCGCGCAATAAGCGCCAACGGTCATCCCGCCCTTTAACGTTCGAGCTGACGAGCTAGAAAGGAATAAGACATTCTGCCGTTTAGAAGCTGCTTCATGTAGCGCAATCGTGCCATATACCTTCGCTTCGTACATCGCATGTAATGACACAGACGTCATGTCACGAAGCAGCTCTTCTTGAATGATGCCAGCGAAATGAATGACGCCATGCAGCCTTTTGCCTAAAGCTGCCTCCTGTTTTGAGATCAAGGCTTCTATGGCTTTTGCGTCAGTGATGTCCACCTTTTCATAAAGAACTGTGCCGCCGCGCTTTTCCGCTAATTTCTCAAGTGAAATCAATACGTCTTGCTGCTCCACAGATAAAGCCTCTCTCGCCTTTCTTCCAACCAGCACAAGATGCGCTTGATAGGATGTCAGCAGGTGCTCACTCAGCAACCGCCCAATGCCGCCAAGCCCGCCTGTTATCACGTAAAGCCCGGATGATTCAAACGGCGGCTTCTTCCTCCTTTGTTCTTTTTCCAGATGAAGCGGCGTTAAAAGAGGAGTATAACGAACACCTTCGCGATAAGCGGCGATATGATGGCTTGTGTCATGTGTAAGCTCTGTCATAATCGATGATGCATGAGAACGACCAGCAGCTGATTCTGCTAGAGAAAAATCAAGACACCGCACCTTGATAAACGGCCATTCATGCTGAACAGCTGTCATCAATCCTGCTGTCGTTGCTTTCTCCACATCATGTGTTTGATCTTCCGGTAAATTCATCGCATGAGCAGAGACAAAGGTGATCTCTACCGGTTCCTCATAGACAGCGATCGCTTTTGTTACATATAATGCACTCATGCTGCCAGTTTTCTGAGCTTCTTTTGCCGACGCTGCATGAAGTGTGTCTTCTTGAGTTGTGTAGTTCCAAAGGTGAATGATTTGTTTCACCGAAACGCCATACGAACGGAGCGTCTCAAAGAGTTGTTCGTAGTCAGACGGCCGATTCGGGTGGATGATGAAGTGTGTATGTGTGAGTTGTGTGAATGCTTGACCCGGTTCAACCGTAATAAAGGTTTGTTCATTGCTTGAAAGGGATCTCAATTGATCTGCCAGCCCTAAAGTATCTGCAAAGATCACCGTGTTCCCTAATGTTTGTGTTTCAGCTTCATGGAGCGGAGCAGGTATCCACTTCTTTTGTAAACTCCAATCAGGCAAGGTGTGTTCATTTTCAAGTCTGATGTCCAGCTCCTTGATGATTTCATCGAATTCGCCTTCCTGCCATCGCTTCTTGAGCTGTGCCCTCTCTATTTTTCCAGAGCTTGTTTTCGGAAAGGCATGCTTCTGGACAGGGATCACGCGCGATGCAGATAGCCCCATTTTTGTTGCAATTTGGGATTTAATATTTTGACTTGCCCTCATGATATAAGAAGGTTCATACAGCTTCGGTGTAAAAAAGAGAATCAGCTCGTCGGATGCAGATGCTTCCATCCGAGCGGAACAAGCGGCTACAAAGCTCGTTTCGACGCCGGGTACTTCTTCTGCAATGACTTCAATTTCATAGTTGTGATAATTTTTCCCGTTGATGATGATCATGTCTTTTTCTCTACCGGTTAATGTCAGCCTTCCTTCGTGCAGGAAACCTAAATCCCCCGTGTGGAACCAGCCGTCTGTTTGAAAAACTTCTTGATCCGCTTCGTCATTCTTGTAATAGCCCTTCATTGTCGTCGGCCCTTTAATTTGCACACTCCCAATATGATCTTCGGGAAGAAGCTCATGCTGATGGTTAACGATACGAATCGTAATACCCGGAATTGGTCTTCCCAGCTCTGTAAAGCTGACGGTTCCTGTCTCACGTGCCTCCGCTGGTCTTAGCTGCTCTGTGAGTGATGTTTCCTCAAAGGTTAGGACCCCGCTGCTTTCATCTCCCCGTTCTATCGCAAAAGAGAAGACAACGGCTGAAGAGATTTCAGACATGCCGAATGCTGGTCTAATGACGTCTCCCTTTAAGCCGTGCGGAGCCAGCAAGTGTAAAAATCGGTGAATCGTCTTCGGTACGACCGCTTCTGCCCCATTGATCATACAGGTCATAGCAGAAAGATCCCAAGATCCTGACGAGATGTCTTTCTCATAATCATTGATCATCGCAAATGCGAAGTTAGGCGCCCATGTCTTCGTTGCACGGTAGCGGTCCATCCAGTCAAGCCAGCGCAGCGGCTGAGCGATAAAATCATCTGTTCTTGCCCGAACCTGCTCACAGCCCGTGTACACATTGACAAGGTGAAACATCACAATACCGCCAATATGATCTAAGGGCATCCAGTCTAACGACACATCCTTTTGTGTAAACCCGTTGGCTGCCACTGTTCCTTTGACATTCGCCAGTACGCTTCGATGAGAATGTTCTACGCATTTGGGCATCCCTGTGCTTCCAGACGTTAAGATAAAAAAGACTGAATCATCCGGTGACGCTGGATAAGCTTCTATATCTCTTTCTAAAGAAAGCATCGGCTCAACGGCTGCGACACGTAACTTGTCTGTATGCCACAATAAAGCTAAGCCTTGCACCTCATCAACCAGCGAGTCATCTGTTAAAATGAGCGGATGCTCCAGCAGGTTCCACGCATGATGAAGCTTCTTCACAGAGGCATTCATTTCCCGATAGGTCGGTGCAGCGGACACTAGTGTTGGAACAAATCCTCCCAACACACACGCCCAAAAGGCTGTTACCATCGCATGATTGGATGAAAACTGAAAGAATACAGGATCACCCGGTTCAAGTCCTAAAGCCCTCAAACCTGTCAGAACCCGCTCGGCGTCCTCCTTTAACTGCGCGTAGGATTGTGTGAGTTCATTTTCACTATTGACGATATAAGTCAGCCCATTTTTCGTTTTTGCCGCCTCTGTTAAGGCGTCCTGCAAGGTTTGGGCTCCTGCCTTAACATCTAGATCCCCTCCATAAGAAAGGGCGGGCGGCATGTCCGCTAAAGCAGGGGAAGCCATTTGCATCTGTATCGATTCAGCTGCGGCCTCCTGCTCCATGTGATTGTCGAGAAATAAATGAGAGAGGTGATATGGCCGCGGTCGAATGGTTTTTTCATGAGAAAAAACAGCGAAGCGTTCGATTTCGTTGGTTTGTAAAATCGTTCTCTGTACATCTTGTAAAATCGTATCCATTGATTCATGTACATTTGATTTATTTATAATTGATGGTTTCATATGAGTTCCTTTCCTTTTTTGACAGGCAGGGCTGCCAACATGCACCCCTGCCTGAACTAAAGTTTACAAAACGGCTTCTCTATTTTTTTGATTCACGATCTTTTGGATCAGCTGGGCATTTTGGGCTGCACACTCTTTGTTTTTGAACATGTCAGCGTGTTGACCGTAGCCTTGATAATAGCGATAAGCACCGGTCGTCGCCTTTTCCCAATGATCCATCCAGTCTGGAATCTCAATTTGCTCTTTTGATTGGATGAAATCAATATCTGCTTGTATCTTTCCTTGATTCACCCCCTTAACAAATGTTTCATAATAAGCCCGCGTTTTTTGAGCAAGCGCTTCTTGAACGAGCTCTTCTTGGGCAAGTTCACTTTGCTTTGATTGATGAACAATCGCTGCGATATCGTCCTCGATGGGTCGTCCTTCTAAATCACTTTCTCCAATTTTCTTATAGGAATCGATCATGATGACCTTTTCCACCGTCCGCCCTGCTTGTTCAAGCGTTTGAACGAGATCAAAGGCCAGATAGCACCCGCCAGAGTAACCCATCAAAGTCAGCGGCCCTTCAGGCTGAAGGTGCTGAATATGCTGAACGTATTGCGTCATGCGGTGATCAGCTTCAATAAAATCAAAGGCGATCAAACGAAGACTATCGAGCGTTTTGGCAGCTTCTTGATAGATAAAGCCATAGCCGGGTAATGGCGGAAGAGCAAAGACTGTTGGCGTTTGAGATTCATTGAATACAAGATAGCCGGCAGCTTCATGATCCTGCTGTTGAATATAACGGCTGATGGCTTCAATTGTAGGCGTCTCAAACAACAAGTGAATAGGCACCTGAACATCGAATTCCTTCGACACCTTTGATAAAAGCGACATCGCTTTTAAAGAATGTCCTCCAAGCTCAAAGAAATGGTCATCTGTACTGATATCATCTCGTTCAAGCACTTCACGCCACATGACAAGCAGCTTTTGTTCTACCTCATTTGCCGGAAGCTTCACATGGCGGTTTCCTTGAGGCGCTTCTGGCTTTGGCAGCTGACGTTTATCAACTTTTCCATTTGGTGTCAGCGGCATTTTCTCAAGTCTGATCAGCTCATGAGGCTGCATGTAAGCCGGAAGTTTCTCCTTCAGCCCTGACTTGATCACATCAACTTTGTCCTTCCACTTCTCCTCACATGTCATATAGGCGAGCAGTCTTGTATGCTGCGAGCCATGCTGATCCGTTATAAGGGCAGCTTGCTTTACGCCTGGATGCATGAGAAGGTGGGCTTCAATTTCTGTCAGCTCAATTCGGTGGCCGCGAATTTTCACCTGATCGTCCACTCTGCCTGCATACTCAATCAGACCGTCTGCTCGAAAATAAGCCAAATCTCCCGTACGATACAGCCTTTCTCCCGTAGCAAATGGATGTGTGATAAAGGCTTCTTTTGTCAGATCAGGACGATTCAAATACCCCTTCGCAAGCCCTTTGCCGCTGAGACAAAGTTCTCCGACCATTCCAATCGGCTGAAGCTGTCCTTGCTGGCTCAATATATAAGCACCCGTTTGGTTAATCGGCTTTCCGATTGGAATAGAATGCGCTTCTATCGGCGGAGCTTCATCTACAGGATAATAGGTGGCAAAAACGGTTGATTCGGTTGGGCCGTAGACATTGATTAGTCTGCCTTTTCCCATGACAGCAAAGGCTTTTCTCACATGCTGTACAGATGCACGCTCCCCTCCGAACAACACCTTGCGCACACTGTGCATCCAATCGGTTTCTTCATCAACGAGAAGATGAAATAAAGCAGTTGGAACAAACATGACAGAAATGCTTTCTCTTTTAATGAGCTCCGTCAGCTCATGCATATCTAAAATGGTGTCTTTTTTCGGCAAGACAAGCTTCGCCCCGTTTAAAAGCGCACCATATACATCAAAGGTAAAGCCATCAAATACGCTGTTGGATAGCGACAGCAGTGTATCTGTTTCTGAAATGGTTAAGTAGTTCGTATTTTTGACCACCCGGGCAATATTGGAATGGGTTGTCATGATGCCTTTTGGCTGACCCGTTGTACCTGATGTATACATGATATATGCCGTATCGTGTAAACCTGCTTCTAGCGGCAGATTCTCTGAGCTCATAAGTGAAATTTCCTGATCATCTGCAAACAGATACGTACCAGTAAACCCGAGTCCCTTCGCCTGACCAATAAAGGATGAGTGAGTCAGGAGATGCGTCGCTCCGCTGTCTTTAAGCATGTATTGAATGCGGCTTTCTGGATAATCAGGATCAATTGGCACATAGGCTGCGCCTGCTTTTAAGACTGCAAGCAGACTGACAATGAGTTCAGGTGTTCGATCAGCTAAAATGGCGATGACCGTTTGATGTTCGGCCCCATTTTTTTGCAAATGCCTTGCCAATCGATTGGCTTGTTCATTCAGCTCAGCATATGTCATCGTTTGCTCTTCTGCTGATAGTGCCACTGCGTTCGGCTGTTTGCGGACATTATGCTCAAACCATTTCGACAAATACAACTGGTCATGCTCAAGCTCAGGTGCATTCCATTCCTCAAGAATCTGCTGTTTTTCCTGCTTCGTGACGAGCGGGAGTGTATGAACCGATTGATCGGGATGCTTGACCGCCTCATTTATCAATAGACTGAGCTGTTCCTTTAACTTGTGAACAAATTGAGGATCAAACGCTCTTTTGTTAAAGGCCAGCTTCAATAGCAATTCTTCTCCAGGCGATGCGAGCAGATTGAGATCATAGTTTGATTTTTCATAGACATTCATGTTCTCCACCGTGAACCCTAACCGTGCCTCTTGCTCGTCCTTCTTTGCGGCTGGGACATTTTCAAAAACGACAATATGATCAATGAGCTGCTGCTGACCTGTCTTTGCCTGAATATCATAAATCGGAATATATTGGTGCGGCTCGGCTGCAAGAGACTGCTGCTGTGTTTCTGACAGGAGTGCACGAAATGTCATGTGCTCTGTCAGCTGAATTCTTCTTGGGATGACATTGATGAACAATCCAACCATCCTATCAACGCCAGCCAAGTCTGCCGGACGTCCTGACACAACTGTTCCAAACAGCACATCATTTGACCGCTGATACCTGCTCAGCAGAATTGACCAAACGGATTGAAGCGCACTGCTTAACGTCGCATTTTGCTGCAGCGCTAACTCTGACAAAGCAGCCGTTTCTTCTTTGCTCATGGACCATTCAATTTCGCCTAATTCATGTTCATTCGTTTGTTTTCGCTGTTCTTTAAAGGTTGATTGTCCATCAAACCCTGCTAATGATTGCTGCCAATATTGAAGTGATGCTTGTTTATCTTGTTTTTCCAGCCACTTTATATATTCTTTATATGGTTTGACCGGTTCTAGCTTATAAGGAACGTCATGTAAAAGTGCATGGTAAATCGCAAACAACTCCTGCACCACAAGTCCAAAGCACCAGCCATCCAGAAGGATATGATGATAGCTCCATATCCAGCGATAACTGGCAGAACCCGTTTGGAAAACAGATGCCCGCATGAGAGAATCCTTCGAGAGGTCAAATCCTCTCAGCTGATCCTGTTGTTTGAATTTCTCGATACGTTCAAGCTGTTCGTCTTCAGAAAGATCTTGCAAGTCCACAACATCAAGTGTAAAAGGACGCTCCTTTAGCACAACTTGGACAGGGCGCTTTACTTTTTCGTGGAGAAACACGGTACGAAAAATATCGTACCGCTCCACGATGATATTCATGCTTTTCTCAAGTAAGTCATGATGCAGTGTGCCCTTAACGTTCATATCCATTTGCTCTACATAGAAGCCCTTTTCTTGATGATGGAGGGTATGAAACAGCATTCCTTCTTGCATCGGTGACAGATAATACATGTCTTGAACTTGATCCCTTTTAAATTGACTCATCTATTTCATCCTCCCTTCCTATTTTTATGACTGATCTCGTGTGTTGTTAAGTCAATTTCTCCTCAAGCATGTCAAAAATGTCGTCCATTTCATCCATTTCAAGGTCAGCCGCAGAGAAGTCACTTGGCGTAAATTCCCGTTCGTGCTGCGCTAAGCAATGGGTGATGATGGATTGGATTTTTTCCTTCAACAATGCCATGAACTGCTGTATCGTCTGTTCTTCATATTCACTTGCACAATAGGAGCAAGACAAAATGAATCGATTGTGTTGAACAAGACCACTAAGGTTCAGCTTATAAACAGCTTCCGAATCTGGGCTTGCTTGTCGTCCCATATCATAATTCGACGGCCCAAAGAGTTCTGTCGTCACTTCCTGATCAATCTGTCCAAGATAGTTCAAGCTGACTTCAGGATGTACATGGTGCCCTGACGGTTCAGTGGCTGTCATGTATTTTAAAATCCCATAGCCAATCCCTTTATTTGGCACACGGCGCAGCATTTCTTTCGTTCCTTTAATAGCATCAGCTATGGTCTGATCCGGCTTCGCTTCAAGAACAACTGGATACATACTCGTAAACCAGCCAATTGTGCGAGAGACATCCAGCCCTGATAAAATATCCTCTCTTCCATGACCTTCAAGCTGCACATGTACATGGGACTCACCTGTCCACTCTTGAACAGCAAGACCAAGAGCACATAAAAGAATATCGTTCATTTCCGTTGTGTACGGCAGATGAATATCGGTCAAAAGATGCTCAGTTTCTGTTTCTGTCAGCTGCATTTGAACCGATTTGGTTTCGGCAACTCTTCTTTTCGTCACTTCATGATCAACAGGTAGTGCGGTTAATGGTTTGCTTTCAATTTCTGCCCAATACTCCCGCTGACTTTTTAATGGCTGTGACTGTGCATAACGTTCAATGACCTCTGCCCATTCTTTAAAGGAATGAGTTTTCAGCGGCAGGACAAGGGCTTGTCCCTGAGATGCCTGCTGATATAGAGACATAAAGTCCTCTAGTAAAATTCGGCATGAGACACCGTCAATAACTAAATGGTGTGTCACAATGAGTAAATGATCGCCATCTTCTGCATGGAAACAAATCACTTTCATCAATGGACCTGTTTCGAGGTTCAGCTGACGCTGATACTCATTGGCAAATGTGGAAATTGCCTTTTTCACATCGTGCTCTTTTGAGACATCATGAGAAATAATCTCTATCGGTTCCGGTAGCTCCCGCTGGTTGTATTGCAGGATGCCGCTATGTTCCTGCCTGTATACCATACGCAGTGCATCATGATGTGAAAGTAGTTTTTGCATGACTTGTTCTGTAATGGAAAGATCAAATCCATTTGGCGCATGAAGCATCATCGAGAGATTCCAATGGTGCTGATCGCTGAATGCTCGTTCAAAGAACCAGCGCTGAATCGGTGTTAAAATGACTTCTCCTTCGACAGGTGATTGGTCGGCTGTGAGAAGATCGGCTTCCTCGATATATGGGCGCAGCTCTGCAATCGTCGGGTACTGGAATAGAAGTTTCATATCGAGCTTCCAGCCTGCTTGCGTGAGTCTGCTTGCCATTTGGATACCTTTAATCGAATCTCCGCCAAGGAAGAAGAAGTGATCGTGAATACCGACTTGACTGACGCCAAGGACATCTTCCCAAATGCCGCAAAGCAGTGTTTCAACTTCGTCTCTTGGTGCTTCGTATATCGTTTGGTTCGCTTCGATATCAGGAGCTGGCAATGCTTTCAGATCAACTTTTCCATTTGCCGTCATTGGAAATTGGTCTAGCTTGATGATCCATGATGGCACCATGTATTCTGGCAACGTTCGTTTTAGGCTTTCTTTCAGGGCTGTTGTTTCTTCAGCCGTGATGACATAAGCGATAAGTGCATCTTGATCACTCGCATCTTTGACTGTTGTCACGACGGCTTCTTTCACCGAATCCAGCGTCAGAAGCTGGGCTTCAATTTCTGACAGCTCAATACGGAAGCCGCGGATGTTGACCTGATGGTCTATTCTGCCGAGATAGATCAGCTCGCCATCCTCTGTCCATTTCACTAAATCGCCTGTGCGGTACATGCGCTCGCCTGGATAGAATGGATCTGGGACAAATCGTTTATCTGTTTCCTCTGGAAGATTCCAGTAGCCTCTTGCCAGTCCTTTTCCTGCAATCACGAGCTCGCCCGGTACGCCTGGCGGCGATAGGTCATATAACGAACTCATGATGTAAAAACGAGTATTGGCAATGGCTGTTCCAATCGGAAGCGTGCCTTGTTCTGGATCGATCATTCCGCTTGTCGCTACGACCGTATTTTCAGTTGGACCGTAGTTATTGACGAGTTGATATGGAACTGGCTTCACCTGTTTCAGCTTGTCTCCGCCTGTTAGTAAGTAACGTAGAGAATGGTTGTCCATTGACATAAACTGCTCACAAAGCTGTGTTGGCAGGAAGGCAATGGTGATGCCTTCTTCATTGAAATACGCATTGAGCTTGATCATATCGAGGCGAATTGCTTCGTCGATGATATGCAGCTCTGCGCCAGCGATCCACGTCGGGAACATCTCCCAAATGGAGGCGTCAAAGCCAAAGCCTGCATATTTCGCAGTTCGATCCTTGTTCGTCACTTGGAACGCATCATTGTGCCAGAATGCAAGATTCACAAGAGACTGGTGCTCGACCATGACACCCTTCGGCTGTCCCGTCGTCCCAGACGTGTAAATCATGTAGGCAAGATCCGTTGGTTTGATCTGAACCTGAATCTCGTGAGCTTCTCCCTCTACCGCATCTTCTATGAACAGGATATGACCTGTGAATGAAGGTGGTGCAGTAAGTCCTTTCTGCATCAGAAGTACCTCTGCCCCGCAGTCTTCCAGCATGTATGCAATACGCTGCGCTGGATAATCTGCATCAATCGGAACAAATGCCGCACCTGACTTGAGAACGCCAAGGACAGCAGCTGTCATGTCAAGAGATGGGCGGGTGAGAATGCCGACGCGGTCTCCTGGTTTTGTGCCGCTTGCGATGAGCCTTGAAGCGACTACATTCGCCCGGCTGTTCAGCTCTTTATACGTCCAGCTCTTTCCACAGAATGTCGCCGCTTTTTGATGCGGTGCTCCTTGTGCCTTCGCCTCAATCAGGGCATGAACGGTTTGATCTGATGGAACATCAAGGTCTGGTCCTGACCATTCATTGATCAGCTCTCGTTTTTCCTCTTCAGTTATGAGAGATAGCGCTGAAATCGGCTGATTCAGCTTAGTCACCATATCGTCTATGATTTTTTCAATATATCGGCTCCAGCACTGAATGGTGCTCTTTTTAAACAGAGCCGCTGCATACTCAAAGCGCAAGCCCACTTGATCATTTTCTTCAAATACACCAAGCGTTATATCAAATTTTGCATGAACGGTATCTTGCTGCTTTTGTGACAGCTTGAGTCCATTCAAATCCGGTAACGTCAGGTCACGGTCATCTGTAGTCAGCATGACACTAAACAATGGATTGCGGCTTGTGTCTTTCGGAAGATCTAACTGAGCCACCAATTCCTCAAACGGGAATTCTTGATGTTCATAGGCTGATAGGCTGCGATCTTTCATTTTTTCAAGCAGCTGTGCTGTCGTTTCTTCTGGCTGCACTTCGTTTCGAAGAGCCAGCGTATTGACAAACATGCCTGGAACCCGTTCGATTGAAGCATGCGTACGTCCTGCGGTTACAGCGCCTATGACGATATCTGTCTGCCCAGTTAATTTGGAAAGGAAAATGGCAAATGCCGTTTGCATCACCATGTTCAAGCTCACACCTTTTTCCGCCATGAGCGTTTTGATAGATTGCACCTTTTCAGCAGACAACCATCTGTCGACTCGCCCTCCTTCAAATGACTGAACTTGAGGACGCGGAAAATCAAGGGGCAGCGCTAAGTCTTCTGGCGGCTGTGCATATTGCTCCAGCCAATACTGCCGCTGCTTCTCAAGCAGCGCCTGCTGATTTTCTTCCTGCTGCCATACCGCAAAATCCTTGTAATGCAGCTGAACTGGCGGTAACGTCTTTTTCTCATACAGCTCTGCCAGTTCTTGAATGAGCAGGCTGCGTGTGACACCATCTGCAATGATATGGTGCATATCCATCATGAATACATATTTCTCATCAGAAAGCTTCGCCACTTTTGCCCTCATTAATGGTGCTTGATGTAGTGAGAATGGTGTAATGAATGACTCGATGACAGACTGCTCCTGATCGCCCTCGATTTCATCAACCTCTAATGTAAACGGCACTTGGCGATAGACTTTTTGAACGGGTACGCCGTCAATTTCTACAAAGGCGGTCCGCAACGATTCATGTCTGTCGATCAAGGCTTGAAGCGCTGCTTCTAGCTGCTTCACATCAAGGCTGCCTTCCATCATTAAAACAGCTGGCATATGATAAGTGACTGCATCTGGATGCAGCTGCTGCAGTACATACATCCGCTTTTGAGCAGAAGAGACGGGATAGAAATCTTGCTTTTCCGCCGGCTCAATGGATGTAACCACCGAAGAATCCGTTTCGTCCAAGTAGGCAGCCATCGCTCGTATGGTTGGTTTTTCAAACAGAACTTTGAGCGGCACATGCTTGTTCAGCTTTGCTTGCACCTTCGAAATGAGCACCATGCCCTTGAGGGAATGACCTCCTAATTCAAAGAAGTGGTCAAGAACACCCATTTGTTCCACCCCAAGAACTTCTGACCAAATGTCACACAGCGTCCGCTCAAGTTCCGTTTCTGGTGCCACATGCGCCGTACGGTTCATATGCACTTCATGCGGAAGCGGCAAAGACTTCGCATCCACCTTTCCATTTTGGGTAAGTGGAATGTGATCGACTTTCACAAAGTACGTTGGAATCATATAATCCGGCAGTGTCTCCGCAAGATTTTCTCTAAACGCCAGTGTTCCAATGTGTTCAGGCGCTGTGTAATAGAGTGCAAGCTCCGGCAAACCGGACGGGTGCAGAACTTTCACATGGACTTCTTGAATAGATGCCAGAGCACGTGCGGCATGCTCAATTTCCTGTTTCTCAATGCGATAGCCGCGGATTTTCACTTGATCATCGACTCTTCCAAGAAACTCAATATCTCCATTTGCATGCTGTCTGACCAAATCCCCTGTTCGATACATTCGCTCTTGAGGGTCATATGGATTTTCAAGAAAACGTTCCGCTGTTAACTCAGGCTGATTCAAATATCCTCTCGACACGCCTTCCCCAGATATATAAAGCTCTCCCGGCGCGCCGTAAGGGACAAGACGCTGCTGCTGATTGCATACGAGTGCTCTAGTGTGTGCAATTGGCTGCCCGATCAAAGATCGTTCCTTCAGAGCGTCCAGCTCTTGCGGTGTGATCAGCTTGGTCACTGTACCAATGGTTGTCTCAGTCGGACCGTAATGGTTCATTACTGCCACGCATGGATGCTGCTTCATAAATGTGTCAACATCCTCAGGAATGATCGGTTCTCCTCCAAGTACCACTAGGCGTAAAGCGTTAAATGAATGTTCCTTAGAATCTGCCATCATATGAAATAAGGATGGTGTCATTTTGATATAAGTCAGCTCTTGTTCATCAATCAAACGCATCAGACGTACAGGGTCTGTATACACCTCTTCACGAGGAACATAGAGTGTCCCCCCTGCTTTTAAAACAGGGAAAATGCTTGTGTAACCAAGATCATATGCATAAGAAGAAAGCAGTGCTGTCCGATCACATTCTTGCAATGTCACCTCATTTGTCAGCCAGTTGACATAGTGTGATAGATTACGATGCGTGAGCTGTACTCCCTTCGGCTTCCCTGTTGTCCCAGATGTGTAAATCACATAAGCAAGCTGATCAACTGATACTTCCGGCAATTCTAACGGATGGCTTTGATGCACTGCTTGTTCAACCTGAACCACTTGAATCGACTTGCGATTTTGATAGGAATCAGCAAGAGACCTATTTGTTACGATGACTTGTGCACCTGAATCCTCTAATGTGTAGCGGATTCGTTCAGCCGGAAAAGCCGGATCAATCGGGACAAACGCTCCTCCTGCTTTCATCACACCAAGCATGGAGACGATCACATAGACAGAGCGGTCAAGAATCAGTGCCACAGTTTTTTCTTTCTCTACGCCTCGTTTCTTAAGTTCACAGCTAAGTGCATGTGACATATCTTCCAGCTCACGGTAGGTGAGTTTTCTTTGATCATCCATGACGGCGATAGCATCCGGTGTTTCCTTAGCCTGACGTGAAAATTGGACATGGAATGGCTCATGACGATTCGTTGGCCCTTCGGCTTTTTTCTCCAGACGCTCTATTTGTTCATGCTGATCCAGTATTCGGAGCAAGCCGATCTGTTCCTCTGGATGGCGAACCGCCTCACGAATAATCGCTAGGAGGTGAGTTCCGAACCGGCGGACGGTCTCTTCTTTAAATAACGCCGCTGCATAGTCAAAGCTCAGTTTTAATGCTCCCTCGCGTTCAAATGCTTCTAAAGATAAATCAAATTTGACCGAGTGATGCTGAATGGCATAAGGCGAAATGTGCAGATCGCCGAGCTTTAGCGCTGGAACCTCCATGTTCTGCATGTTAAATGACACGCTAAAAAGCGGGCTCCGAGTTGTATCACGGTCTAATGGAAGATGTGCAATTAACTCTTCCAGTGGATAGCTTTGATGTGCAAAAGCGTCAACACTTGTTTCTTTTATTTCTTCAAGCAGCTGTAAAAATGTTTTGGTTTGTTCTGGTTTTCCGCGCATTGCAATGGTGTTGATAAACATCCCCGGCATGTCCTGGATATCAGGGTGTGTCCGTCCAGCAACAGGCGAACCCACAATGATATCTTCCTGACCGCTATAGGAGGCAAGCAGCACTTGAAAGGCGGATAACAAGAACATATACATGGTCGTATCGGTTTTCTGAAGCAGTTCATGAATGCGCTGAGTCGTTGCTTGATCACAGCCAAACATGAATCGTTCTCCAGAAAAATCACGTTCTGCTGGACGCGGATAATCAGTTGGCAGCTCTAAAACCGGTAAATCTCCTTCAAATTGCTTCAGCCAATATGCTTCATGCTCCTTCAGTTTCTCCGTTTCTTCTTCACTTAGCTGCCAGACAGCGTAATCTTTATAATGAATGGCTCTTTCAGCAAGAGCTTCTCCATCATAAGCCTTCGCCAAATCTTGAATGAACGTCTTCATGGAGCTGCCATCTGTAATGAGATGATGTGCTTCCAAAACGAGAAGATGACGATTCTCACTGACCTTTAGCAGCTGAGCTCGTAAAAGGGGTGCCGCTGTTAAATCAAATGGCGATTGACGTTCAGCAAGAAATGCCTCAGCCTCTTCTTCCTTGATGTCATGAACAGGAAGGTCAAATGCAGACCATTCATGCACCCTTTGGACAATGTCTTCTCCATTCATATGAAAACTCGTTCTTAAGATTTCATGCGTTTGGATTAACTGATTAAATGCTGATTTGAGCCGCTCATATTCGAGTGTTCCTTCAAGCGTTAAGACGATCGGAATATGATAATTCGTGCTGTCAGGCTCAAGTGTCTGCAAAATGTATAAACGGCGCTGAGCTGGTGATACCGGATATTCGCCCGCCTGCTCTGCTGGTAAAATAGGAAGTCCGGCATCTTCTTGACCATCCTGATCGATGTAAGCCGCTAATGAGCGAATCGTCGGCTTCTCAAAAATCATTTGAATCGGCACTTCCTTTTGAAGCGCTTCTTGAACCTTCGCAGACATCATCATCGCCTTGAGCGAGTGCCCGCCAGCCATGAAGAAATGCTCGTCTATCCCAATCGTTTTTCCAAGAAGCTCCTCCCAAATGTCAGCGAGTACCTTTTCTGTCTCGGTCTCAGGCGGCATGATTTTGATCTCTTCGCGATGCACTTCGTCCGGCTTTGGTAAAGCTTTTCGATCTAATTTCCCGTTCGTTGTCAGCGAAAAGGTATCCAGCTTCATCACATAGTGCGGCACCATATAAACTGGCAGCTTTTGATTGAATACATCTCGCACCTCTTCTTCTGTGAGCGTTCCTGTGAAGTAGGCGATGATTTCTTTTTCTTCTGAAGAAAGCTGCTGAACAAGTACAACCGCATCATCGATACCCGTTTCTTGGCGAAGCACCGTTTCAATTTCACCAAGCTCAATACGGAAGCCTCGAATTTTCACCTGATCATCTGCACGGCCAAGGAATTCAATCTGACCATCCGCACCATATCTAGCCAAGTCACCTGTTCGATACATCCGTCCTGACGGCTTAAAAGGATCTGCCATGAATACTTGATCAGTCAAATCTGGACGTTTGATGTACCCTCTTGAAACACCATCCCCGCCTACATACAGCTCTCCTGGCGCTCCAATTGGCTGAAGTCTTTGATAGTCATCTAAAATATAAGCTGACGTATGATTGATCGGCTGACCAATTGGGATCGGACCCGTTTCATCTCCTCTTACTTCGTAAATGGTCGAGATGGTTGTATTTTCTGTTGGACCATAGACATTCAGCAAGGTAAGTGATGGATGATGCTTTTTCACAAGCTCCGCACTTTTCTCATTGATCACATCACCGCCGGTGAATAATGTTTTTAACCCTTTGAACATTTGCGGCCGCTGCTGAGCGAGCTGATTAAATAAACCAGTCGTTAAAAAGAGCGCCGTGATTTGATGTGTTTGGATAAATTGTTCGAATCGGTGTATATCCAATAAAGTATCACGGTCAACAGGATAAAGCGTCGCCCCATTCAGAAGCGTAGTGAAGATTTCAAGGGTAATCGCATCGAAGCTGACAGCTCCTGTATGCGCCATACGATCCGACGTGTTCAAGCCCAATTTCTCCTGAGAGCATGCTAACCTCACAATATGCTGATGCTCAATTTGCACTCCTTTGGGCCGTCCAGTTGATCCCGATGTGAACATGATATATGCCAATTGAGATGGAGACGTCTCGACTGATAACTCCGCTTGTGAGTGATGAGTCATGCCGGTCACATGAATTGCTTTGATGCTTTCATCAACCGGCGGCTGGCTGTCAGCATAGAGCAAAATGGCTGCGCCGCTGTCTTCAAGCATCCAACGGATTCTCTCCTCAGGCTGAGCTGGATCAATCGGCACATAGGCAGCCCCTGCGTGTAAAATGGCTAAAATGGCGATCACCGCATCTGCCGATCGGTTCATATACACCGCGACAGCATCCTCCGGCTGAACGCCGTTTTCTACAAGGCTGCTGGCTAAACGACGAATTTCTTGTCCAAGCTCTTCGTATGTGAATGTTCGCTCGCCTTCGACTAATGCCAGGTGGTTTGGCTGCGCTTTGATACGCTCATTGAGCAGCTCGGGAATGGACAGGTGCTTCGGATAATCTCTCTCCGTCTGATTCCACGCTGCAATCTGCTGCTTTTCTTCTTCTGTGATACATGTCACTTCATGAAGATACATGTCAGGATTTTGAATGATTTGCTTTATGAGATTGGTCAGATGTTTCGATATATTTTCAATAACTTTTTCTTCAAACGCCACCGCATTGTATTTGATTTTCAATGTCCACGTTTCACCCGGATAGACAAGAAGATTCAGATCGAAATTCGTTTGTTCAAATCCGTCCTTTACATCAATGGCAAAACCGAGACGTGCAGACATGGTGTCACCAGACAGCTCCTGATCTAAAGGATAGTTTTCAAACCCAACCAAATGATCAAAGAGCTTTCCTCCAGCAGCTGTTTTCTGCTGAATGTCATAAAGCGGCATAAAATCATAGTTTTCCGCTTCCAGAGCATGCTGCTGAACCTTTTGAAACAGCTGTTTGAAGGTCTGTTCCTGATCCAATGTCACCCGAACAGGTATCGTATTGATAAACAGCCCTGCCATTTGCTCAATTCCAGACACACTTGGAGGTCTGCCCGATACGACTGTTCCGAATGTGACATCATCTGCTGCATGATAGGTGCTTAAAAGAACGGACCAGACAGCCTGAAAAAGGTTCGGTGCTGTCACTTGGCATTGTCTTGCCGCATCTTGAATGGCTTGTACCGTTTGTGCATCCCATGTAAACGTCCATTCCTGATGGTCATATTGTCCGTTCGCCTCTTTTTGCTGCAGCAGCCCTTGGTGCTGAACAGCACCATCCAGCCGCTCCTTCCAATAGTCTTCCGCTTCTTGTTTGTTTTGCTTTCCAAGCCACTGGATATAGTCCGCATAAGGCTTACCTTGTGAGCGATCTGGGGTTCGGCCGTTCCGATAAGATTCATAGTAATGAAACAGTTTTTTCATCAAAACACCCATGGACCAACCATCCATGATGATGTGATGGTTGCTCCAAATCAGGTGCCAGTTTGTTTCATTTAATTGAAAAACAGCGACTTTCAACAACAGATCATTCGTTAAGTGAAATCCTTGCTTTCTCACTTGCTTTTTATATTGATCCAATACCTTTTTCTGCTCTTGATCATTCAGATGCGATAGATCCTCTCTATACACATCTAAATGACGTTCAGCCAGTACAACCTGACGAGGCTTTTGTAATTGCTGATAGACAAAGGCTGTACGCAGAATGTCATATGTCCGTACGAGCTCATTGAGGCTCTTTTCAAAAAGATCGAGATCAAAATCTCCGCTTATTCCAAGCTCAAGCTGTGTGAAATAAGAGGAGGAATCAGGGTCTAGCATGGCATGATACAGCATGCCCTCTTGCATTGGTGTTAAAGGATATACCTTTTGAATTTTCTGCTTGCTCATAAGTCCACCTCTTCTTTTTGCTTAAAATAGATCCATTAGCTTTTCAAGTTCATCCATGGTGAGATCCTCATCTCCCACATCACTAGGTGTGATTTGACTCTCATCCTGTGATAGACAATGTGAGATCAATGTCTTCACATTCTTTTCTAAGAGCTCCTTGAACTGTTCCATCGTACGTTCTTCGAATTCAAGGTGATGATAGGAAATCGTCACATGGAGCATTGCTTGTTCTACGAAACCAACAATATCTAGCGCATGAGGTTTCTCGGATTCAGGGCTCAGCGATTGTCCTGCATGCCATGCAGAGCGTCTCATTTCACCGCCACCGATCTGTTCATCAAACTGGCCAAGATAGTTAAAGCTGATATCTGGTGTGACTTGAAAATCAATATCGTCCTTCATCTTGTCAGGCGTTAAGTATTTTAAAACGCCATAGCCGATCCCCTTGTTCGGAATGTGTCTGAGTTCCTCTTTTAAATGCTTGATTTGATAAGAAAGATCGTCTGCATGCGACATATCCAGTAACACAGGATACATGCTAGTAAACCAGCCGATGGTCCGTGACACGTTAACCGCAGGGAGGATGTCCTCTCTCCCGTGCCCTTCAAGATGAATAAAGTGCCTGTCTTCACCTGTCCACTCTTTCATGGACAATCCTAATGCCGTCAGCAAAATATCATTGATTTCTGTTTGGTAGGCTTCATGTACATCCGTCAGCAGCCTGTGCGTTTCCTCTTCAGACAATGTAAAACGAATGGTCTCTGTATGAAGCATTCGTTGATCCTCCGTGACATGATCCTTTTGAAGCGGAGGAACGGAATGCGCAAGTACCTTTTTCCAATACGCTCTTTCCGATAGCAGCTCATCTGACACAGCGTATTCAGTCAGCTTCTGGGCATATTCTTGGAAGGAGTGTGTTTTTTCAGGGAGGGTAAGAGTTTCCCCGCGCTTCGACTGTTCATAAAGAGCCATGAAATCTTCAAGGAAAATGCGCCATGACACCCCATCAATGACAAGATGGTGTACAGCAAGCAATAAATGATCCCCTTGATCCGTTCGGAAAATAGCAGGTCTCACTAAAGGCCCCTGTGCTAGCGATATACTCACCTGCACTTCATTTGCCAGCTTTTCTACCTGCTTGATTTGCTGCGACAGCTCTCCTTTTACTTCCGCCACGTCAATTGCCACATTCTTTTCCTCGATTCCTCGATGACGCTGGATGACGCGCCCTTCTTCGAGCGGATACACCAGTCGCAAGGCATCATGATGAATCATGAGCTGTTCCAGTACTTGCTGAACGATTTCCTCATCCAAACCATTTGGTGCTTGGAGCATAACCGATTGGTTCCAATGATGCTGATTCGTAAAGTTTCGTTCAAAGAACCAGCGTTGAATCGGTGTTAAAATGACTTCTCCTTCGACAGGTGATTGGTCGGCTGTGAGAAGATCGGCTTCCTCGATATATGGGCGCAGTTCCGCAATCGTCGGGTACTGGAATAGAAGTTTCATATCGAGCTTCCAGCCTGCTTGCGTGAGTCTGCTTGCCATTTGGATACCTTTAATCGAATCTCCGCCAAGGAAGAAGAAGTGATCGTGAATACCGACTTGGCTGACGCCAAGGACATCTTCCCAAATGCCGCAAAGCAGTGTTTCAACTTCGTCTCTTGGTGCTTCGTATATCGTTTGGTTCGCTTCGATATCAGGAGCTGGCAATGCTTTCAGATCAACTTTTCCATTTGCCGTCATTGGAAATTGGTCTAGCTTGATGATCCATGATGGCACCATGTATTCAGGCAACGTTCGTTTTAGGCTTTCTTTTAAGTCCTCTGTATCAGTATCGCTCTCCGTGATCACGTAAGCGGCAAGGGCATCCTGATCACTCGCATCTTTGACTGTTGTCACGACGGCTTCTTTGACCGAATCCAACGTCAGAAGCTGGGCTTCAATTTCTGACAGCTCAATACGGAAGCCGCGGATGTTGACCTGATGGTCTATTCTGCCGAGATAGATCAGCTCGCCATCCTCTGTCCATTTCACTAAATCGCCTGTGCGGTACATGCGCTCGCCTGGATAAAATGGATCTGGGACAAATCGTTTATCTGTTTCCTCTGGAAGATTCCAGTAGCCTCTTGCTAGTCCTTTTCCTGCAATTACGAGCTCGCCCGGTACGCCTGCCGGCGATAGGTCATATAACGAACCCATAATGTAAAAACGAGTATTGGCAATCGCTGTTCCAATCGGAATCGTGCTTTGATCTGGGTCGATGACCCCACTTGTCGCTACAACCGTATTTTCAGTTGGACCGTAGTTATTGACGAGTTGATATGGTACTGGCTTCACCTGTTTCAGCTTGTCTCCACCTGTTAGTAAATAGCGTAGAGAATGGTTGTCCATTGACATAAACTGCTCACATAACTGCGTTGGCAGGAAGGCAATGGAGATGCCTTCTTCATTAAAATACGCATTGAGCTTGATCATATCGAGGCGAATTGCTTCGTCAATAATGTGCAGCTCTGCGCCGGCGATCCACGTCGGGAACATCTCCCAAATGGAGGCGTCAAAGCCAAAGCCGGCATATTTCGCAGTTCGATCCTTGTTCGTCACTTGGAACGCATCATTATGCCAGAATGCAAGATTCACAAGAGACTGGTGCTCGACCATGACACCCTTCGGCTGTCCCGTCGTCCCAGACGTGTAAATCATATAAGCGAGATCTGTCAGCTTCACATGAACCTGAATCTCGTGAGCTTCTCCCTCTACCGCATCTTCTATGAACAGGACATGACCTGTGAATGAAGATGGTGCAGTAAGTCCTTTCTGCATCAGAAGTATCTCTGCGCCGCAGTCCTCCAGCATGTACGCAATACGCTGCGCTGGATAATCCGCATCAATTGGAACGAATGCCGCACCTGCCTTGAGGACACCAAGGACAGCAGCTGTCATATCAAGAGATGGACGGGTGAAAATGCCGACGCGGTCTCCTGGTTTTGTGCCGTTTGCGATGAGCCTTGAAGCGACTACATTCGCCCGGCTATTCAGCTCTTTATACGTCCAGCTCGTTCCGCAGAAGGTCGCTGCTTTTTGATGCGGTGCTTCTTGTGCCTTCGCCTCAATCAGGGCATGAACGGTTTGATCTGACGGGACGTCTAGGACAGGTCCTGACCATTCGTTCAGCTGTTTTTGCTGCTGCTGCGGTGACAATAATTTCATTTGATCTAACGATTGATCTGGCGCTGACACCATTTGTTCCAGCAAATGAAGGAAATATTCTTTCCACTTTTCAATTGACGTCTTATGAAAGATAGAACAATTAAAATCAAACACGAGCTCAATTTGATCTGCGGATTCGTTTCCAGTTAAGGTCAAATCAAATTTGGCGATATTCTCCTCGAATGGCTGTGGAACAACGTAAAGCCCATCCATTGATAAATCACGAATATCCGCATTTTCCATTGAGAAGACCACATCAAAAATTGGATGACGGCTTGTGTCTCGAACCGTTTGCACCTGATCTACCAATTCTTCAAATGGGTACAGCTGATGCTCGTTTGCCTCTAACACAAGCTGATGAACATTTGACGCAAATTCAGCAGCAGTCTGATGTCCTGCTGGTCTTGTTCTAAGTGCCAGCGTGTTCACAAACATGCCAATCACAGATTGAATATCAGGATGGGTTCTACCCACAACCGGAGAACCAATGATGATATCCTCTTGTCTTGAAAGCTTGCTTAAAAGAATACTGTAGCCAGCAAGCAGGACTGTATAGGTCGTACTGTTGAGCGTTCTAACGAGTTCGTCCAATTTTGATTTAAGCGAACCTTCAATTGTAAATGAGACACGATCTCCAGCGAATGTTTGCACTTTTGGCCTTGGCAGGTCTTCCGGCAGTGCCAGTACAGGCAGCTCTCCTTGTAATTGATCCAGCCAGAATGCCTCTTCATCTGCTTTTTGCGCAGCAGATGCCTCACTTTTTGACCAAACTGCATAATCCTTATATTGAACAGGCAATTCCTCTAGTTTGTCTCCTCGATACAGGGCTGAAAGCTCCTCAATTAAAATGCCAACAGACGCCCCATCTGAAATGATATGGTGCATATCAATCAGTAAATAATGGACATTTACGGAGACGGAAACTAGACCTATTCTGAGTAAAGGCGCTTTTTCTACATCAAATGGCCTGATAAAGTCATTCATCAATTGCTGTATGTCTCGGCCGTTCTGTTCAATTTTTTCAATGTTTATTGAGACATTTGTTTCAATCCGTTGAACAGGTTCATTCTGAACAAAATCAAAGCTCGTTCGGAAAGCTTCATGACGTTGGACTATCTGATCAATTGCCTCTTCAAATCGTTTTTCATCAAAGACGCCTTCTAGCTTTAAGGCCGCCGGCATATGGTAGCTTTGCTCCGCATCAGTCATTTTCTCCAAAACAAACAGTCTTTTCTGAGCAGATGTCACTGGATAATAGGCCGCCTCTTTGGCAACTTCCACTCGCTTGATCTCCGTTTGGTCCGCTTGATCTACCGCAAGCGCGAACGCTTCTAATGTCGGGGATTCAAATAAAGACTTCAAAGTGAGCTCCACCTGCATTTCTTCATACAACCTGTTCAGCATTTTCATGCCGCGCAGCGAATGGCCCCCGCATTCAAAGAAATGATCGTGTTTGCCGATTCGCGGTACTTCAAGAACTTCCTCCCAAATGTTCGCCAGCAGACGCTCTGTTTCTGATTGAGGAGAGGTGTATTCATTTGCCCCCTGCTCACTAAGATCAGGTGCCGGCAGCGCCCGCCTATCGACCTTGCCGTTATTCGTTAAAGGAAGCTCCTCTAATTGCATGAAAAATGCCGGCATCATATACACGGGCAGTTCACGTCCTGCTTGCTCGCGCAAATCAGTTAATGAGACAGACCCTTCTGCTGTGAAATACGCACATAACGTGTCATTCGGAGCAGCGATCACGACAGCTTCCTTCACCTGAGGATGCTGCAGCAGTTGATGTTCAATTTCCCCAAGCTCGATACGCTGTCCGCGAATCTTCACTTGATGATCGATCCGTCCAATGAATTCAATATCTCCATTTGACAGCCAGCGTGCAAGATCGCCCGTTTTATACATGGTCTCTCCAGGGTGGAAAGGATTTTTGACAAACTTTTCGCTCGTTAGTTCTGGCTGCTTATAATATCCTTTCACAAGTCCATCACCAGCGACACATAGCTCTCCTGCCACGCCCGGCGGCTGTACATGTCCAAATTCATCTACAATATAAACAGCCGTTTGACTCACTGGCTTTCCGATTGGGATGGATAACGCCTTCTTCTCAATGTGGTTCACAGGATAATATGTGGTGAAAATTGTGCTCTCAGAAGGGCCGTACATATGAACAAGCTTGTCTTTCCCCACTGTCTCAAGTGCAGTCACCACATGAGGCACGGAAGCACGTTCCCCGCCAAACAGCACTTTTCTTACGTTCTTCAAGCTGCCTTTTTTCATATCGATGAGTAAGTGAAAAAGAGCTGTAGTGATCATTAAAATACTGACTTTTTCCTTCTCAATCGCTCCAGAAAGCTCATTCATGTTTAAAATATGGTCCTTTGGCAGAACAATGAGTTTTGCTCCGTTTAATAAAGCACCAAACACATCAAACATAAAGGCATCAAATACATAGTTTGAGATGCTCATCACCGTATCTTCATGATGAATGGTGAGATAATTCGATTGCTTCACCGTTCTCAAAATGTTCCGGTGTGTCACCATATTTCCTTTAGGTTTACCGGTTGTACCAGATGTATAGGTCAAATTCGCCAAGTCCTCAGGTAAAATATGAGCATCTATTGGGCTGTCTGACTGCTGAGCAATCGCTTGATTTTCTGTTTCTATGATGGTTCCCTCAAATGCAGTGAGCACCGAGCGATGGCGCAGCACTTGATGTGTCAGTAAGAATTGTGCACCGCTGTCTGTTAAAAAGTGCTTCACGCGCTCATCAGGGAAATCGGGATCAATTGGTACATAGACTCCGCCCGCCTTAAGCACAGCCAGAACAGAGAGCACCATTTCATTGGATCGTTCAAAGAATAAGGCTGCTTTCATTCCTTTTTCAAAACCATTTTCACGCAAATAATGAGCCAGCTGATTCACTCGGTCATTCAGCCCTTGATAAGAAAGAACCACATCTTCACATTGCAATGCAGGCTGATGACCATGCTGCTGCACCTGTTCTTCAAACTGCGTCACAATGGTTTCTTCTGCTGGATAAGGCGCAGGTAACGGATTCCACCTATTTAGCTGAGCTTCTGCTTCTTGTTCAGACAGTAAGCGATAGGATTGAATAGCTTCCTGCGGCGTTTGAACCATTTGCTCCAGCAGATAAACATAATGTTTGAGCATCTGCTCTGCTGTACTTCGTTTAAATAGCGCCGTACTGTAATCGAGTACAAAGGATAAACCTTGATCTGACTCCATCGCTTGCAGTGTTAAATCAAATTTCGCAATATGGAAATTGGTTTCTTCAACCTCGACCTGCATATCCCCAATACGCTGGGCTGTTGAATGACCCGGCGCAAGTGTAAAGACGGTATCAAACAATGGATGACGGCTAAAATCTCTTGGCACATTCAGTTTTTCAAGCAGCCGCTCAAACGGATATTGCTGATGCTCAAATGCATGCATCGTCTTTTCCTTTACTTGCTCAATCAACTGAGACATGGTTCCATTCGGATCTACCTCTGACCGCAAAGCAAGTGTCTGGACAAACATACCGATCATGTCATTCAAATCTGTATGCACACGCCCTGCTGCCGGTGTTCCGACCACAAATTCCTTTTGACCCGTATATTTCGCAAGCAATGTATAGTAAGCCGAAAGCAGCACCGTATACAGTGTCGTGTGATGGTTTGCTGCAATCTCCTGTAATTGATTCTTTAACGCCTCATCGATTTCTTTGATGACACGATCACCTGCGAAAGACTGGACAGCTGGACGCTGATAATCGGTCAGCAGCTGTAAAGCAGGGATATCCCCCGAAAATTCTTGCAGCCAGAATGCCTCTTCTTTTTGAAAGCCTTGATGCTCTTGCCAAACAGCATAATCTTGATATTGAAGCTTTAATGGTGCTTTCACCGATCCCTCGTAAGCATCTGACAGCTCGCGCAGCATTAAATCGATCGAAAGACCATCTGAAATCAGATGATGCATATCGAAAAAGAGCAAATGCTCCTGATCATGCAATGACTGCAATCCTATTCGAAGAAGTGGCGCACACTCAAGATCAAAAGGTCTGACAAAGTGCTGCATGTTTTCTTCCATCGTACCACCTGTCAGCTGTTCTATTTCAAAGAAAACGGATGAAGCGATCCGCTGACGAGGGACACCTTTTATCGTATGAAAAGAAGTACGCAGCATATCATGACGTGAGATCAGTCTGTCAAAGGCTTCAGTCAGCTTCTCAAGCTGCAGAGCTCCTTTTAACCTCACAACAGCAGGCATATGATAGGCAGTGCTTTGCTCCAATTGACTCACCATATAGACGCGCTGCTGTGGAGGCGATAATGGATAATGATCTACAGCCGGCGCTTTTGGTATCTCCGTTGCTGTAGACTTTTCTGCTTGCTCAATATAAGTAGCAAGAGCAGCAATCGTCTGCTGTTCAAATAAAACAGAGAGCGGCACCTCCACTTGAAAGTCTCGCTGAACCTTTGTAAGTACGGTCATCGCTTTGAGCGAATGCCCGCCTCGATCGAAGAAAGAATCATATACACCGATTTGTTCTTGATCAAGAATGTCTTCCCACAAATGAACAAGCTTCGTTTCTATATCATTTCTAGGTGCCGTATAAACAGCATGAACCGCTCTATCACCTTTTAAGGCAGCAAGTGCACGACGGTCGACTTTGCCGCTGACTGTGAGTGGAAAAGCATCGAGCTCTTTGAAATAAAGAGGCATCATGTAAGCTGGGAGCTGATGTTTGATAGCCGCTTGCAGCATGTCAACAGACACGCCATCATGACGAGCTTGATAGTAAGCACTTAACGCCTTTTCCCCATCCGCTTCATCAACTACTAGCACGACAGCCTTATCAATTCCATCTACCTGCTCCATCACCGCTTCAATCTCACCTGTTTCTATGCGGTAACCCCTTATTTTCACTTGATCGTCCATTCTGCCAAGATAATCAATCGTGCCATCTGGAAGCCATCTGACTAGATCCCCTGTTCGATACATCCGCTCATGCGGAGAAAACGGATCTGCCGTGAATACCTTCTTCGTCAATTCAGGCTGATTCACATAGCCTCGCCCAACACCTATACCGGCAATGCAAAGTTCTCCTGCAGCCCCTGGCACCTGTAATTGATCATGTTCATTTAAAATATAAATACGATGATGACCAAGCGGTTTTCCAATCGACACATAACGCTGTTCAGTTGATTCGCTCAGCTCACTGAGATTCAGGCGATGAACTGCCGCATCCACACACGTCTCAGTTGGACCATACACATTCCATAGAGTAAAATCAGGCTGACTCATACGAACCGCTTCGATAAGTGAACGTGCTGCTTTCGCAGGCAGCGCTTCTCCCCCAATCAGCATGTGCGTCAATGACAGACCGTCCAAATCCGCTGCAAGTAAAAGCTGCACATGCGCCGGAGTTCCATCTGCCGCTTCAATTTGATGTTTTCTGTAATAAGCCGCTAGCTGCATGCCATTTCTCGTCGTTTCTCGAGGGATGATATGAAGCGTATGTCCAAATAAAAGGGCAGCAAATATTTGTTTCACCGATGCATCGAAATGGAATGGGGCTAGAAGCGCCATTTGAACCTCATTCGCCCCTTGATACATCTCATGATGCAAAGCATGGACCAAATGATGAAGCTGAAGATGCTCAATCATGACGCCCTTCGGCTTTCCAGTCGTACCCGATGTATAAATCATGTAGGCTAAATCTTCGGGCGCCGTCTGATCGACAAGCTCAGGCAGCCGTCCATCATCTAATAATAGTTGCTGCTGCACGATCAATTTTTCCGAGAGGGCTGAGTACTCTTGAATGAACGATTCCTCCGTTAACACGATAGAAGCACCTGAATCCTCCACAATAAATTGAATGCGCTCCTCAGGTAATGCTGGATCAATTGGTACATATGCCCCGCCAGCCTTTAGTATGCCGAAGACTGCTACCATGGCATCTACCTTCCGCTCCATCAAAACAGCAACAGGCACATCACGTGAGATACCTTTCATTTGTAGAAAACGTGCAAGCTTTTCTGCCTGTTGTTGCAGCTCTCCATAAGTAATTGTTCCATTTTCTGCTACAACAGCTGTTCGATCTGCATATTTGTTGGCTGTCTCATCAAACATGTGATGAACCGGTTTTGCTGCTGGTCTTTCAAACGATTCTCCCTCAGATAATTGCAGCAGTTCCTTTTGTTCACCTGCTGAAAGTAAAGGCAGTGTCCCGATCAGTTGATCAGGCTGAGTGACCGCCGCTTCTAGTAAAATCAAGAATCGATCAAACATCTTACTCATTTCTTCTTCTGTGAATACATCTGTACGGTAATCCAAATCAATGGTCAATGTATCAGTATCCCAGCGGTCTTTCACATGTATTGAAATATCATTCATTCCGCTCCCGCTAAAAATCGGTTCAGTAATGAACGACAGGTTCTCTTTTTTCTGCCACTGCATGACCTGATATTCTAAAGAAATATCAAAAAGGCGTCCTGTAAACCCTTCTCTTTCCCGCAAATCATTCATGAGAAGATTGTAAGGGTATTTTTGGTGTCGCAAGATCTTCATTTGATCCGCCATGACCTGCTTTACGAAATCAACAAACGATTGCGACCCTTGAACAGATGCACGCATTGGAATCGTCGATACAAACATCCCAATCATCTTTTTTTCTTTGGCATTCGTCCGGTTACCCATAAAGGTTCCAAGAACAACATCCTCCATACCGCTAAAACGATGTAAGTAAATATAGACAGTGGACATAAACATCGAAAGCATACTGACTTTCTGTTCTTCACAAAAGACACGAAGCTTCTCCTTTAAAGAATCTGGAACATCCCCTGAAAATCGCTCCGCATGTAAACTCATCTCATATCCCTTATGCGGTTTTAAAGATGCGAAGTCTGGAATATGAGCAAATTGCTCATTCCAAAAAGCTTGATCTTTTTGAAAACGTTTAGAAGATTCATAGGTCTGCTCACTCATAATGTGATCAACGAAGGAAATCTCCTCAACTGGCGAGATTTCTACTCCTTGCAGCATGTCATGATATAACTCAATAATGCGATTTCCCATTAAAATGATAGAAATCCCATCCGCGACAATATGATGTGCTTTACAGAACAGCCAGCACTCTTGATCATTGATTTGAAATACCGTAAATTCAATCAAGGGGCTGTCAATCAATGGCATCGGCTCACGAATTTGCTCGTTCGCCCAAGCCCTTACTTCCTCTTCACTCCAGCCCTTCTCCATGCGAATCGGCTGTTTTTCATAAGGTTTGATATATTGAACAGGCTCCTCCTCTTCATCTCGATACACGAGTCTCAGCCGAAGAGAGTCAGTTTGTCGAATATACGCTTGAAGCACATCGACGACCAAAGAAGGATTGAGACCTGATGCTGATCTCAACCTGGCGAATCCACCCAAATTAGAAATACTTGTACCTGGATAAAATCTTTCCGTGTAGAATACTCGCTTTTGCGCATGTGTTAAGGGGTAATAAACTGTATTCATTCTCATCCTCCGCCTCTTCTATGTTTTCTCCACCAATTTCACCCTGCACCCTCTATATCAAAAGAACCAAGTCTATTTCATTAAAATAGACGCTTTAACAGAAAAGGAGCCCACCCCGAATAAAACGGAGGGACTCCCATTTTGATTCGGTAGCCTGCCGACCTTAGCAAAAAAAGAATCATTTACCTTAGGACATGGCTTTGCGTCTCTATGTTTCCATAGATTTGCCTTTTTCTTCTTTTCTTTTAGATATTTTCTATTTACGTCCACTTTATATGAAAATATTGTTTTTTTCACCGAAAAATGGGTGTAAAGATTCATGCGTTATACCGAAGGGTTCGCATGATAATTGACGATATTTACCGAAAATAACTAATAATAGTTGCGTTCAACCGAAAATAATCGACTAAATACCGCAAAAATTTCATATTTTCCCTTAAATATTGAAAATATGGCCGAAAATCTAGGATAGAGGTCTCCTTTCGTTTCCCGCAAATTCTTAAATCTTAAGAACTACATTCCCTAAAAAAATGAATTTTTTTACTGTAAAAACAACAAAAAAAAGAGCTGCCATTTCAAATGACAACTCCTTGTTTCTTCATTATATTTACATCACCTTAGACAGACCAATCGTTTTCTCAATAATGAGCAGCGCAATGATAGAAATGATAATAAATATGACAGATATCGCATTGACACTTGGATCAAAGGTCTGCTCAATGTAATTAAAGGTCCTGACCGGAATTGTGATGGTTTGAGGTGAGGAAACGAACAAACTGATCGATATTTCCCCAAATGACGTCACAGCTGAAAACACTCCGCCTGCAATGATTCCCGGCTTAATCAAAGGCAATGTGACTCGAAAAAACGTGCGAATGGGTCCTGCGCCAAGATTCATTGAAGCCAGCTCAAGACGCGGATCTAAATTCGAAACACTCACACCTACCGTTCGAACCACATAGGGAAAACCAATGATGACGTGACCAATGACGAGCGCCCACAAAGACCCTGTAAAGCCCATAGCCGTAAACAAGTAAAGCATAGCAATCCCTAACACCACTTGAGGAATCATGAGAGGTGACAGAATGAAAGCTTGGACGGCCTCCTTTCCCTTAAAGGAAAGCCTTGCTAAAGCATACGAAGCCATTGTCCCTAAAAGAACCGTGAGAGGCGTCACGATGAATAGCAGAATCACACTGATCCGAAGCGATTCCATCCATTCTGGATTTGACACGACCTCATGAAACCAACGAACAGAGAACGAAGTCGGTGGAAATTCAGGAAAGGCATTTGGACTAAAAGCAGATAGGACGATCACAAGAACAGGAATGGTTAAAAAAAGATAAACCAATGACCCAGCAGTCCAAATCAGGATAGAAAGCAAGCGGTCACCTATTGACTTTTTACGCATGCATCCTCGCCTCCCAACGCTTCAATAAATAGCTTAGTAGACTGACCACCACAAGCACACAAACCAATAATGTAAAGGACATAGCTGCAGCAAGAGGCAGGTTATACACCTGCATCACCTGCTGATAAATTGACAGCGGCAGCAGCGGCTGCATCCGTCCGCCGACTAACAGCGGAGTGATATAACTTCCTGCTGCCAGTGAGAAGACGATGATCGCGCCTGTCACCATGCCAGGAATGGTCAGTGGTAAGGTGACATGAAAAAAGGTTCGAATCCGGCCAGCTCCAAGACTCATAGAAGCCGGTTTTAAGTGACGATCCATATCGGTTAAACTTGTTGCGATCGGCAGTACTGCAAATGGCAGCATGACTTGGACATAGGCAATAATCACCGCATTCATATTCCACAGCATCGAGAGCGGCTTCTCAATCACATGTAAATCTAGTAACATGCCATTGATCAGACCATTTTGCGAAAGAAGAACAATCCATGCAAACGTCCGAATCACAACACTTGTCAAAAGCGGCGACACAAGTAAGATATAGAAAAATGCCCGCAGACGCGGATTAGGAGCCTTGACAAGCACGTATGCTGCTGGGTATGCCATCAATAAACAAATCACCGTTGTCTGTAAAGCCACCCACACAGTACTTCCAATCGCCTTTACATATGCATCTGTCGTGAACACATGAATATATTGAGAAAAGCTATACGTTTGTAATGTATTCATCATCGAATCGACATCGCGAAAACTGAGAACGAGCATCATCACAAGCGGAGCTAGTAAAAATACAACAAGAAACAAACAGGCTGGCAGCAGCATAAACCAATGAAATCGTTGATTCTTTTTCTTGATTCGCATCACGTATGCACCTTCGAATCTAAGAAAACGATATCTTCAGGCTGCCAATGGATATGGACGGTTTCTCCAACTTCAGGCAGCTCGGGAAATGCAGCATCAGATGCATGGACAATGATTTCACTATTATCAAGCCCCACAACCAAACGTAATGAATGCCCAATATAACTCACATCTGACAGCACGCCTGATACATGGTTTGGCTGAACTTTCTCCTGCTCAGAAGAGATGCTGATTCTTTCAGGACGCAGCATAAGCAGTTGCTTTTCCCTCTTCTCTTGATGTGCCGCAGCCTGCAGCTGAAGATGCTGACCGTTTGAATGGGTTACATGCGGAACCGTAAATGCAGCATCAGCTTCATTGTACACGGCCTCAAAGATATTCACCTGTCCGATGAATTCAGCTACAAATCGATTGTTTGGCTGGCGGTACACCTCTAAAGGCGTCCCAATCTGCTGAATTCTACCCTCTCCTAAAATTCCAACTCGATCAGAAAGGCTTAAGGCCTCCTCTTGATCATGTGTCACAAGAATGGTTGTAATCCCAACATTTCTTTGAATATTTCGCAGCTCTGTCTGCATGTTTTTTCTTAGTTTGGCATCTAGGTTGCTGAGCGGTTCATCAAGAAGGAGAACAGACGGCTGAATCGCCAGCGCTCTTGCTATCGCTACCCGCTGCTGCTGACCACCGCTTAATTGGTGGGGCATCCGTTTCGCAAATGCCTCTAATTGAACAAGAGACAAGCTTTCCATCACTTTCTCTTTGATTTCCGCCTTCTTTTTCTTTTGAACCTTAAGCCCGTACGCCACATTATCAAATACAGTCAGATGCGGAAAGAGTGCATAGCTTTGAAAGACCATACCTGTTTTTCTTTGGTAAGGCGGCAAAGCTGTCACATCCTGATCACCAATATAGACGACGCCTTTTGTTGGTTCTAAAAAACCGCCAATGATGTTTAATAACGTTGATTTCCCGCAGCCGCTAGGACCGAGAAGGGAGAAAAACTCTCCCTCATTCACAGTAAGACTGACATCGTTGAGAGCAATCTGCTCACCGAAGTGCTGACTGATGTGTTCTAAATGAATTCCACTCATGCGATCACCTATTTTCCTCCGCCTAATACTTCGTTCCATCGATTTGTCCAATTGCCAAGCTCAGAGGTTGCTGTTTCATAATCTACCCAAGTCAGCTTGCTGTAATAATTTTCTCCAACTTTCACTTTCCCCTTAATCTTGTCATTGTACTTCACATCAGAATTCGACATGCCATAATAAGATTTTTCCGAGAAAGCCTCCTGAGCTTCTTTTCCACTCAAGTAGTTTAATAGTTTGTATGCCGCTTCTTCGTGCTGACTTCCTTTCGTTAAAGCCCAGCTCGCTACAGCTGCAACAGCGCCTTCTTTCGGATATGAGAAACCAATATCCATTCCTTCTTCTTCAAGTGCAAATACTCGCCCGTCCCAATAGGGAACAGCTGCGACATCCCCACGTTCTAACAAGGTTTGAATCGATCCTGGGTTATCCGGAAAAGCAGCGACATGACCTTTTAATTGCGCGAGACTTTTAAATGCTTTATCAATATCCTTAGGATTTGATTCTGTCCCCCCTTGTGCATGAACAAGTGCAGAGAAAAATTGCAAACCAGCTGAATAAGTCGGAGATGAAATGGCTACCTTCCCTTTCAACTGACTGCTCCATAGGTCTGTCCAGCTGTTTGGTTCCTGCTTGACGAGATCTTTTCTATAAGCAATTCCAAGCTGCCCCATACTAAAGCCTGCTGCATATTGTTTTCCATTCACAGTCAGCTTCTTTTGGACAGAACGGTAAAGCTTTTTGACGTTCGGCGCTTGATCTTCATCGATAGGCGCAAGAACGTTTGCTGCAATACCTCTTTGAATCGTGTCAGGCTGTAAGATTAGTAAGTCATATGGTGGATTTTTCCCATTTGACGCTTTTAATTTTGTAAACCATTCAGAATCCGCTCCAGAGACGGTCTGCACTTTAATTCCCGTATCTTTTTCAAACTTTTCAAGGATTGGTTTGATATTCTTTTCCCAATCGCCTCCATATACGCCAACAATCACAGTCTGCTGCTGTTTGCCTTGATCCTTTCCATTTCCACCACAAGCGGTCAGCAGTACAACGATGGATAGGATACCTGCAACAATAGCGATTAATCTTCTTTTCATGATTCATTTCCCCCTTTTTGTCCATTCATTTGACGAAGTGCTTGAGTAATATCTTCCTTTGTTAACGGCTCATTTCTATGACTGAAATATTGATGAACTGCATGTTTATAGTGCGTACGTTCATTAGCCGGATAGGAACGCAGCTGAACGGCTAGCTCACTGCTGGCTTCGTCCGTCCATACTTTCTCATAAGCTGCTCTTTGTTCTCCGAAATCCCACACATCAGTAGCTGCAGGATCACCAGCCTTTTCACGCACCTTGCTCGTCTGCTCCTCATCAATCTTCCATTCATTTTGCTCTAAATACACTTGAACACCATATTGCTGCAGCGCTCTTTCTTCACTTAATAGACCAGCTTCCACTTCCTGAAGGACTTTTTCTTTCTTTCTGGCAAATGGATTCCCCCAGCCGCCTCCACTTGGTGAAATCAATTGAACGATATCGCCTTTTTCAAGTCGCAGAACATCTATTTTGGGCTGGTCTTGTTTCTCACCATTAGCTGTGATCAGCTTGACCTCACCAACCGCTCCTGCTCGGCCGCCCATTAAACCCCAAGGCTGAAACTTCATCCGTTCCATTCCTCGTGCTGTCACCATCGATTCAGGCTTCATCATTTCAAATTCCAAACCAATCGCATGTCCGCCTCGATTTTCACCAGCTCCACCTGTATTCGGCAGAAGCTCATATCGGTGAACATGAATATCAATATGCTGTTCCAAACTCTCAATTGGGGTATTCTTCAAAAAGCCTGACGAATGATCAATACCGTCAACTCCATCAGTACCATTTTGAGCACCGCCGCCTCCGCCTAATGGTTCGACAACGGACATTTTCCTGCCACCCGTTTGATCATCAGGTACAGAGAGAACCACAATGGCAGATTGACCTGCACCTGCTGCCGGTA
The DNA here is from genome assembly GCF_001482475.1 of Bacillus sp. G1(2015b). Classification (NCBI taxonomy): domain Bacteria; kingdom Bacillati; phylum Bacillota; class Bacilli; order Caryophanales; family Bacillaceae; genus Bacillus; species Bacillus sp. G1(2015b). The sequence goes on along the minus strand of NZ_LKIC01000001.1, from coordinate 192,054 downwards.
CTGCTTCAGGCAGCAGCTTACCAATCGCACCTAGCACGACATTGTACAGCCTCATCGTAATCGAATGACGAATCCCGACAGAGGCTGGATATTCTGGATGCACCAGCGTTCCTTTAGGAGAGATCACATCGATTGGATACGTTATTCCACCATTAATCGGTATAAAAGGATCCTTACTAATGATGTAATTAATCAACCCTTGATAAAGAAAGGAATGCTTCTGACCATTGGTAACAAGGTTAAAGGCTGTTTTTACTTGCGGGTCACACTCAGAAAAATCGAGCGTCAGCCGTTTGCCTTTGATCGTTAGCTTGATTTTCAACCGAATAGGGACGTCTGAAATCATATCATCATCTAAATAATCAGCAAATTCACTCGTTCCATCCGGTATAGCTTCAATGACCTTTCCAGCACGATCCTCGGCTTGCTTCAGCAAGTCTATCATTCCTTGTTTCACTTCGTTTTTTCCAAATTTCTCAATCATTTCTTTTAACCGAATATCTGCTGTATTCACTGCAGCAATCATCGCATTGATATCACCATCGTTTAGATGACTAGCGCGGCTGTTAGCTCTCAAAAAAGTACGTACGACCTGATTCTCTTTCCCACCTTCATAAATTTTTACTGGCGGAATTCTTAATCCTTCTTGATGAACATCCGTTGCTGTCGGTGAAATACTAGAAGGCACAAGGCCACCCACATCACTGACATGAACAAAAGACCAAGCATAGCTTACGATTTCACCATCTACAAAAATCGGCTTAATGATATGGACATCTGGCAGGTGAGTCGCCAAACCATCTGTCGTATAAGGATCATTAGTGATGATAATGTCTCCTGGCTGCATCTGTCCGCTTTCTTCAATTGCTTTTTTTAGACTCAGCCCTAAAAAGATCGTCACACCCACTGTCTTCGGATAAACAAAGAAATCTCCAGAAGGTGTGGCTAGTGCTGTCGCAAAGTCAGCAGATTCTTTGACGAAGGTCGTAAACGACGTCCGTTCAATGACATGCCCCATACCTGATGCAATCGCATTAAAATAACTGCGCATCATCTCAAGCTTTGCTGGGTCAGTTCTCATGTAAAGCCGCCTCCTTTGAAATCACTAAGTTACCTGATGGATCAATACTGCCTGTCCAGTTTGGCAAAATTAATGTTGTCGTATCATCCTGCTCAATCACGGCAGGCCCATTTACAATAGAACCTACTGACAGCGTATCCCGATTATAAACCGATGCTTCGTATTCTTTTTCTTCTATAAAAATTCGTCTATATTCATTTGGTTTCAAAGACTGTCCCATGCTTTCTTGAACAGGTGAAAAAGGCAGCGGAGGCGTCTCACCTATGACTCGAACGCGTAAATGAGTAAACTCGATTTTTGCCTGATCATCCCTATGACCATATTGACGCTGATGCAATTTGTGAAAGGCTTCAATAAGTTGGTGGATGTCTTGTTCTTGCTTTAACCAATCAATCGATAATGGCAATTCAATCTCAAATGCCTGCCCTTGATATCGTGCGTCTGCTAATAAGAGAATGGATGTCTGATTGATATGCTGAATGTTCTGCTGGCTGACCCAATCAGTCGCTTTTCGTGACAGCTTCTCATAATCTTGTTTTAGTTGGTTGATCGAATAGTCTTGTAAACATATTTTCTTCGACAGCACCGCATCATGGATAAAATCAGCTGTTAAAGCACCTAACGCACATAATGTACCAGGACTTGGAGGAACAACTACATTTTTCGCATGAATTTCTCTTGCAAGGAAATTCGCCACAACCGGTCCTGCTCCGCCAAACGCCAGCAAACTAAAATCTCTAGGGTCAAATCCTTGCTGCTCCATCACATTGCTTAATTCTGTGTACATATTGGCTACGGCTACTTGAATGAGCTGGTCAGCCGCCTCTTCAAGCGTTTTGTTGAGCTGATCAGCAATTGGCTGAAAGGCCTTTTTCGCCGCAGATAGTTGTAAATGTAAATGTCCTCCGGCAAAACGTTCTTGATTGAGATAACCGCATATGAGAAACGCATCAGTTAAAGCTGCTTTTTCTCCCTTTCCATACGAAGCTGGTCCCGGGTTTGAGCCAACTGATTCCGGCCCCGCTTTGAGAAGTCCGCCCTGATCAATCCATGCTACCGAACCTCCTCCTGCTCCTATTGAATACATCGCAACAGATGGAAGAATGATTGGGAAGCCTGAAAGCTGATTGGATTGAGCCATTGTAGGCTGTCCATTTTGAATGATTGAGATATCTGCACTCGTCCCCCCAACATCAAAAGTGATCAGATTGGGTTCACTCGCTGATGCTGCAATTCTCGCCGCACCGATGACACCAGCTGCCGGACCAGAAAAGAGAGTCTTAACAGGCGAGGTTGCCGCACTTTCTGCATCCATTAAACCACCATTTGATTGTGTAATGTATGGAGAAATTGGTACACCTTCTTCCTTCAAACGGCTTTTCAATGTTTGCAAATACTGTTTCACCTTTGGCTGAATATACAAATTAACAACAGACATCACTGTACGCTCGTATTCCCTCATTTGAGGCCATAATTCAGATGAGGTAAGGACTTCTAACTGTGGATAATGATGATTGATATAGGCTTTTGCCTGTAATTCATGAACTGGGTTTTGATAACTATGTAAAAATGAAATGACGATACCTGCTAGCTTTTTAGATATAACATGCTGGACCGCATCATCTAATTGCTGCAGATGGAGAGGTTTTTTGATCGTACCATCGTGTATCAACCTTTCAGAGATTGGATATACATGCTTCCGTGGTATCAATGGTTCTGGCAAACGAGAATTGAAGTCATAAGGAACGGGTAGTCGTAAACGTTGAAGTGACAATATATCTTGAAATCCTTCTGTCACAAAAAGGGCTAAATCTGCTCCTTTTCGCTGTAATAATGTATTCAGACCGATTGTCATTCCGTGAACGAGGTATTGGATGTTGGATAAATCAACACCTCTTTTTTTTAGAAGATTTAACCCATTGATAATTCCTTGGGCTGGGTCATCAGTCACTGTAGGCGTTTTGAGTTCAGTCAGCTCCCCTGTTGCTTCATTTATCAGCGATAAATCAGTAAATGTTCCGCCTATGTCTATTCCGAGCCGGTATGAGACATCCGCCATTTGTACTTCCCTCCTGCAATGTAATTAGAATCATATTTTGATAAATTACGACATTTTTTGATATTTGACTCCATATTATTAAAGCAGATCGGTCTAGTCAATTTTATTTTTTTGAAATTTCTGTGTGTTAAATTCTTGAAATTAGCCAAAAAAGCAGTGATAAAGCCATTTTGGATGAGCATATTCGTTTTCTGACCCACAAAATTAAAATTTTTATGAATTTCTACAAAAATGAAAAGCAAGAAATCAGGTAAAAACTGTTTTTTGAATTTTAAAAGACGTTTTTTCAAAACCAGGAGAAATTGGTAAGTAATTCTGCTATACTTCTGTTTACAAAATACGCAAACAAGAAAGAGAGCCAGCATCTATGAAACTTCTTAAAATGATTCTCTTGCTTTTATTGATTGTCATTGGTGTAGCAACAGGCTATATCCAGCTAGAGCAAGGGAAACAAGAGACAGCGAATTCATCTTATGACAAAACCATTCATTTTCCATCAGACCGCTATCCAGAAACAGCCAAGCACATAGAAGAAGCCATTGATGAAGGTCATTCGTCCATTTGTACAATTGACCGTAAACATAGTGATGAGCAGAGAGATCGATCACTACATGGCATTCCAACAAAGCGCGGGTATGATCGGGACGAATGGCCAATGGCGATGTGCAAAGAAGGAGGCAGTGGAGCTTCTGTCAAATATGTACGCCCTTCTGATAATAGAGGCGCAGGCTCGTGGGTTAGTCATCAATTATCGGATGATCCTGACGGCACAAGAATTCAATTTATCATCGATTAGCCGCCTTTCCCTTTTCTATATTAAAAAAATTTTCACATGACTGCTTGCAGGTATTTTAAACACTTTTTTCATGCCGATAATCCTTAAGGAGGGATATCCTACCTTATACCTAAAGGAGTCAAAAAGCATGAAGAAAAAGGGAAAACTGAGGCTAGGCGCCAAAATTTTGCTGATCTTTTTAAGTGTCCTCATCATCTTTTCTGCGGTTGTTGGTTATGTTGTGAATCGCGAAATGACAGAAAACATTAAGCAAATGGCAACTGAAAAAGCAAAAGGTGACTTAAAGCTAGGCTACGCCTACCTAAATGAAAAAGTGTCAGGCCCGTGGCAGATTAAAGAAGACAAGCTATTCAAAGGAAATACGCAAATCAATGATCATGACACATTGGTTGACCAATTAGCCGAATATACCGGTGATACCATCACGATTTTTCAAGGAAATACCCGTGTTGCTACGAATGTCATGTTAAACGGGAAACGAGCTGTAGGTACAGAAGTCTCTCCTGAAGTGAAGACCACTGTTTTAGATAAAGGAGAAAACTATTACGGGACAGCAAATGTTGCTGGGAAAGACTATCAAACGGCTTATATGCCAATCAAAAATGAAGCAGGCGAAACAATTGGTATTTTTTATACTGGCGCTAATCAAAGCATGATTTCACAAATGCTTCAGTCATTCTATATACAATTTGTCATCGTCCTTTTGTTAAGTCTGATCGTTTCAGTCATCATTATTTCTATTTTCACTAAGCGGATTCAGGTACGTCTCAAGCATTTGGCTTCTGCCATTAAGAGTGCAGGCGAAGGTCATTTAACCATCAATGTGACGGATACTGCCGGTGATGAATTGTCTGATCTGGCTGGACATTTCAATAAGATGCGTGAAAAACTAAATCAAACGATTCTAAATGTCATGAACACGTCTGAATTAGTGGCCACATCCTCTGAACAGCTGTCAGCTAGCGCAGAAGAAACGAGTGCAGCATCAGAAAAAATCACCCACACGATCCAAGAAGTGGCACAATCTTCAGAAGAACAGTCCGCTCAAATGACAGCTAGTGAACACATGATGATTCAAGTATCAAACGAGCTGGCAAACATCACTGAAAATGCCGGACAAATGGCTTCAAGAAGTCACTTCGCACAAGAAATTGCCCAAAAAGGTGTACACAATATCGGTGAAGTTCATTCACAAATGACATCTATTGCAAAATCAATTGAAGAAAACGGTACAGCAATTCAAGCATTGGAAACACGTTCAGCTGAAATTGATCATATTTCCAAAGTCATTACAGATATCGCCAGCCAGACAAACCTGCTAGCTCTTAATGCAGCAATTGAAGCAGCACGGGCAGGTGAGCATGGAAAAGGGTTTGCTGTTGTCGCAGACGAAGTGAGAAAGCTCGCTGAAGAATCTCAAGCATCATCAAACATGATTTCCCATCTCATTTCTGAAATACAAAAAGAGATGACTCATTCGACGAATGCCATCAAACAAGTAAGAGAAGAAGCAGCTCAAGGGGCTGTCCTTATCTCTCATACAGAAGAATCTTTTCATGATATCCAGCAGTCCATGAGAGAAATGGCAGATGGCATTAAGCATTTATCGAGTGCATCACAAAAAATCGCAGCTTATACTAACGATGCGAAACAGTCTTTTACGTCTATTACAGAAGGCGTTAAACGAACGAGTGAACATTCACAGCAAGTAGCAGGTTTAACAGAAGAACAATTTGCTGCAATGGAAGAAGTAACAGCTTCATCAGAAGCACTTGCCCATTTAGCAGGAGATTTAAAAGCAATGGTCTCGCAATTTCACATCTAGATCCCACAACAAATAGCGCAAGACGGCTGCAATCGTCTTGCTGCCTAACTTTCTCCTCAAGAATGACTCTTTCAACCATTTACGTTTCAACGAAAATCCATGAATAAAGGAGTTTTTTATATGAATCTCTTAAATCAAACCTATTCTCTATCTATCTCCTACCACCAAATCACGGTATACACCGGAAGCGAAACACCACCTATCATTGATTGGACAGATGAGGACATTCTTCAAGGATTCGCAACTGGAGATCAAGGAGTTTCCTTTGAAGGAATCAATAATGGAAAGGCGTCTATTATTGTGACATTAAATAGCGATGAGCCCCAAGTATCAGTTGATAGAGCTATAACAGTGCCCTTTACGCATACAAGGGATCAAGTTTATATCACAAGCGTCATGGCTCATGTACTGTCTTTCTCCATTCCAAAAGGAGACTATCAGCTTACCTGCTATACCTCACAGCAGCCTGATCAAGACGTTTATTATGTAAATTTCCAAACAGTGTAGATTACGACTGATCGTATAAATCAAGCCACTTTTCCGCATAGTCTACCGATTCTCTCACTGGCAATAAATATGAACTGGCAAGTCCGATTTGATCGTGCTGATGGATGCCTCCTGATTGCAGAAAATCGCAGCCAATCTGTTCAAATAGTTCTTCTCTTGTGATGATATCTTGATACTCTTTCCATACCCTCCACCCATTTTCTAAAATAGGGGCTCCTCTTGTCATGAGGTCCTGCTGGGGGATTCGATATTCAGCTAGATGAAAAGCTGTCATGCTTTCAAATGTTGTACCAAGCAGCAGCACTTGAGCATGAAGATCATACATGCGACCAAGAGGCGAATGCTCTCCTAATCCAAAGGAAAGTGCATGGTGTTTCAGAATTTCATGTTTTCTTTTTCCCCAGGCTGTGAATGAAAAATGGGGATGATTGCTTCTCGCCACGCCTGGGTATTTCCAAAATGTTTCCGCTACCTTTCCCATTGCTGTTGGCGTCGTGTAAGCTGGATCAAATGCAGGCATAGTTTCTTTGATCGATTTCCACCATGAATAAGGAACAGGCGGATCAATCCAATCGGCAGGATCAGAAAGCTCTAACGTTTGTGCCGGCATAATGAGTGTCCCCTCTTCTGTTAAGGTTTCCATCAATGCTTGTATGACGGCTACAGCGCCTCCGTTTACCCAGCCGATGGATGATAAAGATGAGTGAACACATAAAATCATGCCCTTTTTCACACCAAGTTGTTCCAAGTCTGCTTTGATTGTTTCCTTTGTCATCGGTTCAGCTTGATTTTCGATTAATTTTTGCATCGTTCCTTTTCCTCCTGCGTCTCTTCGATTATTGATGAATGAGACGTTTAACCGCAATAGACAGTTTGTAATTTGCGTAATTTGTCAGCTCCGTTAAAAACTGATCAAGCTCATCATGACTCGAGAAATGTCCTTCAGCCATATAACAGCCCTCACCACTTATTTTGAACAAATTCTTGATTTCTTCCTTTTCATAAAGAAACGACAGAAGTGGTTCATGATGATGACTCCGGGTATAGAGCTGCAAAAATGTTTGAATCGTCTTTTGCGTCTGCCAATCAATTGAAATGGTATATGCTTCGATCACGCCTTCTTCTTCTAGCTTTAACACCCGATTTGCAACAGCTTGGCCGGTTAAATGAACTTTTTCACCTAGAGCTTTCATCGTTAATCGGCTGTTCTTTGATAGTTCTTTTAAAATATTCATATCTGTTTGGTCTAGCATTGGCTCACCTCTTTCAAAAATCAAGCCCTTCCGATAAAAGACTTTCATGATCCTCTGTCACATAGAACTCTTTTAATATACTGTAAACTTAATCAGAAAAAAAGGAGGCCTTTTTATGAAAATTACACTCATTCGCAATGCTACTTTATACCTTCACTATGGTCATTCAACTTTTTTAATCGATCCCTTTTTGGCAGCAAAAGGAACATATCCACCGTTCCCTCATACAGCCAATCAACATTTGAACAACCCTATTGTGGAGCTTCCCGTAAACATAGATTTAGACAGTCTGTTACACCCAGATGCTGTCTTACTCTCTCATTTACATGTGGACCACTTTGACGACGAGGCCAAAAGGAAATTAGCTCAAGATGGGCCAATTTATACTCAATCGGAGAAGGATCGAAAAGAAGTTGAAGAAGCTGGATTTCAGCATGTCACATGCATTGAAGATGAAATGGACATTTGCGGCGTTCATATTAAACGTACAGGTGGACAGCATGGGACGGGAGAAACGGCGAAGCGAATGGGGCAGGTGAGCGGTTTTGTTTTCTCTCACCCTGATGAACCTACCCTTTATATTGCAGGTGATACCATTTGGTGTGATGAACCGAAAGAGGTTGTGAATACATGCAAGCCAGACGTCATTGTGGTCAATAGCGGAGCTGCTCAATTTTTAGAAGGCGATCCGATTACCATGACTAAGGAAGAAATTTTAGACATTCACCGTTCTCAGCCAAAAGCTCAAATTGTCGCCTGTCATCTTGAAGCTGTGAATCATTGCTTGTTAACAAGAGCTGCTTTGGAAGCTTACATTCAAGAGCATCATGCAGATCAAGCCATTTTTGTCCCTCAAGATGGGGAAAGTCTCACCTTCTGATCACAATAAAAAACCGGCACCTCGCTGCCGGTTTTATCATTATTATGGGCGATGGTGCTGTGGTTTTTTCAGCAATGGAACAAATCCGTTCTTTTTCAAATGATTGTAATGCTCATCCATTCGTTTCGTGATGTGTGTGCCTTGTTCCTTTGTTAACACGCCATACTGTACATATTTCTCAATGACTGCTTTTCGTTTAGAAAGAATTTGCTGCTCAAGGATTTCAATTTGTTTTTGTTGTTCTGCTGTTAATTTCACTTGGTGTGTCACCGGGCGCTTTTCCATTTGAGGTGTTTCTCCATGAGCCGTTTCTATCTGAAAACCAAATAACAGCATCATCGACAAGATGATCAAACCGCTTATTTTTTTCATCATTGTTGTTCCCTCCTTTATTCGCCTTTATTTTGCGCTCACTTTCCTTTTTTATACATTATTTCAACACGCAAATTGCTTATAATATTCTTACTTTTTCACTTTTCTTCTGAAAACGTTGTCCTATCAGAAAAAGCGTGCTATGTTTTGTTTTGTATCAAAAATAGAGGAGGATTCTTAAATGAGTCGTTTTTATCATAAAAAATCTATATGGATCATGCTTGTTGTATCTGCTTGCATCTTTATCATGTCTGCTTGCAGCCAATCAGGCTCATCTCAATCTGGAGACACAAAGTGGGATGAGATTAAAAAGAAAGGAAAAATCGTGGTTGCAACTTCAGGCACCCTTTATCCAACTTCTTATCATGATACTTCTAATGGCAAGGATCGATTAACTGGCTATGAAGTAGAAGTTGTCAAAGAAGCGTTTAAACGTCTTGATGTGAAAGTAGAATTTAAAGAAATGGGTTATGACGGGATGCTGAGCGCCATTAATTCTGGTCAAGTGGATGCCGCTGCAAATGATATCGACATCACAGATGACAGAAAAGACAAGTTTGCCTTTTCAACCCCTTATAAGTATTCCTACGGAACGGCTATCGTACGGAAAGATGATTTATCTGGCATTAAAACTTTAAAAGATTTAAAAGGAAAGAAAGCAGCAGGTGCTGCCACGACGATTTACATGGATGTCGCTCGTAAGTACGGTGCAAAGGAAGTCATTTATGATAATGCGACAAACGAGCAATACTTAAAGGATGTTGCAAACGGCCGAACAGATGTCATTTTAAATGATTATTACTTGCAGACACTGGCTCTTGCTGCATTTCCTAAATTAAATATTACGATTCACCCTGACTTGAAATACATGCCGAATGAACAAGGTTTTGTCATGAAGAAGGACAACAAAGAGCTTCAAAAAGAATTGAATCGTGTATTAAGCGACATGAAAAAAGACGGAACAATGAAAAAGATTTCTGAGAAATTCTTTAATCATGCAGACGTCTCAAAGAAAATTGATGCTGATGTCGAAGATGTCGACATTTCCAAATAAGGAGCCGCAATCGTGGGAGATATTCATTTAGAATATATATTTAATCCTGCACTGGCAAAGGCGTCATTTCCGTTTGTCATGAAAGGCATCTGGCTGACGCTGCTCATTTCCTTTGTGAGCATGTTTTTTGGTACCATTCTTGGTTTTTTTATCGCTCTTGCCAGGATGGCGAATTCATGGATTCTTAAGCTGCCTGCACGGCTGTATATCTCATTCATGCGAGGCGTGCCCATTCTGGTGATTTTGTTTATTCTTTATTTTGGGTTCCCTTATATCGGCATTGAGTTTACAGCAGTCACTGCCGCCATTATTGGGTTCAGCTTCAATAGTGCTGCCTATATTGCAGAAATTAATCGGGCGGCCCTCTCCTCTGTTCCAAGTGGACAGGTGGAAGCGGCTAAATCATTAGGTCTCAGCTATTGGCAAACGATGCGCGGTGTCATTTTGCCTCAATCCGTCCGCATCGCCTTGCCGCCATTGACCAATGTCATGCTTGATTTAATCAAAGCTTCCTCACTGGCAGCGATGATTACTGTACCAGAGCTCTTCCAGCAAGCAAAAATTGTAGGCGGACGAGAATTTGATTATATGACCATGTATATTTTGGTCGCACTCATTTACTGGGGCATTTGCAGTGTCGTCTCATTGCTTCAGGACTTTTTAGAAAAACGCTATGCGAAATATCTGTAGCAAAAAAAAGAGCAGATCTCATGGATCTGCTCTTTTTCAGCATGATAGAAAACCTTTGCAGCCCTAAGCACCGGAGCGCAGACCTGCGGGCGAATGCGAGGGTTTGTTATACACGATAATTAATGAATAAGCCATAACCACACATATAATCCGAGTAAAGTGAGGATCAAGGTTGGGATGGTCAGGATGATTCCGGCTTTCATGTAAGCCCCCCAAGAGATATGAACGCCTTTTTTCTTTAAGACATGAAGCCACAGCAATGTCGCCAATGAGCCGATTGGGGTCATTTTCGGTCCAAGGTTGGAGCCGATAACATTGGCATAAATCAGTCCGTCTCTCATGACACCTGCTGTATCTGTATGTCCAATGGCAATCGCATCAATTAAAACGGTCGGCAGATTGTTCATCACAGAGGACAGCACTGCGGCAAGTACACCCATAAACATCGTTCCTGCAAGCAAGCCATGTGATGCCCCTTGCTCGATCCATGCCGCCAATATTTCAGTAAGGCCAACATTTTTCAGTCCATATACGACGACATACATACCGATCGAGAAAAATACAATGGACCACGGCGCTTCTTTGATCACTCGCTTTGTCGCCACTTGCGGACTTCTTCTCGCCAGCCACAAGAAAGCAAGGGCAATCCCGCCTACAATAATGGACACTGGAACACCGATCAGCTCGCCCGCAAAATAACCAACAAGCAGACAGCCGAGCACATACCAAGACAAACGGAACATACGGATATCTCGAATAGCTGATGCCGGCTCTTTCGCCTGTGACAGATCGTAGGTTTTTGGGATAAGCTTTCGGTAAAACACATACAGAACCAGCATGCTCGCCCCAAGCGACACAAGGTTTGGCACGAACATATTCGCTGTATATTCTAGAAAACCAATATGAAAATAGTCGGCTGATACGATATTGACCAGGTTACTAATGACAAATGGCAAGGAGGTTGTATCTGCAATAAAGCCGCTTGCCATCACAAAAGGTAGCACCATGCGCTCATCCAGCTTCAACGCTCTCACGACAGATAAGACGATTGGGGTCAAAATCAGTGCCGCTCCATCGTTGGCAAAAAAAGCAGCCACAACAGCGCCGAGCAATGTTAAATAAATAAACATGCGGACACCGTTGCCTCTTGCGGCTTTTGCCATATGCAGTGCAGCCCATTCAAAAAAGCCGATCTCATCTAAAATTAACGAAATGATAATAATACCAATAAAAGCAAAGGTGGCGTTCCATACAATTTGCGTAACTTCCCACACATCGCCCAGATGAACGACGCCAAAGGCAAGCGCAAGAATGGCGCCCCCACATGCTGACCATCCTATGGTGACACGTCCTGGCTGCCAAATGACAAGGACGAGGGTCATGATGAAAATCAAAATGGCTAAGGTGACTGAACCCAAAGGTGGCCCCCCTTTCATTTTTCTCATAAAATCTTTATCTATCATACAACGAAATACATCAGTTGTATGCCATTTTCGCATTTCACATGAAAATCCGCAGGTGATCCCGTGCACCTGCGGATTCCATCATATATTATTGATCTTTTTTCATCAGCATCAATTCAATAAATAACTCACACCGCTGGCTAAAATGACTTAAGTCGATCGACGTCATGTCAAAAATTTGTTTCATTCGATAGTTTAATGTATTTTGATGAATAAACAACTGCTCCGCTGCTGGCTTTAGCTTGCAGTTATTCAATAAGTAGACTTCAAGCGTTTTTAAAAACGAAGTTTGACTTTCGCGGTCTTTTTCCTTCAAACGTAACAAATCTGGATTGAAGTCGTTTTTCTTTTTTTGATGACTGTAAATGGAGTCTAAAAACCGGAAGACCCCTAAATTCTCATAATCGTATGGAATCAGTTCTTGTCCTCCAACAATTTTCACTGCCTTGACGACCTCTATCGCTTCAAATCGACTTGTACTCATTTTCATGACATCACGATACTCTCTTCCCATTCCGATATACAAAGGGGAGGGATGCGCATGCGTTTTCGATTGCAGATGTGCGATGACATCAGCGGCAGTCGCTTTCGGTGAGTGCCGATCTGACAGGCTGCCTAATATAACAACGATATCTGCTTGAACCGAATAGACGTGATTCACTTTATCCTCTAGCTGCAAATACGTTCGAATGACATCCTTCACATCTTCTGCCGTCTCACTTTTGTTATCGGCAGCGTGCACGACCATGACGGTAAATACGGCTGGCAGTGGAATGCTTAAGTTCTCAGCCTCCCATTTCAGCTCTTCTTCTGTATAAAAATGATCATCCATGACCTTTTTGAAAAACTCTTCAATCTTGCCTTCCTTTTTCTCAAGCTGTTTCTTATTCTTATATATCACTTTTCCAACCTGAAAGGAAGCTTCGTGTAAAAATTGCAGCTCTTCCTGAGTAAGGGAATCCTCAATGTCCTGCACCCAAATAAAGCCTACTACCTCTTGTTTATGCTTGGCACTCACAGCCACCCGCCGATTAAATCCGAGCTCGTCATGACCGCTCACATAAAAAGGCTTTGATTCCGCGAAAAGCCGCTCGATTACCCCTGTTTTCTTTAACCAATCGACCACAGACCCCGGACATTCCTTGGAGAAAATCGTTTGCTGATTGACTGGGTCAAACTGCTGAATGCTGTAAGAATTATAAGCAAGGAGCTGACACTCTGTGCTTTCTAAAATGACTGGCTTCTTTAAATACCCGCTAATAAATGCAATTAATTTATCGACATCAAAAAATGTATGAAGCTTTTCTAATATCTCTTCCATCCCGATTGCTCCCTGATTAAGTGATACATTTATCATACTTCTTTCCAGTCAGATTTGTATAGAAACAAGTCGCAGACAGGCAAAAAAAGCATGACCCCATCAGTGCAGGTTCATGCTTTTTCCATATTAAAACATTTCACTAATCGTTTTTGCCTGCATGTGCAGAGCTAGGTAATCTGGACCGCCTGCTTTTGAATCCGTTCCTGACATTTTGAAGCCGCCGAATGGGTGGTAACCAACGATGGCACCTGTGCAGTTACGGTTAAAGTAAAGGTTCCCCACATGGAACTCCTGCTTCGCACGGTTGATGTGATCACGATTATTCGTAATGACAGCACCTGTTAAACCGTATTCTGTGTTATTGGCTACCTCAAGTGCTTCATCAAAGCTTGAGACTTTCGAGAAAGCCAACACTGGTCCAAAGATTTCTTCTTGCATTAAACGGGAAGTCGGCTCAAGATCTGCAAAAATGGTCGGGTGGATAAAGTATCCTTCCGAATCATCACTCGTTCCGCCAGTGACTAAGCGGCCTTCCTGTTTGCCAACCTCGATATAATCCGTGATCTTGTCAAAGGACGCTTGATCAATGACAGGTCCCATGTAAACATCCGCAGAAAGCGGATTGGCTGTTGTTTTCGTTTCTGTGATTTCCTTCACTCGCTCAACCACTTGGTCATACAGCTTCTCGTGGACGACTGCCCGCGATCCAGCTGAACATTTTTGACCTGAAAACCCGAAGGCTGATGTGAAAATGGCATTAGCCGCTAATTCAACATCTGCATCCGCATCAACAACTACTGTATCCTTACCGCCCATTTCAGCAATGACACGTTTTAAATGCTGCTGGCCCGGTTGCACTTTTGCCGCGCGTTCAAAGATACGAGTCCCTACTTCTCTTGATCCAGTGAATGTAATCAGACTTGTTTTCGGATGATCTACTAAGTAATCCCCAACCTCTGCTCCGCTTCCTGGTACAAAGTTGACAACACCCTTTGGAAGTCCTGCTTGCTCAAGCTCTTCCACAAAACGGGCTGCAATGACAGGCGTCGCACTTGCTGGTTTTAAAACAACTGTATTCCCAGTGACGATTGGCGCTACTGTTGTTCCTGCCATGATGGCAAATAAGAAGTTCCACGGCGGAATGACGAGTGTCACGCCAGTTGGTGTGTACACATATTGATTGCGCTCCCCTTCGCGGCTGTTCACTGGTTTGCCTTTCGCCAGCTCCAGCATTTGACGAGCGTAATACTCTAGGAAGTCAATTGCTTCTGCTGTATCTGCATCCGCTTCATTCCAAGGCTTACCTGCTTCTTTTACAAGAAGGGCTGAATATTCATGCTTTTTACGGCGAATGCTTGCCGCAGCACGGAATAATACGCCTGCTCTATCTTCAGGAGACGTATAACGCCATGTTTCAAATGCTTTCGCAGCTGCTTGAACCGCTTGTTCTGCCTCTTCCTTCCCGGCCTTTGATACAGTTCCAACCACTTCATCCTTTTTCGCTGGATTGATTGAAACAATCTTGTCCTTCGTTTCAATTCTTTCTCCATTAATCACGAGCGGATAGGTTTGACCAAGTGATTCTGTTACTTTAGCTAATGCTTGTTCAAACGCTTTGCGGTTTTCTTCCTGGCTAAAATCCGTGAATGGTTCATGCTTGTAAGGTGTTGTCATTTTTGTCACGCTCCCGTTTCAAATTATTTTTTCGTCATTCCTTTTAAAGCAAAGGCAATGTTTGCCGGCCGTTCTGCAAGACGTCTCATGTAGTAGCCATACCACTCTCGTCCATACGGAGTATAGACCCTCATTTGATAGCCTTCTTTCACAAGTGCTTGCTGCGTTTCTGATCTCATGCCGTACAGCATTTGAAATTCGAACTGACTTGTCTGTATATTGTGTTTTTTCACAATATTTTTCGTGAACTCAATCATTCGATCGTCATGTGTCGCAATGGCTGTATAGTTCCCTGAGAGCAATTGCTTTTCGATCAGCTTTTGATAATTCTGATCGACGTCTTTTTTGTTTGGATACGCCACTTCGGCGGATTCCTTATAGGCACCCTTTACCAGTCTTAAAAATGGCTGCAGCTTATTTAGGTCATCAAGATCCTTTTCTGTTCTGTACAAATACGCCTGCAAGACCGTACTGACATACTCATATTGAGATTTCATCTCTTTAAAAATGTCCAGCGTTTTTTGACAGCGCTGTTCATCCTCCATATCGATTGTCACCATGATACGGTGCTTCTCTGCCGTATCTAAAATCCTTTTCATATTGCGATACACAAGGTCATCGTCAATATCCAGGCCAAGTGATGTCATTTTGAGTGACACGTGAGAATTGAGTCCCGCCTCTGCAATCCGCTGAATGGTTTGAATACACTCAGTCGTCCGTTCATTTGCAATCTCTGCCTTTGTGACAAACTCACCAAGGTGATCAACTGTCACAGCCATTCCTTGGTCATTTAATCGCTTAATCACAGGGATGGCACTCTCAAAGTCCTTCCCTCCGATGATTTTCTTAGATGCAACAGCACTTCCCCAATTACGAGCAATATGGTTCAAGAGACTGCTCTTTGACAAAAACAAGAAGAAATTTCTTGTGACCGACTCCATAAAGGGCACCTCCCACTCTTTGTAAGCTATGTCTTTATTGTAAGGCTCATAAGCTGTCCGCTACAATATTTGAAGATGACAAAAATTCTGACTTTTTTTGTGGTTTTATCACAATAACAGATAAAAAAGAGCCTGCCGCGATCCGGCTGGCTCTTCCCTGCCTACGCCCACACCTCATCAAGGGTAGACTGCAGCAGCTCATTTAATTCTTGCATCAGGTTGTCTTTCGGCTGATTGTAGCTTTTCACCAATTCATCAAATCGCTCGATCTCTTTGTCGATAAATGGATGGACATAAGCGAGGCGGTTTTCTACATCCATTTCTTCGCCGTCCATTTTACGTTTGAGCAGCTCATGGATTTCCGCTAAAAGCGGTCCTTCCTCCACTAGTTCCTCGAGCAGTTCATGAAAGTCCATCGGCGGAACCGTCCGGTAGCGTTCAATCCACTGACAGGCAAGTAGCGGACGAAGCACATAGAAATACTTCTTGATTCGCACCTGCTCTCCTCGTAAATGCCTGCTTTCATTCCGCTTCGCCATATTGAGGTAATGATACATCAATGCTGCGGGATAAAACGCTCGATCCTTTAATTCTCTTAGCTGCTTTGCCAAAGAGAAGGATTCAGCATAGATGATGTCAGAAGACAGCCATTCCATGATGGACGGATTCGATTTATTGAATAAGCGAAGTGCCTTTCTAATCTCCCAGCCGCTGATATCAAGCATGTCATCAATCGGCCGTTCAATGACATCACGATGCTCTTCCATCGCCCAATACCATTCTTTTCGAGGCACATATAAAAAACGAACATCGTAGTCACTATCAGTCGAAGGGAATCCCCATGCTCTGCTGCCTGATTCGACCGCGAGGCAAATCTTGACGTCATACGTTTCTTCGATGATTTTCAGCTCTGCCTTGATTCTCTCTCTCATCAACCATCAACTCTTTCTATAGAAATCTGCATGACTTCATCACGATTTGGTAAAATACGAATAAGACATATATGAAAAAGGAGTTGGATCTCATGTCTATATCTCGCATCATGAAATGGATCACCGGGATTTTTGAAGCCTGTCTTGCCATCCCTGTCATCGGAGGACTATTTATTATTAGCAATGGCTATTCACCGCTCATGGTCATGCTTATTCTGCATATTATCACACTCGTCTTATCGAAGCGAGACCAAGGACCAATGATTGGCAGCATCATTGGGATTATCACATCCTGCCTCGCCTGGATTCCGATACTCGGATTCATCCTGCATATCATCACAGCTCTTGCCCTGATCATCACAGCGTTAGTGCCTGATGAAAAAACGAGGCAGAATACGAGTTATTAAAAAAGAGGCCCTCCTAGAGCGGCCTCTTTGTTTTTTTATTTGAGCAAGTGCTTTTGTAAGAAGGCGAGCTTCTCTGTTTGAAAAGCCGGGATAAACTCGTGTCCAAAATAGCGATATATCTTCAGGTCTTTTTCTGCTTCTAAATGGTTGTATGCCGCAAACACAGTAGATGGCGGGGTTATTTTGTCAATCAGACCGATCGCCATCAATGTTGGCTGTTTGACCCATCCAGCTAAATTGATTAAATCAAAATAGCTTAATGTCTCAAATGCCTTTTCTTCCACTTTTGGATCACTATTTCTTCGAAAGTATGAATTGATTTCTAAATAAGGCTGCTCCAATGCCACATCCACTGCACGCTCGAAGTTTGATAAATAAGGGTAATCTGCCACGACGACCTTCGGAATGTCTGAAAGGGCTGCAGCGGCTACCGCTAATGCACCCCCTTGGCTTCCACCAATCACGCCGATCCGTTGTTTATCCACTTCTGGGAAGGACTGAATGACTTCGAGTGCACGAACCGTATCTAAATAAACACCTCGATAATAGTAGGTTTCCTTTGATAAAATGCCTTTTGTCATCCATCCCAAAGCGTGACCGCCTGGTGTCACTGCCTGATCTTCACTGCCGCCTTGACCGCGGACGAGCATACCAAATGTTGCATAGCCGTGCAGCGCCCAGTTGACGATGTCGTGAATGCCGCCATCATAGCTGGCATTATAGCCATGAAAACGAACGAGCGCTGGATGCGGACCAGTTTGATCAGGCACAGCATAAAAGCCTTCAATTTTAGAATGGCCAAAGCTTTGATATGTCAGGCGGTACACTTTGACGCCTTTCACTGGATAGTCATAAGGTTCAAGCGCTGGATCTGCCTTCACTTGACGCAGTTCTTCAAGCGATGCCTTCCAAAAGTCTGAGAAATCAGGACGTGCTGTTTTCTTTGGTTTATATTTTTTTAGATCTTCTAATGATAAATCGAACAATTGCATATCCTACTATTCCCCTTTGTTTTATTAGTTATATATATATCATACCACTCATTTCTTGATTGAGAAAGTCATTTAACAAAACCTTCTGACATTTCTATTGGCAAAGATGATGGAAACCTTTATGATAAAGAAACTGACCATAAAGACTAGATGTTCTCAGACAGAATCATCCTTTACAATATATTCATGAAGATGATCGATCGTTCATGAATTTTCACATGACATATAGCGAAAAAAGGAGGAATCCCTATGAAAGTCGCCCTTATCCAAATGGATGTACAAATTGGAGAACCTGAATTGAACTTTAAAAAAGCAGAAGCTTTCTTAGAAGAAGCAATTCACGAGCAGCCTGACCTGATCATTTTACCTGAAATGTGGAATACCGGCTACGCCCTTGAACAAGCCGATCAACTTGCGGATGTAAACGGTGAACGCACAAAACAACTTTTCTCTTCCTTTGCCCGCAAGCACCAAGTACATCTCATCGCAGGCAGTGTCTTAAATAAGCGAACAGAAGATGAAAACATCACCAACACGATGTATGTCTTTAACCGCCAAGGTGAGCTTCTGTTAGATTATGATAAAATTCACTTGTTCCGTCTAATGGATGAGCACAACTATTTAACCGCTGGTGATCAGCTTGGTTTATTTGACTATAGTGAAGATGTGAAAATTGGCGCGATGATCTGCTATGACCTCCGCTTCCCGCAGCTTTCTAGAACACTTGTGAACAAAGGGGCGAAGATCCTCGTCAATACAGCGCAATGGCCGTCAGCCAGAGTGGATCATTGGCGCAGCCTGCTCATTGCAAGAGCAATTGAGAACCAGTCATTTATGATTGCTGTCAACCGGACTGGCACAAGCAGAGACACGGAATTTCCTGGACACTCCATGGTAATTGATCCACTCGGCCGCATTCTGCTTGAAACAAACGATGACGAAGACATTTATTATGCGGAAATTGATCTTCATCTAGTGGATGAAGTAAGACAGCAAATTCCGGTGATGACGGATCAGCGTCTGGACTTATATTAAAAAGCAGGGTGCTCCCCTGCTTTCAGCGTGTTGACAAACCCTCGCATTCTTTGTCAGGTCTGCGCGCCGGTACACACGAATGTCAAATTCGCTCCGTTCCGGTGCTCGTCCTTCCTAAACTGCAAAGGTTTTCTATCACGCTGAAAAGAAGACAAAGGGCTAAAATCTAGATCATTTTAGCCCTTTGTCACCAATCTTAAAGCAGGGTGCTCCCCTGCTTTTTGTTTAATTAAACGTTTGTTTAAGCTTTCCCTTGATTCTGATATAGGTCCATGAAGGCTTGAGCGGCTTTCGTTAAATACCTTTCTTCCACATATGCAAACACAAGTGTGCGGGTTGGGCATGAATCAATTTGCAAATAAGTGACTTGGTTCCTATCCACTTGTGCCATCATTTTCGGCACAACGGTCACTCCTAGTTCGTTTTTGACCATTGCCTGTGCTGTTTGAATATGACTTGTTTCAAAAGCCACTTTTGGCTGAAAACCATGATGATAGCACAGTTCAGTGACCACTTGCCGAAAACCGTATCCCTCTTTCAGCAAAATAAATGGGATACCTTCAAGAAGCCGAAAGGGAACGATTTCGTGACCGGTCTCTTTTTGCCCTGCTTGCTCAATGATCTCGTTCAATTCCTCTGATAACCAGGGCTGAGCAGCTTGCGGAACTGCAAGAAGGAGCGGCTCGGTCAGCATTTGTTTCGTTTTCAATGATTCGTGCTCGACAGGCATCGATAAAATAGCCAAATCCAGCTTTCCAGCCAATAGAAGTTTTTCGAGCTCACGTGGAGACTCTTCTATCAGTTGAACGTGAACATGAGGATACGTTTGACAAAAAGTTTTTAATAAACCGGGCAAGACATATCCCCCTGTCACTGCTGGCGCTCCAATGTTCAGCTCTTTCCCGATTTCATAAGCTGCTTCTTCCATTTCACGCAGCAAATCATCTCTTTCCTTCAAAATATTCTCAGCCCTTTTAATGAATCGTCTCCCTTGAGGTGTGGGCGTTACTTGTCCATATTTTCGAATAAATAGTGGTGTGTCTAATTCCTCTTCCAGCTTCTTTATTTGCTGGCTTAGAGAAGGCTGTGCAATATGAAGTTGATCCGCTGCTTTTGTAAAACTTTGCTGCCGGTACACTTCAATGACATATTCCATCATTCGTATATCCACTTTCATCACCTCATAGGTTTTAACTATTCATGCCATATCTTTTATGTCTTAGACAAATAACAGAAGGAATTCTACGATAAAGAGACCACAAAGGGGGAAAAGAAATGAATCCATATGCTAAAGCAGAGAACCAATTCTCACAAAATGCCGAGAACTATCGAGATTCACCTATATTTGCAGCCGGAGAAGAGCTGGAATGGATGAAAACAGCAGCAAATGCGACGGGACATGAGCATTTACTTGATATTGGCTGTGCGGCAGGACATACCGTTTTTTCCTTTTCAGACGTCATCTCTAAAGGAATCGGTATTGATGTCACACAAAAGATGATCGAGGTTGCTGAAGCACTTGCGGAAGAACGCCAGCTGACCCACATTACTTTTGAGCAGGCAGCCGCAGAAGCATTGCCCTTCTCTGATGAATCATTTGATTTAGTGACGTGCCGATTTGCCGCTCACCATTTTCCAGACCTTCCGGCAGCCATGTCTGAAATCAGCCGAGTCTTAAAAAAAGGCGGCCAATTTCTGCTCGTCGATCATTATGCACCTGAAAACACTGCACAGGATTCATTTATTAATCACTTAAATAGACTGAGAGATCCCTCTCATGTGCGGGAAAGCTCGTTATCAGAATGGAAAGAGCTTTTCGCAGCAAACCAATTGACTCAAAACGAGATTCGTTACTGGGATCTGCACATTGATTATCAGGACTGGATTATACGTGGACGCACACCAGAGAACGTTCAAAAGGAGATCGTTTCCCACCTTCAAGCCGCAGAACCTGACACAAAGCAGCTGTTTCAACTTCAATTCGATGCACAGCATCAGCCCATTTCTTTCTGTTTAAAAGCTGCATTGCTTCAAGGAATCAAGCATTAAACTGATAGAAAAAGTCTACCATCGTCGGTAGACTTTTTTATTTCAAATATACATCTTCACTGTCTCACTTGTATTGCTTTTTACGTTCGTGACACGTCCCTCCTCATGACAAGGAGGGCTACATCATGTTTCTATTATATGATAAATGAGCGGAGATAGGTTAGGCATTTTAGATTCTCTGAATAAAAAAAGAACCTACCCTCGTTGGAATAAGTTCTTTACTGCAAACGTAACTTACGGTGCAATATCCTCTAATACTTTCTCGCGCGTTTCTATCATTTTAAAAGCAAGAATTGCTCCCACTACAGTCACACTTGCAAAAAGAATAAAAATAGTTGAAACACCGCTTACCTCTAAAATAAAACCTATCATAATAGGAGCGATCGCTGAGGCCAGCCTAAGCCACGCTGTAGCAAATGCCGTTCCAATCACCCTCATACGTGTTGGATAAATTTCAGGTGTATATAGATAGAGAAGAACTGTAATTGTTCCCATCATTCCGTAAGCAGCAGACCCTAAATAGATGACGCTTTCTGGAGAAGTCGCTCCGCTGATCCATAGAGCCGTTAATAAAACACCTGTTAATACAAATGCAATGGTTGCCCAGCGCTTCCGTCCTACTTTATCAATTAAAAATGCACAAGCGAATACCCCTATGGTCTGTAAAATATTTGTGAGAGATGCTGCCCTTAATGAATCTCCGACTGGCAAATGGTAAACAGTATTATAAAGACTCGGTAACCAGTTATTTAAACCATTCGATACAAAGTAGGCAGAAAACCATAGTCCCCATACGATCAATGTTCTCTTACGGTAAAAAGTTGAAAATAGCTCTTTCCAGTCGCCCTTTTCAGTACTGCTGGATACTTGATTTGCGACAGGCATTCGTTTGTCAGTACTAGCTTCAATTTCTTCAATAATTCTTTCGGCTTCATCTAACCTGCCTTTCGAAATAAGCCACCTTGGCGATTCACGCAGCATGAAAAAGAATACAAAGACGATTAAACCTCCAATGCCTCCAATCAAGAACATCCATTTCCACCCAAAGCTAGGTACGACAAATGCGCCAATTTGAGCTGAGATCATTAATCCTAAAGGAAAAATCATCTCATAAAGCATAAAAAATCTACCTCTTCCTTGGGCTCTGGACAACTCATTAATATATGAGGCTGCTACCGGCACCTCTCCTCCAACTCCAATCCCTTGTATAAAGCGGAAAATAAAAAGGGCCATAAAATTACCTGAAAATACACATGCGATACTCATAATAGACATGAGGAACACCGTCCACTTTGCACTAAATACACGGCCGCGCCTTTCTGCTAACCATCCAAAGAAAATAGCACCAATCGCTTGTCCGATATAACCAGACCCAATAAGAAGGCCAATTTGAGCAGGTGACAAATTCCACATTCCGATGAGAACCGGGAGAACAAACGCTAAAGATAGCGCATCAAACGCATCAAAAAAGGTAGCAGATCCCATAATGATCCGAGGTTTTAAATGCCACCTCGAAAAAGGTACACTTTCCATCCTAGTCAATAGTTGTGAAGCTCTATCAACAACTTGCCCACCGTGAGAATTTGAATTTCCGCTGAGTTCTAACGTCATAGTATCTCCTCCTTATTAGAGGAAATGATGCAAAAGTACATGCCGAAGATCGCCAGAGAAATCGCTTACATTTTAAATCAAGAGAAGTTCTGTAGCGTTCATACGAGTTTTCAGCATCTATCAATTCTTTTTTGGCGTTCCAGTGGTGCCACGATCTATATAATACATAGGGAAGACATGCTCCATCGCTTCTAACTGTTCTCCTTCCAATAACTGTGTGAGTAAAGAAACAGCTTTTCTTCCCATTCCAACTAAATCAACATGAACAGAAGATAAAGAAGGGGTTAGAAAACTTGCAATAGGCACATCATCAGCACCAACGACAGACAAATCATGAGGTATTGACACATTTGCGTTATCTGCCGCTTTCATGACCCCCATCGCCAAAAAATCTGAAGAGCAAACAACTCCAGTCATGTGCTGGTTTCCTTGAAGAAATTGAGAAACCACTTCTACTACTTTTCCCCCATCAAATTCATCTAACTCAAACACAAGCTCTTTGTTCATTGTTAATCCTAAACTTTTCAGTGTACGCTCGTACCCCTTGTAATACCTCACACTATGCATCGAACTCATTGGACCATTGACCAGCCCAATGGTTCGATGACCTTTATCAAATAAGGCCGTTACAGATTGACAAACACCTTCTTCATCATCTGGCCTGACACATGGAAATGGAGAATCCTCTAAGTAACTTCCGACAACGATAATGGGAATAGCCAAACTTTTTAACCAATCCATGCTCAATTCTTCATTTCTTGGAGAAAATAAAATGGCACCATCTACAGCCTGCGTCTCAAGTAATCGCTGCTGTTGTACAGATGTAAATGACATCAGCATATTGAATTCGGTCTCATCTAATTCCTTCGCTATTCCATCTAAAATCGTTGAAAAAAATGGATTATTCAAAATATATGAACCGCGAGGAACCACTACAGCGATATTCCCAGTCTTTCTTTTAACGAGCCCTCTCGCTCCTAAATTAGGACGGTAGCCTAACTCATCAATCACTTGTTTGATTCTTTCAGCCGTTTGAGCACCTACTCCTGGTTTACCACTTAATACTCGGGAAACAGAGGCTATAGATACTCCTGCTTTCAATGCGACATCTTTAATACTTACTGACACATTTCATACCTCCGGGAGTCTGTTGTTTTATACTCTATTATAACCTGACTCACCTTCATCATGAAATCAATGGTCTGTTATCTACTGACGTTTTCCTTAAGCAAACCAACACTTTGAAGGCCCTGACGAATCTCTTCTTTTTCCTTTTGAGTTAAAGGTAATACCGGCTTCCTCGCAAGCGAACTGCTGATCAAACCTCTCTGGAACATCGCTTCCTTCATTCGCAGATGAGAGGTAGAGGAAGGTTCATCCATTTTATACACAGCATGCTTTAATTCAAAGATTCTATCGTACACTTTATTAGCCGCTGCAAGGTCTTGTTCTTTCACACATTTGACAAGTTCAGCGATCAAATCCGGCACAAAACAGCCGAAACCGACAAGCGCCCCATCAATCCCTTGAACTAATGTTGGCAATAAATATTCATCGTGACATGTGAGCAACGATACATCTGGTGCATGCTTTTTTAGTGCGCGCACATCGACTTCATATTGTGCCATGTCTCTTTGACCGATTTTAAATGAGACAACGTTTGGAATCTCGGACATTTCTAATAATTGACTGGTTGTATAAGAGGTTTTTGTCCATGTTGGATATTGATGGACGATGATTGAAATGTCAATTGCTTCTGCAACATCTTTAAAGAATTGGACAGGTGATTCAGGCTGCATACCGAATCTCAGCCATGAATGCGGCGGCATGAGAAGAATACCTTCTCCGCCAGCTTCTTGAACTGCTTTTGCATGCTGGATCGCTTCAATTGTCCCTTCAGCTGAAACCCCAGAAATGACAGGTACCTCTCCCTTTAATTCGTCGGCTGCAATGCGCACAGCCTCAGCTCGTTCATGTGGCAGCAAAGTCATAATCTCGCCAGTATGTCCATTGACAACAATCCCGTTAATCCCTTCGTGCTCCGCCACCCAGCGAACAAGCTTACGAAAAGCAAATTCATCAATTGAATAGTCATCTTTAAAAGGAATTAAGACTGCCGGGAATACACCGCTCCATTTTTTTTTATTTTTCATCAACAAATTCCTCCCCATTCGATTATAGTAAACGTTTACGGTAAGCGTTTACGTAAACAATCATAGAATGTCATCAACAAAGATGTCAACACTGTTTTTTTAATATTATAATAATTCAAAAAACTATTATGGAATTTTAGATACTATTTTATTTTTTCAAAAAAGAAAAAGATCTATATCAAAAACCTCATCATCATGAACTGATTGAAGTAGGATCACCGCTTTTCCCAACCGGCCATACACCAAATAAAGGATAAAAATATTTTGATTGTCAAAACATCATCATATGTACAAAGAGGAAAGGAATCAATAGAAAAAAGTCTACCCTAAACGGTAGACTTTTTTTATTTCGAATATAAATCCCAGCCAAGCTTGAGTGTGTCCACAATATAATTGGCGACTTCCTCAGCCTCTAAATGATCTGTTTCCACTCTGGAGTTATGAAGAGAATAAATTTCCCGGCGTTCTTCAAACAGCTCTTTCATCTCATCAAGCGTCCGGTTGTGAAGAACAGGGCGATTTTCGATTAAAATATCCAGCCGCTGCTTCCAATTCTCCCAAGACAGGTCTAGGAAAAGAACGGTACAATGCTTCAAGCAGGCGCGTTTGATTTCCTCCTGTTTGAATGCACCGCCTCCAAGGGAAACGATCTTGAGCTGTGTATGTTCACATAAATCGACGATATAATCCTTTTCAGCCTGCCTGAAGAATGCTTCTCCTTTTTGCTGAAACATCTCTGGAATCGTCATGTTGTACTTTTTCTCAATCTCCTGATCGACATCAATAAAATCTCTATATAGCTTTTTGGCAACCAGCTGCCCAATGGTTGTTTTTCCAACACCCATAAAGCCAATGAGGACAATATTCCGCTGTCTTACAGGAATTTCTCTATTGATTTTCATGGTCGTGACACGTCCTCCCTACGACAAGGAATGCTACATAATGTTTCTATTATATGATAAATGGAGCGCGAAAAGATAGACCATCTTAAAAATTGTGTTTAACGACGTAGCCGAGCTGTTCAGAGAGCCTCTGTGCTTGTTCTTTCACTTTTTGCTGCAACTGGGGAATGACTTCTTCAGTAAACCGATGGGTTGGACCAGATATGGATAAACAAGCTTTCACTTCCCCATGAATATTAAAGATTGGTGCCGCTACTGCCGCAGATCCTACCTCTCGTTCATCGATACTGCAAGAAGTATACGTGTCAAGAATATGTTTACGTTCCTTTTTCCAGTCGTCTCCCATCACATGATCAGCCTCAGCCGCAAATACTTTTTGTTGAAATTCTTCACTTTGAAATGCCAATAATACCTTTCCGCCTGCACCTGCGTATAATGGCAGCTTCTCACCAATCTTGACAAGATGCCGAATCGATTGCAGCCCTTCCGCTTGTTCAATACAAACCCTGCTTGTTGAATCGAGTACATACAGGTTGACGGTTTCCTTTGTTTCATCACGAAGTGCGTACATGAGTGGTTTAGCCAGTTCTCTCAATTGAATGGACTTCCCTGCAATGTACCCGAGGAGATAAAGCCTTTGACCCAATCGGTATTTCATTGTTTCTTGATTCTTTTCCAAAAAATGATTCATTTCAAGTGCCTTGAGCAGTCTCGTTGTCGTAGACATTGCTAAATTCATCTCTTTTGAAATATCCGTTAGCGTCAGCTCTTGACGTTCTTCACTAAAACAAGAAAGAATATCCAAAGCGCGCTGAACCGTACGCAGTCCTGATTCTTCTTTTGACTTCTTATCAGCCATGTTCACTTTCTCCTTTTCCCCTTTGATTTCTTATCGACATAAAAGATCGATTTTGCTATAATCCATTTTAAATGTTCCACTAAAAGAAAACAAATTCTACTAGACGGAATAAAATCAATTGAAGATGTTTGATGGAGGAGATATTTGAATGTACCTGGTCGTTTTTACACTTCTGATTAGCTTATATATTGTTCATCAACTATTTCCTGCTCCCATACTCTCCTACTTTGTTGGTCTGCTGGCCGCTATCTCGCTCACCATTTCTTTTAAGAAAGCCAGTGGGCTTTATTTGAAAACAGGTGCTGTGTTTCTCATCATTGGTTTGTTCTTATTCTTCTTATCCGGCCAGCCATTGCATACGTTTGTTCTTCACTTTCATTCCATGCTAGGCTTGCTTTCTCTATTTTTCATGCTGCCTTTTATTCATTCTCTCATACATGTTGGACATTTCGATACACAATTAAATAAACTGCTCACACTGCATACAACGAGTCCAAACCAGCTTTATCGCAAGAGTTCATTTGTCACTCATATTCTTGGCATGTTTTTAAATATCGCGACGATCCCCTTACTATATACATCACTCAAACCGTCGCTGGAATCCCTAAAAAAACAGGTGCAGCAACATCTTTATACACGCAACCTCTTAAGGTCATATGCATTATGTTTAAGCTGGAGTCCTGTTGAAGTGCTAGTCAGCGTCACCATTGATGCAACCAAACTAAAATATTATCAAATTGCACCCATTACTTTTGGTTTAATGATCGTGGTGCTGGCGGCAGATTGGATGCTTTTTTCTCGGCAAAGCAAACGATTACCAAACATCATTCAGTCAGCACAAACAAACTCCAATCTTCATCGAATTAAGCGAAAAACCCTTCAGCTCGCTTTCATGCTGCTTAGTTTTATGACAGCCGTCTCACTTGTCGATGCATGGATTGGAAAAGGCTATCTATTTGCTGTTGTGCTGACAATTATTCCATTTGCTCTATTATTCTCATCTGTTATCAAAAAAAGAAAACAATATATAGCGGTCTCTGTGCCTCATTGGAAAGAAAGAACCAATCAGCTCTCCAACTATATGTGTCTATTTTTAAGTGCCGGCTTCTTTGTCGATATGCTGCTTGCCACAAACAGTATGCAGCCGATTCAAGCATTTATTGTCAGTATAGCAGACCATGCCATTTGGGTTTATTGTGTCATCGGGTTGTATTTTCTGATCACCGCTCTTTGCGGTTTTCACCCGCTCGTCTCGCTTGCTTTATTAGTCAGCATGATGACACCTGTCATTCATGAACTGCCTGCTCTTCCCATTGCTATCATGCTGATCGTTGCTGGCACATCAACTGTTATGTTTAGCCCTTTTAATGTTTCTGTCTCCTTATTGGCAGATTTGATGAAGGTCAACCCTTACCGTATCACTCGGTGGAATATTTGGTTTGCTGGCTTTTATATCAGCATGGGTATCGCATGTGCAACAGTTATCACCGTTATTTTTTATTCATAAAAAAAGAGAACTCGTCTTGATTTGAGTTCTCTTTTGCTTTCCCACTACGGTTTTAATTGGATACGTTCAATTTTACCTACAATGAAAATGTACGACAATGCCCCGCCTAATGCGACTAAACTGACGAATAAAATTCCCCCGTTGTAAGAGCCTGTCGCCGACACGATGAATCCGATAATCAGCGGAGTGATGATCCCAGCTAAATTAGCAAAAAAGTTAAATACGCCGCCAGCAAGCCCAACCATTTCCCTCGGTGCCACCTCGGACAGCATCGTCCAAGAGATATTAGACAGTCCTTGCGCAAATGAAGCGATGGATAAAATGGTCAGCACAAGCGGGATATTCGTTGTAAAGTTTGCTAAAACAATGGTACTCGTCATCAGCAAGCCAACCACTACCGGCAGCTTTCTCGCTACATTCACTGATACGCCCTTTTTAAGCAGCCAATCAGACACATAACCTCCAAACAAGACCCCAAAAAATGCAGCAATATAAGGAAGAGAAGCAGCAAAACCTACCTTGAGAAATGCCATGTTTTTCGCCTCTGCCAAATAGGTCGGAAACCACGTTAAAAAGAAAAAAAGTGTAGACGCAACAGAGAATTGGCCAATATAGAGCCCGATCAACTTACGATATTTCAGAAGGGCTGCAAAGTCTGCCCATTTCAGCTTCTCCTGTGATGCGACGGTCAGCCCTTCGCCTTGCCGGATTAATTCTAACTCATCTTCATTTATCTTCGGATGCTCTTTCGGTTCGTGATAATACTTGTACCAAAAGAAAGCAAATATGATACCGAGCGCACCTGCCGTAATAAAGACGGTTCTCCAATCGAAAGTCGTCATGATCCAAAAAAGAAGAGGTGTCGCAAATGCAAGACCCACATACTCTCCAGCTGTGTATACTCCTGTTGCAAAAGCCCGTTCCCGCCTTGGAAACCATGTAGTGACAATACGATTATTTGCAGGAAATGCGGGAGATTCTGTAATTCCAATAAACAAACGGCAGCCGAATAAAAAGGCAAAGCTATTCGCAAACGCTTGTAAGCCTGTAAAAATAGACCAAGTAACGAGTGATATCCCATACGTTACCTTTGAGCCAAATTTATCGAGAATAAAACCGCCTGGAATTTGCATCGCTGTATATGTCCAGCTAAATGCCGAAAAAATCAGACCTAATAAAGCAGGATTTAATTGCAATGAAGATTGAATAGCAGGCGCAACAATAGACACACTGGCTCGATCAATATAATTAATAGCGGTAATAAAAAACAACAGAATCAATATGCCAAAACGGGCTTTCGTTGGTTTCACATATGCGGGCTGCAATTCATTCCCCTTCAATTCTGAATGCACTTTCATAACCATCCTCCTTTGTTTCCGCAGCGTGCGGTTCGGTTGAACGTCTTAAATAACCCCTTTTTCTTCTAACTGCTTACACTCTTCTTTTGTTAGGCCAAGCATATTTGTTAAAATCTCATAATTATGTTCGCCTAAATCAGGTGCAATGTGACGGATACTTCCAGGTGTTTTTTCAAACTTCGGAATGATCCCAGGCACCTTCACTTTTCCAAGTCGAGGGTGATGCACTTCGACGATATTCTCTCTTGCTTTAAATTGTGGATGTTCAAAAATATCCCGAATACTTAAGATCGGGCTCACAGGGACACCGTGAGTATCTAGAATTTCTAATACGTCATCCCTTGTTTTCGACGCGATCCATCGCGAAACAATCGCATCCATTTCTTTGTTATGCTTCAGCCTGGATGCATTAACCGCGAATTTTTCATTCTCTAATAAATCTAATCGATTCATCGCCTCAGCCAATCGATTGAAGGTCGAATCTGTACTTGTTACAAGAACCAAATAATGCCCATCCTTTGTCTCATAGGTACCAGCAGGGCTTGAATGACCGCTTAGCCCCGGTGAACGCTCACGCACCTTCCCAAGCTTGTCATATTCTGCAACCAAAAACTCTAACATACGAAACACAGATTCATAGAGGGCCAAATCCACCATTTGCCCCGTTCCTTCTGGATGTGTATCCCTGTAATACATCGCTGTCACAGTAGCGAATGCCACATAGATGCCAGCAATATAATCAGTTAGAGAAAAGGAAGGGCTGACTGGATGCCGGTCTGGAAACCCTTGAATATATGTAAAGCCGCTAAACGCCGTCGCTGGCGTTCCAAATCCGGCCTTGTCCTTAAACGGGCCCGTTTGACCATAACCCGATACACGAATCATAATTAAACGAGGGTTGATTTCTTTTAACACATCGTACCCAACGCCCCATTTTTCGAGTGTTCCAGGACGGAAATTTTCGATCAGTACATCGACCTGAGCTGCAAGCTTTTTAAAAATGTCTTTTGCTTCGTCTTTGTGCAGATCCAGTGTAAGGGATTTCTTATTCCGTGAGAGACCTGACCATCTAAGTGGTTCCCCATCTGCAAAAGGGCCGACATGCCGCAGCGTATCGCCTTTACCGGGAATCTCGACTTTGATGACTTCTGCTCCAAAATCCCCTAGAAGCACCGCGCCATAGGGTGCAGCGATCATTGTGGAGACGTCTAATATTTTTATTCCTTCGAGCGGTGTATTCATATTCATTGCTTGACTCCCTTCCATTCAAGTGATGAAGGGCTAAAATCATTTCTAATTTAGCCCTTTTCATCTTTCTGATTGACCCGTAAAGCCCTGATGATTCAAAAGAAGGGCTTACCGGTGCAGGTTTTTAATCCTTTGGAAGCTGCCCTTGCGGCGTGTAGAGCCAAATGAGCCATAAAGGTTCATCGCCTGTATTCACATGCTGGTGCGGGACACCGTCAGGAATGAACATAAAATCATTTTGTTTAAAGGGCTGCCTTTCTCCATCACAAATGACTTCGCCGGACCCTTTAATCACAAAATCAAATTCCTCTGAACCCGGGTGATTGTGCACTGAACTTGCTTCCCCTGGTTCAAAAATGGTGAGACCCGCCATCATATGTTCTGATCCAACGGTATCTGGTGTAATCGTTTGAAATACCTTTCGAATCATTTGCTCCTCTGGACGATCTAAGCCTAACCATAATGGGTTCCCATCTTGAAACGGATTCAATACTTTAATTTTCATTGTTGATTCCTCCCTAGTAATGTTTAGTTCACACTGACATGTGAGCGTTTTGTATTTGGTGAATAAATGTCATTAATATTCCAATGTCCATCCGTAGGAACAGGATCATTTTTCATCGCTACATCAATGACGCAAGGCTCCTGAGAGGCAATGGCTTCAGCCAAGGCTTCTTTGAATTCAGACGCAGAAGTGATTTTAATCCCCTTCATTCCATAACCTCTCGCAATGGCAGCAAAATCCGGAGAATAGCTTTCTCCACCTTTTCTAAAAACAGTGCCGTACGTCGTTTCATAGTGCGCCATTTGCAAGCCGGCTATTGTGCCAAACGCACTGTTATTCATCACAATCCACACAACAGGAATGTTTTCTTCAACGGCTGTTGCGAGAACGGATGGATTTTGACCGAATCCACCGTCTCCAACTAGTGACACAACGACACGGTCAGGCTGGGCAATCTTTGCTCCAAGTGCGGCAGGGGCTCCAAATCCCATGGTTGCAAAACCGCCTGGGGTTAAAATAGTGCCTGGAGTGAATACAGGAAATTGCTGTCCTACCCCATTTTTATTCCAGCCAACATCGGTTGTAATGAAAGCATCTGACGGTAATACTTCCCGCACTTCCTGCAAAATACGCTGCGGTTTCATTGGGAAAGATTCGTCTTGAATATTCGTCAAATTGCTCTTTTGAAATTCCTCACGATATGCCGCAATGTCCTTTTTCAGTTCAAGGCGATCGATACCTTCTGGCAGCCTTTCTTTCGCCACGCGATTGAGTACGGTCAGTGCCTGCTTGAGATCGGCTACCGCTCCAATTTCAACAGGGTAGTTCCGGCCAATTTCATTCGGATCGATGTCAATATGAATGAGCTTGGTTGATTGGAAATTGAACGTATACTCCGATTCCCACGAGCTCGCATCAGCTTCAGCAAAACGGGTCCCTAAAGCCAATATATAGTCCGCCTCTTTACACTGATCATTAATAAATTTTGTCCCCCAAAACCCCGTCATTCCAAGGGTCATTGGGTGATCATCCGGCATGGCTCCTTTCCCCATCAAAGAATGAGCAACAGGGATACTTAGATGGTCAGAAAATGCCTTTAATTCTTCAGCTGCATCAGCTAATAAAATGCCTCCCCCTACATATAAGAGCGGCCTTTCTGCCTGCAGCAATCGGTCTAATATCCGATTGGCCGTTTGATCATCAATAGAAGGTTTTTCAATGGTGTGTGTATGATGGTTCATTTGTTCAAACAGGGACACATCTAGATCTTTTGAGAAAACGTCCATCGGAACAGAAATAAGCACCGGGCCAGGACGGCCGCTTTCAGCTAACTGAAATGCTTTTGATAAAATCTCTGGAAATAATTCTGGAATATCGACTCGCCATGCTCTTTTCACAAACGGCCGGTAAATTTCGTATTGAGAGGCATCGGAATGAAGATTGATCTCTTGGTGTGGGTGCTTTCCGTAGTAATGACTTGGGACATCTCCTGCAATGACAACCATTGGAATGGAATCAAGTGCTGCATTCGCTACCCCTGTTGCCGCATTGGTGAGTCCAGGACCTAGATGACTGAGAACAACAGCCGTCTGTTTCTTTGCTCGCGCATAACCATCTGCTGCATGTGCCGCTATCTGTTCATGTCTGACATTTACAAATTGAATCGAGCTTTTTTCAAGCGCTGATAAAAAAGCTATATTCGTATGACCACAGAGACCGAATATATGCTCGACTCCCCGATTTTCTAAGTACTGAATAACCTGTGTAGAAATATTCTTCTTCATGTTTCTCTCCTCTCACGTTGCAGCTATGAATCTGCTACTCACTTATTCTTTGAAAACACAATAGATAGAACATTGCTCAAATCCTGTATCGCCACTTGCCCGGGAGCTGAGCTTTCTTTCCCTACAGCAAAGGTCATGACAGATCCAAAAAGTCCGCCAACCATTCTTGTAAAAGCCCCGTATTCCCCCATTGCCATCGAAATCACGGGAATTGACAGCTGCTTTTTCGCATGGCTGGTCGCTGAGAGCAGTGTTAATGCATCGTCATAGGAATGCGGCATCACTGCGATCTTTGCGATGTCGGCGCCGACTGATTCTGCATTGACGAGTAGCTGCACGAGACGATCTATCTCAGGGGTGCGATAGAAATCGTGATACGACACAATCAAGGTGACGCCATTTCTTTTAGCTGCCTGACTGACTTGCTGTATATGTGCCACATCCTGCATCAATTCATAATCAACGGCATCCACAAGCTGTGTGGAACAAAGCTCGGCAAGCAAAGAAACTTTCTCAGTTTCGGAGAGTGATATACTTTCACCGCCTTCCTTTTCAGAGCGAATGGTGAATAAAAATGGGATGCCTTTTGCCTTTTCTACCATTCCCTTAAGGGTTTCTATCACTTGTTCCTTGTCATGAAGGTGATGAAAAAAATCTGCCCGCCACTCGATCACATCAGGCTTCTTCTCTGTTAACACCTCGACCTCATGAAACAATTCTTCCTTTGTATGTCCGATGAGCGGCGTACAAATCATTGGTTGACCGCCTGTCTGCACACTTTTTACTTTTTGCTGAAATGCATTCACATCCCTCCGCCCCTTTCACAGACCATTTGGGAGCACGACCATTTTGGTTTCGGTCATCTCCTCGATGGCGAAACGCGGACCCTCTCTTCCAAGACCACTTCGCTTAATCCCACCATAAGGCCAATGATCCAGTCTAAAATTCGATGTCCCATTGATGACAACACCGCCAGTTTCAAGCTCTTTTGCTGCGTGTAATGCCACATCCAGCTGATTCGTAAAGATCCCTGCCTGTAACCCATATCGACTATCATTTGCTTCTTTGATTGCCTCCTCCAGCTCCTCATAAGGGAGAACGCTGACAACTGGGCCGAACACTTCCTCACAGACAACCTTGGCCTGTTTCGGAGGGTTTAACAAAATAGCTGGCGTGATGCTCGCTCCTTTTCTTTTTCCCCCATATAAAAGCTCAGCACCCATGCTCTCTGCCTCTTGTATCCAGGCCTCAACACGCTGCGCGGCCTGGACATCAACCATACAGCCGATATCACTCTCACTAGACAGCGGATCTCCAACGACAAGCTGCTCTACTTTTTGTTTTAATACCTCAGTAAACGTCGGCATGATTTCCTGGTGGACATAAATTCTTTGAACAGAAATACAGCTTTGACCGGAATTACTAAAGCCTGTTTTGGCACAAAGGGATGCGGCTTGTTCAATATCTGCATCGTGATGAACAATCGTCGCGCCATTCCCTCCAAGTTCGAGCAGTACCTTTTTTAATCCCGCAGAGGTTGTAATATGTTCGCCTCCGGCAGCCCCGCCGGTAAAAGAGATGAGATTCGTTCTTTCATCAGTGACTAACTGCTTCCCAGCCTCGATCCCGCCAATTACAAGCTGCAATCCAGCCTCAGGAAATCCTGCTTCGAGAAGAAGTTTGACAAACGCTGTGGCAACAGCTGATGTTTGCGGTGCGGGCTTCAAAATTATGACATTCCCTCCCGCAAAGGCCGGACCGACTTTGTGACAAATTAAGTTGAGCGGTGCATTAAAAGGGGTAATTGCCAGTACAACTCCGACTGGTACTTTAAATGTCATGGCCATTGCTCCCTGTCCACGCGATGATACATTGCCAGGAATGGTCTCACCTATTAATCGATTCGCTTCTTCCGCCGACTGCGCCAGCGTCTCGATTGATCGCGAAACTTCATCTCTTGTATTTTTAAGTGGTTTGCCTAGTTCTAGCGAAATCAGTTTTGCAAAATGGTCTTTTTGTTCTTCAAGTAAGGTGGCTGCTTTTTTTAAAAGCTTTGAGCGTTCGATTGCCGATATTCCCGCTATTTGTTTTTTAGCATGCTGCGCACTAGAAAGTGCCTGTTCTATGTCTTCTGATGAGGCGAGATAGGATGTACCGATCCTTTCTCCTGAGTAAGGATTGATGATATCAGTTTTGACACGATCGGTATCCAGCCACTCGCCGTTTATATATGACAACGCTTTGAAACCACTCAAATTTTTTCTCCCTCCTTCAAGTGCCGCGTTCCATGCCCTGCATAACGAACCAATCTTTCTTCATTCGGACAAGGTCCCTTCACGAGGGCTCCCTTTGTCAGCTCCTCATATGCATGCGCCACGATGCCCATTCCTCTGGATAAGGAAAAAATGCCTTTTGCTGCTTCGGCCGGAATGTTTAATTCACATTGGATGGCAGCAGATACACCATCTATATTCATCGTGATTTTCTTCCCTTTCAGCTGTTCAAGCTCATGTCTAATCGCTTCGGCTAATCGTAAATATGTCCCGCTGATAACACCTTGCTGGACATATGTGTGACTCAGCTCATATAAACGTCTCACCCTCGGATCATCATCATGAAGCTGATGTCCGATTCCCGGGATTTTTTCCTTGCGAGTTAACCATGTTTGACACACTTGCTTTGCCGCAGACTGTACATCCTTTTGATCATCGTAGATCGCTTTGGCTTCGTATAACATACGCATGGCCTTCTCTCCGGCTCCGCCATGAATGTCACCTAATAGATTCACCCCTGTTGCAACAGAGGAATTAAACGAAATGCCGCAAGTCACCGCCATTCTGGCTGCTGCAATAGATGGCGCCCTTGGTCCATGGTCCGCACCTGCGACAAGAACACTTTCAAAAAGAGCTGCTTTTGAATCATCCAATAATTCACCAACAAGCAGTAAATAGAGCATTTGTGGATACGACAATTCACCAATCAGTTCTTCAATCGGATATCCTCGAAGTTCAATTGAATTTTTTTGAATATGACTAATCTCAGTCTCCCACCAAGCGCCTCCCTCTTTGTAAATTTCCAGTGCACTTCGATTTTTCATTGTGTCCATCATTCCTTTAGCTTCTTATTTGGAGGTGAATCACCCCTTTATTCCATTCAGTGGAATCTAATTTCACTTTTCGGAATGTGGTTTCATTGTAAGCGCATTCTTTTTCTTCGTCAATCATTTTTTCTGAAAATACTGTCAATAGAAATGAAATTAAGTGAATCGAACTAATTATGCTTACTTTTTTTGATCAAAAAAACCGATATTTAGTGAAATGGACTTAAGTATATCGTTCTACTAATTTAATGAAATTTTGGTTATTTTGTCAAACCCACTTGAAATTCGACATAAAAAAACCTCTCCATCTGGAGAGGTCTCTGATTATTGACAAAGGGCTAAAATGATCTTTATTTTAGCCCTTTGTCTTCTTTTCAGCGTGATAGAAAACCTTTGCAGCCCTAGGAAGGACGAGTACCGGCGCGGAGCGAATGTGACATTCGTGAGTACCGGCGCGCAGACCTGACACCGAATGCGAGGGTTTGCCTACACGCTGAAACCTCTCCATCTTCTGGAGAGGTCTCTTTTTTATTTCCACCAATCATCAAACATGGAAGCGGGTACTTGGCGTTTATGCTCTGATTGAACATAGCGCTTTTCAATCGCTTCTGCTGCTTGATCTGACACTGGTTTGCCTTCTAAGTAATCATCAATTTCATTGTACGTAATGCCGAGTTCTGTTTCATCCGTTTGCTGAGGTTTGTCGTCCAGCAGATCGGCTGTTGGTTTCTTTAAATACAGGCGTTCCGGTGCTTCTAGCGCTTCGAGTAGCGCCCGGCCTTGGCGTTTTGTCAAGCCTGTGAGCGGAAGAACATCTGCACCGCCATCACCATACTTCGTGAAGAAGCCGGTTACTGCTTCAGCTGCATGATCTGTACCGATGACAAGCAATCCTTCCTCACCGCCGACAGCATATTGCGCGATCATTCTCATACGTGCTTTGACATTCCCTTTATTAAAGTCAGACAATGGGCCGCCTGTTTCTTTTTGATATTGATCACTGAATGCTGATACGGCAGGTGCAATATCATATTTCCACGACTTGTCTGGCTGAATAAATGATAGAGCAAGCTGTGCATCATCTTCATCCTGCTGCACACCATGCGGAAGGCGTACCGCAATAAAGACAGCATCCTCTTTTCCTTCTTGACGAAGCTCACTGACAGCAAGCTGTGCAAGACGTCCGGCAAGCGTTGAATCCTGCCCGCCGCTAATGCCGAGTACAAATCCTTTTGCCCCGGTTTTTTTCAAGTATTCCTTTAGAAATCCAACCCGTTTTTCGATCTCCTGCTTTGGGTCAATTGAGGGCTGCACATGCAACTCTTGGCTGATCTTTTTCTGCAAACTCATACACTTTTCCTCCTAAGCATCCTCTACATGAAGAGAACAGGTTTTACACACAATTCATTGATTTAACAACGTTTTTTGAATCTCCATTATACCATGTTTTCATCAAGAACATTTTGTTAGACGTTCCCCTATTTCTAAGATGATCAAACATTCACAAGTGAAAAAGACCACGTCTTTATGGACTGGTCCTTTTCTTTTTTAATCGATTTCTACCCGTATAGATGTACAGCTTGAACCATTACACTTCCCAATATCAGCAGGACAAGCGGACACGGCCACAATGAGATCCATTTCAGCCCTCAGGCGAATGTAGTCACCTGGCAGCGATTTTGGCAGCTCGACAGACAGCTTTCCTTTTTCATCAATGACTGTATTCATAAAGGCATTAAAAGGATAATACATATCCTCCTTTGGAATTCCAAAGGGCTCAAAGGCAGTCCGCAAATTGTCGTAGCATGTATGCATGACCTCCAAGTGCGTCCGGCCGTATAAAAGCTGATACATTTCTTGCCGGCAGGCGGGCATGTATAAATCATGGCATTCTACTGTATCTTCAATGATCGTAAACATCGGTTTATATAAATTAGAATAGAGCTTATCGCCTTTTTTCACTTTGGATGAAAATAGGCTATCCATTGTGGCACCTTGGTCAAATTTTTCATAAAAATCCTTTTCATGATAGGCCATCACATCTGCTACTTGCTGGCCTTCGACATCAACCACTCGCATACATTGGCCTTTTCCTAAACGAAAGCCGAGTCTACCCTTCGGTAAAATGACGTATTCTCCGTTCATCACATGCACTCCTTTCCATGACAGTATGCCCAAAATGTCCCCTTGATCATGTATAAAAAAAAGAGGTGGTCACAAGCTAATGTCATTGAAATAGAAAGGTGTTGCACTTGCATTGAAAGAAGAACAATCTTTATCTTGGTGGCAGCTTTCTCTCATCGGAGTCGGCTGTACAATTGGCACTGGGTTCTTCCTTGGCTCCAGCATCGCCATTACAAAATCCGGTTATTCCGTCTGCATCTCCTTTTTGCTTGCTGCGGTCGGAACGTATCTCGTTTTTAAACATTTGGCTGCGATGACAGCCGATAATCCTGATAAAGGGTCGTTTTGTTCTTATGCTCGTAAAGCATACGGACGCTGGGCAGGATTTAGTAATGGCTGGGTGTATTGGTTTGCAGAAATGCTGATTACAGGAAGTCAGTTAACCGCCATTTCTCTATTTACCCGTCACTGGTTTCCTTCTGTTCCGCTTTGGGTGTTTTCTGCGATTTATTCTGCTCTTGCCCTGCTTGTCATTATCATAGGGCTTTCTTCTTTTCAAAAGACAGAAAATGTTCTGG
This sequence comes from Bacillus sp. G1(2015b), assembly GCF_001482475.1. Taxonomy (NCBI): domain Bacteria; kingdom Bacillati; phylum Bacillota; class Bacilli; order Caryophanales; family Bacillaceae; genus Bacillus; species Bacillus sp. G1(2015b). The sequence goes on along the minus strand of NZ_LKIC01000001.1, from coordinate 152,994 downwards.
CGGTACTGAAAACAGCGGCGATTTTTCTATTTATGATTCTTGCGGTGCTTGTATTATTCGGCATTTTGACAGAACATAAACCGACCCTTCATCTGCCTAATAAGGATCACGAATGGATGCCTCTTGGTCCGCTTGGTCTTTGGAATGGTTTGATTTATGCGTTTTATGCTTTTGGGGGAATTGAAGTCATGGGGCTGATGGCGGTTCATTTAAAGGACCCGAAGGATGCGGCAAAGGCTGGACGTGTCATGCTGATCATTCTAGCAGTCATCTATATCATCTCGATCGGACTTGCTCTCTTGCTTGTCCCAGTGACAGCCTTTAATGAGAACAGCAGTCCATTTATTACTTCATTAGAGCCGTTTCATTTATCGATCTTTCTTCATATCTTTAATGGCATTTTTATCATTGCCGGTTTTTCGACATTGGTTGCCTCTCTCTATGCAGTCACAACGCTGCTCGGCACAATGTCAGAACATCAGGATGCACCTGCTTGCTTTAAACCAAAAGATCCATCTCATGTGAGATGGTCTTCGATTATCTTAACTGCTGCTGGCTTAATTGTCTCAATTTTGCTTGCACTCTTTTTGTCCAAACACATCTACGAGCATCTCACAACAGCAGCCGGTCTTACCTTGCTGTATACATGGATCTTTATTCTGTTCTCAAGTAAAAAGCTATCCAAGCCATCCACTCGCCAGACGTGTGAAATGATTCTTGCGCTGCTCTTAATTGGAGCCGCCGTTTCTGGCACATTAACAGAGGCAAGCGGACGACCTGGCTTTTTTATCAGCCTTGGGATCATTGCAGTGATTGCCGTCATGGTGCTATTTATGAGGAAAAAGTGGAAACAGGATCAGACCGCATCATAATTTCATCATGTTTTTTAATGCAGTAAATGGACATTTGGCGGAGGCTGGTTTCTCCGCCTCTTCGTCTGGGAGAAAGTACTGCTTCCATTCATGATTGGCCGGATCCCCGTACCATTTTAATGATGGATGAACACTGACCTCATCATATGCTTTAAGCCGCTTGCGAACGAGCTGGCTCATTTTTTGTCCAAACTTGGTCGATCCATTCAATTTCTCAAACACCCATCTAGGCTGAAACGCCATCATGACATAAGGGAAGTGGCGGCTTTTTCTGAGCTTGTGAGCAGGTGTAGAACATAAAATAAAATACGCTTCACCATGGAAGCAATACTCCCACTCATGATGATGAGTATCTAGCGGAATCTCCTCAGGCCATGGTTCTTCATCTTTATGATGCAGCCGTTGAAGCAGCGACCAAAAATGCTGCTCAAACTCTTCAAGCGAACTTTCCTTTAAATCCTGCGGTGTTTCAAAAAAACAGATAAATGAAGCATATTGACCGGTTTCTTTCGCACAGCCTTGATATTCTCTAAGCAGCTGGGCTAAATCATCCACTGCTTCCTCTTCCCTCGGGTCACCAACAAATCCATAGCGTAAATGATCGAGAAAAAATCCCTGTCTTCCGGGTACACAAGGGAATGTATCTGCTTCATCTCCGACCATCTCGCCAAATTGTGTGAAAGCATCCTGCTTCCATTCTTCTAGTGATCGTAGATTTTGATCAAGGCAACTTTTTGCATACAGCTGGGCCATTTCCTTCCACCTCGTTTTAGCGTCTTCTCCACAGCCTATGAGGTGGAAATGGCTGTGGTGACTGTCCTCCCACGACTTTCCTTACACATGACAAGATGGGGATTTCCATTCAAATGGAGCAGGTATTTGTTCCTCTTATTCTATTATGCAGGATCAGACTAATGTAAGTTAATAGAGCGCCTTTCGTCATTCCTACGAACGGCTCTTCATCAAAAAGACGGAATCCAGCACCCAATAAATAAGGGCTGCGCAGAAGCTAAACAAATAAACTTTATAGCTGATGAACACAACAAGTCCATAGTCAATCCATAAAGCCAAAGCCGAGCAAACCACCCAGGCCGCAATAAAATAAATCAATAAGTCACGGCTTCGAAACCTTTTAGGATGCCGGTGTAAAACAAGCTGAATTGGTACAGCAAAAATGACATAAGCAAATAAAATGAACAGACTGGTCATCTCCACATAACTGAAGCCCACTTCAGGCGGCATAAATAAAAACGTATAAACGAATGTTGCTGTGATGACTGATAAAATCAACATACACAGATAATTGAATACTGGCAGAAACATACGCATAGCAGAAGCTCCTTCAATCCATTTTATATTCCACCATTATTCAAGAATGTGTTATGTCTGTCAATCCTTACAAAAAAACAGACTGAATGTGTCAGTCTGTTTTTCTACCCAATCAACGCCATAATCCCTTGATACCCAAAATAAGCGCCAAAACCAAGTAAAGATAGACCTGCAAGAACGGATAAGCCATGTAACACACGTTCACTTAAATAACGCCTAAACGAACTAGCAAGCAGCGCCATACAGAAATCCCAGATCAGCATGCCAATAAAAATAGCCATACTGTACATGAGCATTTGGGAAGCTCCATACTTTTCGATCGTATTGGCTAAAATGCTGCCATAGATGCCAAGCCAAAACAAAATACTGAGCGGATTAGATAGAGAAATGAAAAATCCGGTCATGAACGAATGGCCAATTGTTGTGTTACCGCTGTCCTTTTTCGGACTCTCCTGCAAATTGATTTTTCGCAGACTTTCAATGCCGGTATAGGTCAGAACGAAAAAGCCGAACAGCCACAAAAAGGTTTTTACAAGAGGTGCAGTCAAAAGCTGGGCGACACCAAAATAGATGAGGAGCATATAGACAATATCCGCAGCCATAGCCCCCACACCAAAAATCCACGCATGCCAAAATCCACTTTTAATCCCTCTGTCGATTTGGGCTGCATTGACTGGCCCAACAGGCGCTGAAAGTGACAACCCTAAAAAGATATAACCAAAAAACACCGCCACATAGACGTCCTCCTTTTGATGCTGACTTGTACATGTTATTCAATATTTCTGCGTTTTAGTACAAGTCCTTTGTCATCATTTCAGGTGGACCTTGGGGAGCGGCTTGATCATGTGCTTAGCGATCTGCTTTCAGTTCCGTCTGCTGCGTGTGTACTGTTTCTTTTTTCTTAGAACGATTCATTTGAATCGCAGCTGCAAACAAAAGAACAGCTAAGAAAGCAAATACAAAGACGGCACTTGCCGCACCTGCCCATTCCAGACTAAATCCAATTAAAAAGGACAAGCAGGCTCCGCCTAAGCTCGCGGCTGCAATAAAATAACTCGTCGCCTCATCGATGGCATTTTCAATCATTAGCGCTGATGCTGTCAGTGCGATTGGGAACATGCCAGCTGCGCAAAGGCCGATGAAAAAGATGAGAATCAGCTGCGCAGTAATGTGGGTTGTCAGAGCGAATATCACAAGCAGCAAAATCATCAGTGATGCGCTTAGCTTTAAAAAACGCAGCGGGTGCAGCTGATCAGCTTTTCTCGCAATCACAGTCCTGCCAATGACGATCGCTGTCCAGAAAGTAGAGACCGCAAAGAGGCCCCAATTTTCTCCCCCCTTTTCCAGCATGATCGACGGCAAAAAGTTCGCAAAGTTCGTTTCAATCCCTGCGTAGAAAAAGGCAAAGCAAATCATAATCACCACAATCATTCGATTTTTTCGATCAACAAGTAAGGACGGTTTCCTCATCTCTCCTGTGGAAGGAGCATCCATCTGTCCATGAGGCAGTTTGTTCATAAAAACAAGCCAGAGCATGAGGAAAAATGTCAGCGCACCCACCTGAAATAAAAACACATACTGCCATGTCTGCTCTGTGACAGTCAGCAAAATCACTAGCGGAAATAACAGTGCACCTAATCCAAAAAAGACCTCCATGATACTGATTCGCTTTGCACTATTAGCCATCGAAATGACATACGCACCGGCTGTTGTCTCAAGACTGCCTGCGCCGCTCCCAAGAAAAAAACCTGCCAGCACAAGCGTCGTCCAGCCCGGCACCAACAGCCCCAGCAGAAGTGAGCCAATCATCAGCAAAAGACCCATCGTCAGCACAGCGCCATAGCCTCTTTTTCTCACTAGAATGGGGGATAGCAGAACACCTGTCAAAAAACCAATAAACTGAAAAAAAATTAAAGATGATAATTCCCCAGGACCCTTATCATAACTCGACAGCAAATAAGGCGTTAAGCTGCCAAAGAACACATGAATGGTCCCAATAAAAAAATAAAAGACACAGCCAAAATAAAATACCTTTTTCATCTTTTCACTTCCTCTAAAAAGGAGCGGAGTCATGACATCCTCCGCTCCACCTCTTTAATATGCCTGAGCAGAGACAACTGCCTCTTCCCTCTCAAAGCATGTATTGAGCGCAGCCTGCGCGCGATAACCATCTTCAAAATCAGCGACCTTCATATGAGTTGGGTATGGATCAGTATTCACCCAATGCATCAGCTGATCGCGGAATGTATCGGACCATCCGTAAAATTCATTCGGCGGATCTGTCAGCAAGGTTTGCGGCATTTGATGACGCTCCACACACAATCCATCACTGATCTCATATTCGTTTTTCATGTTCGTATGGTATTTGAATACCTTGTCATGACCAACGACTTCTACACTAAATCCACATTCCTCAGGCTGCGTACTTTTGGATGTCACCAAATGAAAGAACACTTGATTCTCCATCTGCCCGAAAATTTCGGTATGATCATCCACTTGTACCTTTTTCTCTTCTTTTTCCTTTACACGTGTCAGCATCTTGGTGTTAAGTGATTCTTTCTTCATTTCACTGCCAAATAAGTACCACAGCATATCAATCAAATGAATGCCAAGATCTCCTAGCGCACCGCTCGTACGCAGACTTTCGCCGCTGTCTCTCCATGAAAATGTCTTTCTTCTGAGGGCACTGTTTTTCTTAAAATGAGTTCTGACGGTCAAAATACGGCCTAATTCACCGTTGGCAATCAAGTTCTTCAATATATTCACAAAGGATAAATAACGATAGTTAAAGCCCATACTGGCTTGAACTTGGAACTGTTTGGCTGTCTCCACCATTTCCTTCGCTTCCTTCAGCGACACAGCCATCGGTTTTTCACATAAAATCGGCTGTCCTGCTCTTAGCGACTGAAGGGCATGGTCCTTGTGACAAAAATTAGGAGAAGCAATGATCAACCCATCAGATGCATCTGCAAGTGTCTCGATACTTGAATACACACGTCCGCCGTACTGTTTAATGAATCCCTGTGCGACCGACTCATGCAAATCATAGACACCGGATAATTCTGCACCTTTGATCGTTGATAATGCTCTTGCATGTGCTTTTGCAATATTCCCTGCTCCAACAATTCCAATTTTCTTCATGAATGTGCCTCCTCATGTTTATACATCACTGTTTTCAGAGTTTCATAGATTCCTTTTGCATACCCATGATGACAAATTTGGTGATGGTGCCGTTTGGCTTCGCCTGTCGCATTTTGGACAAGGAAACCGTGCGTGACGGATTGAAGCATCCGCAAATCGTTCCCACTATCACCAAACGCAAAGCCTTGATCTTTCGATAGATCATATTGGTTCAGCATAAAGCGGACAATTTCATCCTTCCCTGTTCCTACTGGTAAAAAATCGACATCATAGCAATCCGCAGGATCTCCTGCAAGCGGGTTGCATTTGTTGATGTTGACCGCCACACCCCGCTCTTTAGCCAGTGTTTGGATAAATGATAGATGATGAAGATCCGTCCGTTCATCCTGCTCTTGATAATAGAAATTCTTCTTATACCCTGAGCTGCCCAGCTGCGTTTGCGGTCTAAGGGAAATGCCCTTTTCTCGGACAGTTTCCAGGATGTCTTCGATTTTTTCATCTGAAAAGCCCTGTGCATCCAGCCGCTTCATCCACTCTGCATCTGGCTGTCCAAAATGAACATCCGACGTATATACAATCTCAGTCCCTAAGTTCGACGCAATGAAATGCGGGAATTGATGAAATCCGCCTTTTTCCATTTTGCTCGTGACAGAATCGAGGCTGCTTCCCGTCACCCAGCCCAGCAAAAGCTGTCCCGTTTCACTCTTTTCTGCTACAAAGGCTTCCAGCCGCTTGACATCCTCTCTCTGCTCCTCTGTCATTTCGTGAGAATAATACGTTTCATCAAAATCACAGAAGACGATCCACTGCGGATTCTTCGGCTGATTCAGCAGTTTTTTATTGAATGGAAGACTTGATAACATGATGAACCCCCTCGATGACCTTCTCCTGATCTTGCAGCGGCATTCCTGGGTAAAGCGGCAAGTGAAGTAATTGCTGCGCTGCCTTTTCCGTGTGCGGTAATGTTGTTTGTCTATACTTTTGAGAAACAAGATTTGTTTGATGCTGATGAGATAGGATCGGGTAATAGACATCCGTCTCTATGCCCATTTCCAGCAATTTCGCTGCCAGTTCATCTCGCTCTCCCTTCAGTACTCTAATCGGGAATAGATGCCATACATGGTCATCCGTCAGCTTCGGAAGCTTCATGTACCCTTCATCCTCAAGCGTTTGCAGCTGGTCAATATATCGCTTGGCTAAGTAAAAACGTTTAAAGTTTTGCAGTCCTAAATACTTCATTCGTTCGAGTCCGATCGCTGCCTGCAAATTATCAATTTTGGAATTAAAGCCGTAGTCGCTGCGTTTGACATTTTTCTTTCCAGCTTCAAAGCCGTGATAGCTGATCTCCATGCATTTTTCCGCTAAGGCCTCATCGTTTGTAGCGATGGCGCCTGCCTTTCCGCAAACCCCAAGGTTTTTGTATGGATTAAAGCTGAGAACAAGTCCATCTCCATAAGCACCAAGGCCGCTGCTGCCAATCGCTTGACAGCCATCTTCAATGATTTTCAGCCCATGCTGTTTCGCAATCGCCGAAATAGCCTTCATATCCGCTTGCTTTCCATATAAATGAACCGGTAGAATGCATACCGTTTTATCTGTGATATGCTTCTCTATTTCACTCGCTGCGAGGCAGTAGGTTTCTGGATCGATATCGGCATATACCGGAACAGCCCCAATGGCAAGCACTGCATTTTCTGTTGCAGCAAAGCTGTTGGCTGGCAAAATCACCTCGTCTCCCGGATGGACGCCTGCCGATATGAGACTGATCATCAAGGCATCTGTTCCACTTGACGTGGCTATGACATATTTTTTCCCTAAGTACTCAGCAATCGCCTTTTCAAAGGTCGGAATATATGGCCCTGAAGTAAAACGGCCAGAGCTCAATACTTCCTTCAACACCAGCATAATATCATCGATTTCATCCTCTGAAATCAGTTTATCAACCGGCAGAAACGGTATCTTTTTTTCCTTATTTTGTTTATAATGGAAGAGAATTTTTTCCAAACCTGTGCGTTCTATATCTTGCTCAAGGAACGTCACCAGCTTTTCATTTGCTAGATGCTTTTCAACTGAATCGGCTTTTACTTGAACACCTTGATTGATCATATCCAGCAAAGGAAGATAATCCTTGCTTTTACCTGATATCTTCGTCAATATTTGCATTCCATTCCCTCCAATTAATCAATTCCTTTTGTTAATATTTAACTTGTTTCACATTGTAAATGATGTTATCGATTTCAGAACAATAACTTTGTGTAAAGGATTTGTTAATATGTGTACAATTTATGAAATTGCCAAACGCTGCGGGGTTTCAACCACCACCGTTTCCAGAGTGCTAAACCATCACCCATATGTGTCAGAAGAAAAGCGGCAGCTCATCTTACAGGTGATGAAAGAAATGGAATATACACCGAGTTCAGCAGCCCGCACACTAAGGTCACATCAGACAAAAACCATTGCTGTGTCTGTGCCAGCTGTGGACCATCCTTTTTTTGCACAATTGATTAAAGGCATTTCAAAAGAAGCCCTTGATCAAGGATATAAAGCCATCGTGCTTCAGACGTTTTATCAAGAAGCATTAGAGCTTGAAGGACTTCAATTATTAAAAAGAAGAGAAGTAGATGGGGTTATATTGGGGGCGTTAGAAAATACGTGGGAGAAAATTGAGCCATTTTTAACGAACGGCCCCATTGTCATGGCAAATGAATATCATCAAACAGCAAACATCCCGATTATTGGATACGATGAACGGGAAGCTGCCTATAAAGCGGTGGACTACTTGATTCGGTCGGGGCGAAAATCGATTGGGTTTTGCTTTGATACAGAAAGCAGTGAAGCGCAGAAACAAAGAAAACAGGGCTATCTTGATGCACTCTCTGCTCACGGTTTGCCGCTGCAAGATGATTGGCTGTTTGGAGAGGCTTTTACAATTGAAGACGGCTTTCGCTTAATGGAGGTCATTCATCATATGACGGATGCGCCTGATGCCATTTTCACCGGCAATGATCAAGTTGCAGCAGGGCTCATTAAACAGGCCATTTCATATGGCTATCAAATCCCCGAGGATCTAGCGGTCATCGGCTATGACAACCAAGACATATGCGAAGTGACAGCTCCAACGATCACCACGATTGACATACCGATCGTAGAGCTTGGCCAGCGGTCAGTACAGCAAATGATCTCGCTTCTGCAAGACCAAAAACCATTACAGCGCGAACATATCCAGCTGCCTACCCGGCTCGTGACAAGAGAATCTACATAAAGAAAAAAGACTGAGATCTCTCTCAGTCTTTTTTAATCTATCAACCTATAAAAATTGAGCAAGAATGAATGTCCATATACATACAATGCCGAGCAGAATGAAGCTGTACTTCACGGTCTTTTTGAAGAGCTCAGATTCTTTCCCTGTTTCTCCAACAGCTGCTGTAGCGATAGCGATAGATTGTGGAGAAATTAATTTCGCCATCACACCACCGGTCGTGTTCGCCCCAATTAACAAACCTGCCTGTGAGCCGATTTGAGAAGCAGTGACCGCTTGAAGGTTACCGAATAAGGCGTTGTTACTCACGACAGACCCCGTAATAAACACACCGATCCAGCCCAGCACCGGGCTGACAAGCGGGAACAAATCGCCTGTTTTGGCAAGAGCAAGTCCAATCGCAGAACTTAGTCCAGCAAAGTTCGCCAGGTTGGCAAAGCCCATGACAAAACAAATGGTAAGAACGGGGAGCCAAAGCTCTTTCACCGCTGCTTTTAAGCAGGCAGCGCCTTCTGTTAATGTAATATGTCTGCTAAACAGCCCTGTCAGCATCACCGCAATCAGAATGGCAGTACCCGTTGCACTGATGACATCAATTTTAAAGATCGCATCAATAGGTGTTTCCGTTTGTGCAATTGGTGGTAATTTCACAATTTGCTGATGTAAAAATGGCATTTTCACTAAAATCGTCGTCCAGTTAAGTGGTCCTCCTACAGCAAACAATGCTTTAAATGCTGGCAGACTCCATACCGTAATAACCGCAGTTAAAATATAGAACGGAGACCATGCTTTCAGTATTTCAACGCCGCGATACGTTTGTTTCTGTTCAATATCTGGCGCTCCTTCTTCTCGATAAATGTTTTTTGGCTGCCATTTCCGAAGAAATAAAGCCAAAATACCCATACTTGCTAAGGCAGAAATAATATTGGCAAGCTCAGGACCCATCGTCACCATTGTAACAGCTTGCAAAATGGTATAGGTTCCACTCACAACAAGCAAGGCTGGCAGAGTTTCTTTGATTCCTTTGAATCCATCTACAATCAGAATGAGTAGGAACGGAATACAGAATGAAATAAACGGGATCGTATATACAAGGGTTTGAGATAACGCAAGCGGCGTCATATTGCCCATTTGCGCCCCTGTAATCACTGGAATTCCCACAGCACCAAATGCACCAGATGCAGCATTGGCAATTAAGCAGAGCATCGCAGCTTTCAGCGGTTTAAACCCAAGCTCTGTTAAGAGAGCGGCACTGATCGCAATCGGTACCCCAAACCCAGCAGCACCTTCTAAAAATGCGTTAAAGCTAAAACCTATTAATAAGAGCTGAAGACGTTGATCCTGAGAGATTCCTGCAATACTAGAACGAATGACATCGAACTTACCAGATTTCACTGCAATTTTATAGAGACATACCGCCATGATCACGATATATCCAATCGGCCACAGCCCATTAGATATACCGAGCAGCACAGCAGATAATGCCTTTTCAACTGGCATATGGAAGAAGAAAACAGCTGTTACAAAACTGACGATTAAGGTAAAACAAGCGGCTAAAACACCTTTTAACTTAAAGACGGTTAATGCAAGTAGGAAAAACAAGATTGGGAGCATTGCCACCAATGCACTGACGAATTCATTACCAAACGGATCATATATTTGCTGCCACATAGTGATTCATCCTTTTCTGCTCAGATAGGTTGCTTTTGATTGATTAAAAATGAGGAGCCAAAATCTCTTTTAACACATTCACACTGTGTGCAAATTTTTCTTTCTCCGTGTCGTTTAGTGCAAGCTCCATTACTTCTGTTGCGCCATTTCGATTCACAAGGGCTGGTACACCAATGTAGACATCTTCTGCTCCGTACTCACCATCCAAGTAAGTGCTGACCGTTAAGATGCTGTTTTCATTGTGCAGGATCGCTCTTGTAATGCGGGCTAAACTCATTGCCACGCCGTAGTAAGTGGCGCCTTTTTTCTCAATGATTTGGTAAGCGGCATGACGGACATTTTCCATGATTTCATCTAAGTCTTCTTGTTTGTATTGATCATTTCTCTTCATTAATTCTGTAATTGGTACACTTCCGATATTCGCATGACTCCAAACAGCAAGCTCAGTATCCCCATGCTCGCCAATGATGTACGCATGCACATTGTGTGCCGCTGCTTCAAAATACTCACTGAGCATGTATCTAAATCTTGCCGTATCAAGCGTCGTACCACTGCCAATCACTCGTTCTTTTGGTAGTCCACTGAATTTCCAAGTCGCATATGTCAAAATATCAACTGGGTTCGTAGCAACTAAGAAAATGCCATCAAATCCGCTTTTCATCACATTGTCTACAATACCTTTAAATATATTTAAATTTTTCTCAACAAGGTCAAGTCTCGTTTCACCTGGCTTTTGGTTTGCGCCAGCACAGATACATACAATGTCTGCATCCTTACAATCCTCATAATCTCCATACCAAGTATTCACAGGATGCGGGGCAAATGCTTTTCCGTGGTTTAAATCCATCACGTCACCCATTGCTTTGTCTTGATTCAAATCGATAACAACCAATTCATCTGTGATCGCTTGATTTATTAATGTAAAGGCATAACTGCTGCCGACGAAACCTGCTCCAATAAGGGCTACTTTGTTTACTTTTTCGTTTGTCATTTATCTCATCCTCCTGAGTAAAACTAGGCTGTTTTTATTATGTGAAGTATTTCACATTCTTATTGTGCAACACTTCACAAACTTTTGCAAGGGGGTTGCTCAAAAAAAATATGTAGCGAATTTGTGAACACATTTATTGTGCTTTCAAAGCGCTGGTTCCATACATATTTCCACAAGAAAAAAGCTGCCAAACGCTCTTCGGCAGCTTCATACATGTTTAATAAGGGCCCCAGTTGATCATGACCCCAATACAAATAAATACAAGACCAATGACAAACCAAATGAGGGCAAGCGGCACCATAAAACGCAGCCACTTTACATAAGGAATACCACTTGCAGCAAGCACAGCCATCAACACACCAGAAGTCGGATTGATACAGTTGACCACCCCTTCACCAAGCATTACTGCTTCTACAGCTACCTGTCTTGTGATGCCCATTAAATCAGCGAGCGGCGCAAGAATCGGGATAAAGACTACGGCTTCTCCTGATCCTGATGAAATCAAAAAGTGAAGAAGCGCACTCGCAATATACATCCCGATCGCACCAGCAATTGGACTAAATCCTGTCAGCATACTCGCCAAGCCGTTGACCACTGTATCAAGCAGCTTCCCATTTTCTAAAATGACCGAAATACAGCGTGCCATCCCAACAATAAGTGCGCCGTATACAAGACTTTGACAGCCGACAATAAACGTTTTCGCAATGTCATTGGCAGCTAATCCGCCAAGCAGTCCAGCTACAATTGCCATAAAAATGAACACACCGGCCATTTCCTTATCGGTCCAGCCAAGCTGAAGTGCGCCATATAAGAACCCTCCAAGTGACAATCCGCACACCGCTAAAATCAGCTTATGTCTGCCAGTGAATGCAGGCTTGTCCACAGATTCCGCATCTGCTCCGCCAAGCCCTTTAGCAGGAAACCATTGATCGCCAAGAATGCTTCCCTTGTCTTTATTCTTCAGACGTCTTGTATATAAATAGATGTACACAATACTAGAAATAAGAAAACAAAGATAAATGATGACACGCAGGCCAATGCCAGAAAAGATCGGCAGCTCTGCGATCGTTTGTGATAAACCCAATGGAGATGGAGATAAAATCGTTGCATTAAACCCTGCGTAACAGCCGATGTAGATGACAGCCGCTCCTGTTACAGCATCCCATTTCAAGGATCGTGCCACAATGATGCCAATTGGAATAAATCCAATAACAGAGTTCACGACAATTCCGGTCGTTCCAAGGACTGAAAATAATCCCCCAACAATACAAATAAACAATAATTGCTTCGTTTGAAACCGGCTGATGACATGGTGAATCATCCCGTTAATAGCACCTGTCTTCTCCAAAATGGCAATGGTTCCGCCTGTAAATAGAATCAGAAAAATAATAGAAGCGGACCCTACCATTCCTTCTTGTATCGCAGTGAAAAAGCCAACTGGACTCACTGGTGATTGATCAATGCGGTGATAGCTGCCAGGAACGGCCGTTGTGATCTCCCCAGATGTCTTTCGATCAAACTCACCTGCTGGTACAAAATACGTTGCTATCGTACAAATCAGTGCAATCATAAATAAGAGAACATACGCATCCGGCATTTGAAGTTTTCGTTTCTGTTTCTCTGGTGCTGATACTGTCGCTGTTTTCATGTGTCAAAACCCCTTTGTCCCGATCGGAATTTCACTTAATTTTCAGAATAATCAAATGATGTGTTATATTATAAACACTGTTGATATTTAAGATCAATATTATTTCACTAAAATAATGTTTTGGCAGATTATCTGTCAGCAAGGAGGCTCTTCATGACAACTTTGACAAACGAAATGAAACAAACCGTGACAGACATCTTCGAACACTTGCATGCCCACCCAGAAATCAGCTGGGAAGAAACAGAAACGACTGCTTATATTGAAGGTATATTGAAAAAATTAGGCTGCAAAACTCAAACATTTGACGACTGTACAGGGGTGATCGGTGAAATTGGAGAAGGCGCACCAGTGGTCGCTGTGAGAGCCGATATTGATGCACTTTGGCAGGAAGTAGGTGGAGAGTTTCAAGCCAATCATTCATGTGGCCACGATGCACACATGACAATGGCTCTTGGCACCTTTATGGCATTAAAGGAAAAAGAACGCCCAAACGGCACAATTCGTTTCATCTTTCAGCCTGCCGAGGAAAGAGGCGGCGGTGCGCTGAAAATGATTGAAAAAGGTGTGCTGGCAGATGTCGATTACTTATATGGCGTACATGTGCGCCCAATTCAAGAAACATTAAACGGACGCTGCGCTCCTGCTATTTTTCACGGATCAAGTAATCATTATGTCGGCACCATTATCGGCGAGGAAGCGCACGGTGCACGTCCTCACCTTGGCATCAACGTAATAGAAGTGGCTTCAACCCTCGTGCAGAGACTCGCGCATATCCATGTCGATCCACGAGTCGCCCATTCTGTGAAAATGACCAATTTACATGCTGGCGGGGGCAGCTCAAACATCATCCCAGGCAAAGCTTCTTTTACATTAGATGTAAGGGCGCAAACAAACGAAGTAATGGATGAGCTAGAAAAAGAAATTGAAAGAGCAGTTCATTCTGTAGCGGATGCCTTTGGTGCTTCCATTACACTTTCAACAGACCATCGTCTGCCTGCCGCTACGTTAAATGAGGAAGCTGTCCAGATCATGTCTCATGCGATTGAACAGGTTTTAGGCCAAGAGCAGCTTGATCCCCCAATCGTCACAACAGGTGGAGAAGACTTTCACTTTTATGCAGCAAAGCTTCCGCATATCAAATCTACGATGCTCGGTTTAGGCTGTGATTTAAAGCCAGGTCTTCATCATCCGTACATGACCTTTGACCGCTCTGCAATCTTTACCGGCATTGAGATTTTGACTGAAGCTGTCTATCAAACGCTCCAGCAGCATTCATCATAAAATGAAAAAGCCACCCGCCTTCTCTTCAGGACGGGTGGTCGCTTTATATTATGCATTCAAATCTGCCATGGCTGGAACGTTGATTTCTTTCACACAAGATACCCTTGATAAGTGAATCACACATCTAGCAAGCTCCACAATATCCTGAACAGGGATTCTCGTTTCATCATATAGAGTAATGGCCTTTTCGGCTCCCTCTTCATACGGAACCTCTGCCGCCAGCTCTCCTGGATTGATACAGGTAACAGATATTTTATCTTTTCTCACATGCTCTCTCAGCGCATTCACAATTCCGCGCAGGCCAAATTTAGATGCAACAAACGAGACTTGCGGCAGGTTTGTATGATCGAGTCCAGCCGTTGAGCCAATCACGATGATTTTCCCATTCTCCGATTTCCTTACGTGCGGAAGCAGTGCCTGGATGTACGTAATGGTTGAGGTGACATTCACATTAATTAAGTGCGCAATATCCTCTGGCTGATCGTGATCAAAGGAATAATCGTCTTCAAAGCCTCGTTTTTCCCATAAACCGACGTTATAAATAAGTACATCAATCGTCTTGTTCTCCAGTGCTTCGAGCATATAAGGGATATGTGTTTGGCTTGATAAGTCGATTTTCAGCCAAATTCTATGTACACCGTCATCTATGCTCAAACTGCTTGGTTCACTTCGCGACACAATCCAAACTGTATCTCCACTTGAAGGAAGACCCTTTACAAAAGCATCTCCTAATCCTTGACTTGCACCGAATATGATATAGTTTTTACTCATAGCTCCTCCTTCTATGGCACAGAAACTGAAAGCGTTTTATACCTATATCATACAGATTCTAAGAGACCACCGCCTCTTTTATGCTTATCTTCACTTATTGATGGGCACGGCTACTGGATTTCCTTTAATTCCACTGGTAATGCACGTGCCTCTATAAAGCTTTTGATCATTTCTGTGAAAAGTTCTTTTTTCTCAAAAGTAAATGTATGTCCAATACCGGGAACGATGACGCCTGCTGCCTTTGGATGTGAATTTGTTATTTTTTTTGCTGACCGTGTCATAATGCCTTTTTCTTTTTCTCCCACTGTGACAAGAATGCGTGCCTTTGCTTGCTGAAACGTGTCTGGGAGCCTGTAATGGAGGTTTTCTTGAAACATCGTAAGAAGGGTTTTCTTCTGCAGATGTTTCGATTCCGCCGCATAATGAGGCAGTACATGTTGCGGGAGCCCCATCTTTTCGGCTTGGAGCTGGATAAACCAATCTTTCTTTAATAATGGATACGTCAGTGGCAAGAGCGGTCTCACCATGAAATGGAGCCATGGCAGAGGCATCACGAGGGCGCTATTGATGACAGCGATGTCTACGATATCTGGCTCTCTTGATAACACATCAACGGCAATCTGTGCACCTAAAGAAAATCCAATCAGAATCACTTGACGGCCATTCGCGTTTTCCTTGATCCATGAGATGACTTCTTGGGCGCTTTCATTCAATGAAAATATCTGTTCTTTTGCTCTTGTCCCATGTCCAATGAGATCAGGGGCAAAGCATTCATACGTGTCCTTAAATATTTCAACCTGCTCCTGCCACATCCAGCTGCTTACTCCTCCACCATGCAGAAAAATCATGATTGACCTATCCATCATCGACGACAACTCCATCCTTCTATATAAGAAAAAAGCAGCCGCTTTTTGAGCAGACTGCTTTTTCCACATGCTCCCTTCTATTATAAGGGAACCATTACATCATTGACTATTTTTTCAAATCTTCAATGGAGTTTACGTTCTTCATATATTTCGGAACAACTAGCCCCATTCGAAGGCCTTTCATACTTGTACCAAGGTCGTCATATTTTCCTTTAAACTTCGCTGCATACGTTTTATGCGTATTTGGCAGCCAAGCGGATAATGATGCATCCGCACTTCCGGTTGCAATTGCTGTCCACATTGGACCTGCTTCAACCTGAGTCAAAGTCACATTAAACCCGAGTTCACGCAATACTTCTGCCGCAACATTGGTACTTGCAATCTCACTATCCCAGGCAACGTAGGCAAGATTGACTTTTCCACCATTCGACTTTTTCACGCCTTTTGTCCATTTCGCTACTTGGTCTTTATGTTTTTTCACATATTTTATGGCAGCATCCTTTGGTTTCACACCATCTTGAATATCAATCATGACTTCGCCCATGTCATCTTGAGACCATTTAAACTGACTAAGCATTTTGGCTGCTTCCGGCTGATCCTTTGCAAAGCCTTTACGTGAAATCGTATGAATTTCTTCCGCTTCACCGTAAGATTTTTTTGGATCATCTAGATATTTTAAATCATAGCGGGAAAACATCCAGTGTGGATTCCAGCCAGTGATGATGATTGGCTTTTTACGGTCGTAAGATTTTTTGAGTGTTGCCGTCATAGCTGCACTTGATGCAGACACAACCGTCCAATCCTCTAAGCCGTAATCCTTTTTCGCTTGATCTGTCAGTGCCATAATCCCTGAACCTGGATCGATTCCGATAATGGTCTTATTCACCTGCTGTGCTGCACTCGCATTTGAATCTGTCTGCGCACCGCAAGCGGCTAGTAAAAAGACAAGCAGGGCGGTCATCCCAATGTAGAGAGACTTTTTCCACATTAAGCATTCCCCCTGGTTTTTTTCGTTTTAATGTTTTGTGTAATACGGTCAAGTGTAATCGCCACAATAACAATGGCAATACCTGCTTCAAAACCAATACCTGTTTTCAGCTGGGTTACCGCACTATATACTTCTGAACCAAGTCCTGGTGCACCCACCATTGCTGCAATAACGACCATTGATAGAGCCAGCATGATACTTTGGTTAATACCAGCTAAGATGGTTTTTGTTGCAAGTGGAAGCTGAACTTTGAATAAACGCTGGAATGTCGTTGAACCAAATGCTTCTGTTGCTTCAATTAAATCAGCTGGTACTTGTTTAATACCGAGAATGGTCATACGGATCGTTGGCGGCATAGAGAAGATAACCGATGCCACAACCCCAGGAACAACCCCAATATTAAAGAAGAAAATCGCTGGTAATAGATAAACGAATGCAGGCATTGTCTGCATTAAATCTAAAATAGGTGTCACAATTTTACGCACAGTTTCCTTCTGTGATGCCCAAATACCGATCGGAACCCCGATCACAATAGAAATGACCACAGCGGTCAAAACGAGCGCAAGTGTTTGAAGCATTGGATGCCAGTAGCCTAAATAGTCGATCAGTAAAAATCCAATAAGTGTGAAAAGAGCAACTCCTCTTGTACTGATCCACCAAGCAATGCCGGCAAAAATAAGAGTTAAAATAATGGATGGAATGACGCCAAGTGCAGCCACAATCCCATTTACTGTTCCTGCTAATCCATTTGTGATGCCATCAAAGAAACCACCAAACGTTAATGTTAACCAGTCAACAAATTGATCGATATATTCCGCAAACGGAATTCTAGGTAAATCACTCATACTAAACATCTTATTCTACCTCCTGTGCAGAAGGCTCTTGTGCTTTAATTTCCTCTAGCTTGTTAGAAGACATGTTGATATACTCATCATTTCCTGATAATGCACCAATCAATGCACCTCGGACCACAATGCCCTTCATTCTGTTTTTCTCATCGACAACGGCAATCGGAATGTTCGCATCAGACACCGCATCAAAGATCTCTGTCAAATACGTTGATTCCAACACTGTCGTAAATTCTTTATCGAGAACCGTTTCAAGCGACGCTCCCGTTTCTGCTGCTTTCTTCGCTGCTTGGGCAGAAATGACACCTAATAAATGCTTTTTCTTATCGACCGCATAGATAGACGAAATCCCTAGGTTTTTCATGAGCGTAAGCGCAACACGTGCCCCTTTATCAATCTGAACTGTTTCTGCACGTTTCATAATATGACCAGCGGTTAATACTTTAGAAAGGTCAACATCTTCAACGAAGCGTTCAACATATTCATTCGATGGGTTCATTAGAATTTCTTCTGGTGTTCCGATTTGAACGATATTTCCGTCCTTCATGAGCACAATGCGGTCGCCAATACGAAGCGCCTCATCTAAATCATGGGTAATGAAAATGATCGTTTTTCCTACAGATGTATGAAGCTCAAGCAATTCATCCTGCATATCTTTACGAATTAATGGGTCTAGTGCGCTGAATGCTTCATCCATTAATAAAATGTCAGGGTCATTTGCTAACGCACGTGCCAATCCAACACGCTGTTGCATCCCACCACTTAATTGATTTGGGTATTGCTCTTCAAAGCCTTCAAGTCCAACAAGCTTTAAAGATTCAAGCGCTTTTGGTCTGCGCTCTTCTTTATCTACACCTTGCAATTCAAGACCATACTCTGTGTTCTCAAGAATTGTACGGTGCGGGAACAATGCGAAGTTTTGGAAAACCATGCTGATCTTTTTCCGTCTGACTTCACGCAATTGATCCTTTGACATATTTGTTATCATATCCCCATCAATATAAATTTCACCGGAGGTTGGTTCGATTAACCTGTTTAGCATCCGCACAAGTGTGGACTTTCCGCTCCCTGATAGCCCCATGATGACAAATATCTCGCCGTCATAAACATCAAAATTTGCTCGATTGACACCAACTGTTGCGCCGGTCTCTTTTAGGATCTCTCTTTTTGTTTTCCCGTTTTCAAGCATTTGAGATGCTTTTTTAGCATTTTTACCGAAAATTTTAGATACATTATTTATCTTGATTTTGATATTTCTCTCTTCAGAATTCATATTTTCCCTCCAAATTAGCATCTTTATAACCGTAACATAAGCGTTATGATGCGAACAATCTTTAGAATTCGCTTATTTCCCCACAATATGTATGAATTCCATATAGAGGTCTGGTCATTAGAGTTTATACGCCGTATTACTCGTAAATCCTATAGAATGCTTCATAAACTACATATTTTACGGGGTATTTCCTCTCACCAGACAATATTTTACTGGAAATTCCTAATTGTGCTAAAAAATAAGTCGAATCCTCGTCATAGCAGTTTTTTTGAATCATGGGCGAACCATTCCCCTGAACATGATTTACCCGAAAATGGTCACATAAAAACCTTTTTTCTCAAATTTTATTTAAATTCATAAAAAAACTGCCTGCAACTTTAGTTACAGACAGCTTGTTTTTTTAGGACTCTAGGGCAGCCCGCTTAATATTATCTTGAAGCTCAAGCATACGTTTTGTTCCATCTTCACGTAATCGCTTGTTCTCTTCTTCGATCTGTTTCGTCTCTTTCATCCCTTGTACAATTGTATTAAAGGAAGATTCGATCGTTTCAATGTCGATGCTTGGACGGCCGGATAATTTGGCAATCTCCACACTTTGACTTGAAATGTTTTCAGCATTTCGTTTCAGCATTTCATTTGTTCTTCTATCCAGCTCACTCATGGAATCAGCGACAAGCTTTTGTCTCTTCGCTGTCACAGCTTGAATGATCCCATTTTTGAAGATTGGAATAGTGATAATGAAGGCAGAGTTGATTTTACCGATTAATTTTGTATTCCCACGCTGAAGTAAACGGATTTGCGGTGCCGTTTGAAGCGCGACCATTCTTGCCATATCAAGGTCATATACACGCTCTTCAAGCGCTTGAATCCCATTACGAAGCGTATCAAGTTCCATTTGTGCCAGCTGGTTTCCACTAGCTGCTTTTTCTTCATATGAAGGAACCAATTGCTTTAATTCTTCAATTTTCATTTGACCGGCTACGACATACTTTTCAAGCTCCATGTAGTATTGAATGTTATGCTCATACATTTCTTCAAGCGTCACAGTCGATTTGGTCATTTCATCTTTATATTTACTAATTTCTACATTAATTTTTTCAATCTCTGCACCGAGCGTTTGATATTTACTAAAAATCTTTTCAATCATGCTGCCGCCGCGCTTAAAGATTTTTGATAACAAACCACCCTTCGGTTCGTCAAAATCATTTTTATCAAAGCGATCCATAATCTTGCCAAGCTGCGTCAGCATTGTTCCTGAGTCAGTCACGCTTGTTGAACGCATCATTGAAAGGATACGATCAGAGAACTTAGAGATTTCAACAGCTGGCTGTTTTCCGTATTCAAGAAGCTCAAGCTGATTTTTCGCATCGATCTGTCTCGCAATATTTTGCACTTCTGGTTCGTTTCGAAGCTGAACGCGAATATCGTCTGCCTTCTCAATCGTGATTTCCTCTTTATCAATTGAAATGATGTCATTTCCGTTTGTATTTGTCATAAGCTTTGATCTCCTTATCGGTTTTTAATGGATTGAAATAACTTTCTAACGATGGACGGCTCTTTAAACTCCTGGTTCATGACCATCTCATCAAGCCAATGGGTATCAAATAATTGGTCATCGATATACCGTTCGATACACTGATATCCCGCCGGATGATATACGAAGAGATCCACACCCATTTCATTTAGGAAAATCAGGGCGGCCGCATCAGAACGAGTCAGCTCACCATTATATTCCGTATGGTATAAAATCACTTTCGGTACGGTTTGTGCATAATCAAAGGTTTGAATCAGTTCAATGAGATCCTGGCTCAAATGCAGAACCTGCTTGAATAAATAAATGCGGACATCTAATTCGGTTTCATTGCCTTCTTTTAATAGCTTCGGATGCTGACAGATTCGAGATATCGCCTCTGCTATCGCACGCTGCGCGCCCTCATATAGATGAGAAAACTGCCACACATTGCTTTTCATTAATAATTCAGGATCAATCTCTCCAGTAGCAGAAAGTGCATGCTGATAATGAAATTGATAATTCGAAGTCACTTCTTTTGTAAAAGGAAAATGGCGAATGGTCTTCGTCTCTTTCCCCTCCATTAACGTGTGAATGCGATCCCAGTATTCACGCTTGTCTCGTGTGACACCCATCATTTTCGCAAAAAGATTCGGAATCTGTATCGTGTCCCGGTCTGCTTTGAAATTCGGGCGGATAAAGGATCGTTCCTTTGCAATTAAAAACAGCTCATCATACGTTGTCTTCAGCGTAATAGAATGAGGAGTATGATCTCTGAATTGCCACGGCTTATACAGCATTGAATCTTCCGTGTGAAGCACCTCTTCAAGCTCTCTTGTCGAGCGGTACGCCACCGTTGATTTCCTCTCAGGCTTTTCAGTAGGGAACGGCTCAAGCTTTGAAGTCCCCGGGTACTGATCAATAAAAGTCAGCTTTTCTTCTGGATCTAATTCGCGAAACGAATCCACGCCTTCTGGATGAAATAGCACAACATCACAGCCAATCAGCATGACATAGTAAAGAAAATAAAGCTGACTTTTATTCGCCTCTCCATACCAAATGACAGCCGGCATTTTTTCTTCTATATTGACTTCCTTCAGCCATGGACCTAGATGGTTATTTGAAAACTTCACGACATCCAGCAAGACCCGGCGGAAATCAGGATGCTGAAATCCACCCTCATGCAGCTGCTTGAAATGCTCAAACACCTTGATCAATGAAAGACGGATATGCCGGTTCATCACAGGGTTTGGATGGCGTACAATCAGCTGTTCACCATCTAAAAAAGCCACAAAGCGATTCACGGACAATCCCTTTTCTTCTTGGTTAATCAAATGAATACGCTGCAACGCTTGAAAATGCTCTGGCTCAATATGACGATTGAGCGTTTCACTTAAAATATGCATGCCTTCTGTTTCGTATAATTCATGTAAATAAATAAAATAATCGGTTGCATCATGCGGAGTTCCAAGGACCCGGGCGGCGAGACGCGGCAAGGACAACGTATGCTCGTCCTTTACATAACCGTCTCTTTCAGGGAGCGGCTTTTTCAGCACGTTTTTCCAGGCTTCCTGCTCCGCCCGTGTATGGGTGACATTGATTTCTTTATAACTCACGCCGCTCCTTCCTTTCTCCTATATTTTCTAGAAAGCTACTACTATCATATCATTCAGCCTTCTACTTCTGCTATCGAATCGAAGGCTTTTTTGCCTTCGCCATCTGCTCGATGACAGAAGCGGTGATTTCATCCGCTGCGGCCATGCCAGATGCTGCTGTCGGCTCAAGTTCTGGGTCAAAGTCGAGAACTTCTCCATGCCTTGGGGCAAAGCCCTTATCTGATTGACGAATGAGCCCCACATCTAACAGGGAATCACCCGCACCATAGACGTATTCAAGCTGCAGCCTATCCTTTAGAAAAGCAACAGCATCCCACTTATTAAGCGGCTGTGGAATAAAATAAAGCTTCCGTCCCTGAAGAGAAACCTGCCAGCCTCTCTCCTCACCCCACAGCTTCAATTCAGCAAGCGGTATGTGAGATAAATACTCATCTTTCATAATCAAATAAAGAAATCTTCCCTCTGCTGTACGGGTACGCTTCACCCAAGCCGCAACCGGAAGTTCGGAGATCGCCCTCAGCATCTCTCTGACTGGCATACACTCCCTAAGTCTCTCATCAACAATGGCCTGCCAATCCTCAAGCGGCTTGCCATGGTGAAGAATACAGCCCCCGTTTGTTGTGACAGCATACTCCGGTTGAAGCTCTTGTTGAAAGAAGGTGATCCGTTCATACTGTGCAGTCGTTCTTGTCGTCACTGGAATGAACCAGCCTGATTGATGAATCGTCTGCAAGGATCTTTTCGTTTCAACAGACATATAGGAAAGCGGCCGTTCGTCCAGCACCTCAACTAAATCATACTCTCCTTCATACGCATACTGGTCAAGCACTCGATGTGAGTAAATCAGCGTTCGGTCTAAATCACTGGCAAATGCATATGTCTTCATGACGTTTGCTCCAGCGGGCGAATTAACCCGCAGCACGTGTAGGACATATTGGCATATTCAATGACAGGAACGCCTCTGTCCTCAGCCAAAAGCAAAATATGCTTCAGCTTTTCCTGAGATCCAGGCTGAATCAAGATTTTCCACGGGATTCTTCTAAGCAGCACGCGGGTCGTCTCACCAACACCCGGCTTAATCAAATGTGTATTTTTAATTTGAAACTCCTGACCGATTGCTTCAATGGATGCCATTCCGCGCCAATCTGCCGGCGTCCCTTGCGTAAGTATGGTTTCTGCTTTCTCTTGTACATTTGGGCCGAGGCTGGAAAATGCTTCTTCAATCGTATCCACATACAGATTGGACACATCCTCATCAAGCAGCTCTTTATAATACTTTGCCCCATGGAAATCATCGGCATTGATCCAGCGGTTGTTTAGTACCGTACGACTGACAAGCCCTGATACCGTCGAATTCAGGCAGGCACTTGGAATGAGAAAGTCCTCTCTCGTTCCATATACATGTGTACAATAGCCAGGGTCAGCCAGCACAGCCAGCTCACTCGAAAGACGCACGCCATACTTTTTTTCAAAATCAATCACAGCTTTTTCGAGCTCTTTCGAAATCGCACCTTTTCCAGTCCATCCATCGATAAAAGCAATTTCAAAGCCCGGATGTTCTTTCAGCATATAATGCAGTGCATTCTCGTCTATTCCGCGGTCGCGAATAATAGAGATGCTGTAATGAGGCAGATCGATACCATACGTCTTTCGAATATATCGTTTGATCAGCACCCCGATCGGTGTTCCTGCACGCGCCAAGCTGCAAAGCACGGTTTTGAAGCCTCTCTTTTTCACAATCTGTTCTGCTACAACAGCTACTGCTTCGGCTACCTTTTCCTTACTTTCTTCAAGAGATTGATAGAATAAAGTCATATAAGATGCCGTTGGTTTATATTCAATTGGCAGCATTTCTGAATAATGCGCACCACTCTGAATTGAACGCTCCCGCTCTTCTGTACTTTTCTCCATCTCAATAGAGGATAAATCTTTGAGTAAGAAGGTTACATCCTGCTCTGGATAGCTTCCCATCTTTGTATACACGTTAGCCATTCACTTTCACCTCGTCTGATAAAGTCACAATATGCACATGCTTCACATGCCGCTCGGCAAATAAATGAATAAGCGGAAGCAATGCCTCCTGAGAGACCTTTTTCTCAAAAAAGAGAAATACATCATCATATTCACCTTTTGGAATGTTGTACACGTAGTGCTGAATTCGGGCATCCTCTGGATTCATAAAGGTAAACCCATTTTGGACAGCGTATCCATCCTTTTCGACTGGGTGAATAGGACTTCTCGTTGTTGAATGAAAGCGAATGCCTTCACCCATATGTGCAGACAGTCTCATCGGTACATACATCAGCTCACCTGTCCCTAAGCAAAGTGTTTGCTTCCCTTTGCGTTCCTGCCGCAGCTTCAAACCCGCTTCAGCAGCTGCTTGGTCAAGTGCTTCCGTATCTGCTGCGTTTAAACCAAAACGGCCCGTTTCATGTATATATGGCGAATGACCAGCCGAATTTGCTGCATGAGAAAGTGAATACGGCACTTGCTTAAAGAAAGATTGAAGAGAATGAAAAGAGAGACTTGGCCGCTTCTCTTGCTCCGCAATCTCATACGAATAAGCTGGTTCATCAAGCGTTTTGCCTCTAAAGACCATCTGCCCTTTTAATAAAGACAATGATGTGATGTGAATTCCGAGCTCCTCTTCAAGCTGGCACATGGCTTTCTCATGCTCCTCCGTCCGCCAGTCCAAAATGGAAAGAATGGTATAAGAATGCCGCGGGTACTTTGCATGAAGGTCACGAATGATGTTGATATTTGTACGGCCTGTCGTGACTTCATCATCTACTAACACGATGGGGCGGTCTGTGCGAAGTAATGCTTCATCTGCATAACAAAGCTGGTCTGTTGCATGCGAATGTTCTTCTTCAAATACCAATGACGGGTCAAGACCCAGCAGCTGTTCACGTGTCGTATGAATGTAAGATGCGCCTTCTAGCACATCATACACACCATGTCCAAGGGCTGTTGCCGTTTCCGCAAAGCCGATGACGACAGGCTCATTGCCAGCTGCTAGCTTTTCTTTTTTGAGTGTTTCATAGGCTGCCGTTAACGCCGCGTGATCATCCGTCTTGAGTGCCTCTACAAGAAAATCTTGGTACGGAGGCGTCTGTCCCGTTTGCTCTTTGGCATATGCCATCGCTAAAAGACCCGAGACAAGGAGCGGTTTCACTGGATGAACAGGAATATGCTTTCCAAGCACCTTACTAACGAATAAAAAGGCTCTTTTTTTGTTCACCCTTGCTGCCATCTCAAAAAGATGCTCTTTCTCCAGCTGGAGCACCCCTTCTTTGAGGTCAAGCTCAACCTCCATATGTTCCAAGATGTTCAGCGTATGCCGCTTCTGATTCTGTGAGTATGTCGATATAGCTTCTATTTTCATGAAACACCCCGTAAATGTCTGACTTAATTAAAATGTGCTCTGCCCACCTGTAATGCGGCTTCGTTTCATTCATCTTATTAGAATAGGCACTCTTCATTACGCCAACTGTGCCGTCAGCATGATCTAAAATACTTAATGCATCCAAGTATTCTTCCTTTGTCACAACGTACATGCTTTGAACTGGCTTGAGATGTGTTGGATGGATCACTGTTTTCCCATGTATGCCGTTGGCTACATCGAGTCTTGTCTCCTTGAGTAGACCTTGTACGTCATCGAATTCAGAGAAGGACAGCTCACCGCCCTTAGAAAGCGCACGGATGAATGGTTTTTGTTCCTTTCGTGCAGGGCCAAAATGCTCCCATACTGCACCTGATACAACAAAGGAACGGCCAAAATAATTGATCATATCTGTGATCAAATCAGCAATCAATCTGATTTCATAGATGGTGGTGTCACGGTCACGGCGAATGCCATATAAGCCGCAAAGATCCGTTGCCCCAATACGAATATTCAAAATATATTCTTCATCATTCAGCATGATCTGCTTTAACTCTGACAGCACCGTATATCTTGTATCTTTTTCTAATAAATCGGGTGTTTCCAAAATGGGCATACCGTACAGCTTTGTCTTCGTTTGTGCTGAAACCTGTTTCAAGCTGTCCAAATAATCCTTCGCATTATGAATAGAACACTTTGGAAATACAAAACCCGTCAATAAATGAAGAGATGAACCAAGCAAATCTGGCATTTTGAGCAGCTGCTTCGGTGAACGAACCCGAATAAATAAAAGCGGCAATTGTTCAGCCGTTTCAGGCGTATGCGTCAATTTGTCCGACAGTTTGGCGAGTTGTACCACTAGATTCTGCTCAGCCATTTCCACTTCTTGATCACCGATGGCATCCTCTAAACAAAATACAACAGAGCAAAGCGCTTCATATTTCTGCGACAGCAGCATGTCTGCTATATCCTGTCTTGTTGCAGGCATATACAAAGTAGCACCTAATGCATGCGCAAGTACGTGCCTTGGCGTCATCAAATGCATCGTCCCCGGCCGTTTGAAAAAAATATCGTGCTGCCTCGCCTCTGATAAAAACTGAAAATACCGCATGCTGTGCCACCTCCTGTTGTTGAGAGAAAATCGAACAAATGACTTGATGATTCAAAAAAGGATGGAGCCGCTAATCAACTCCATTCCTTTTTGATCTTCCTATTCTTCTTTTGAAGCCGCAGCTTCGTTTGTTACACCTTGATGTTTCTTCTTATTGATTTTATGAACAATAAACGTTCCGATAAATGCTAGGATAATAATCGCAAAGAATACAAGATGCGGGATTTCAATGTGAGCAGCACTCAAGCCCATTTTGATCGCAATGATCCCGATAAGAATAAACGCTGTATTCTCGAGCTCTGGGATACGGTCAATAAGAACAAGGAACAACTGTGCCACTGTACGCATCATGAGAATTCCAAGCATTCCGCCTAATAGAAGAATCCATACTTCCTCAGATACAGCGAATGCTGCAAGAATACTATCAACCGAGAAGGCAAGGTCCATAATTTCTACAGAGATAACGGTTGCCCAGAATATACCAAATACCCGAATCAACCAGCCTTCTTTTTTCAATTCCTTCGCTTCATCATCGCCATCACCTAACCAGAAGTGCTTAATGACAAGCCATGCTAGGTAAGCAGCTCCAAGAACCTTAATCCACCAGAATTTAATAAGCAGCATCCCTACGCCAATGAATAGAAAACGGAAGAAATAAGCGCCAATTAATCCGTAGGTTAATGCCTTTTTACGCTGCTTTTCCGGTAAATGTTTCACCATCACAGCTAATACAAGTGCGTTATCTGCTGATAACAATCCTTCAAGCACGACAAGCGTCCCAATAAGCCCCCAAGAGACAGGGTCTGTTAACACCTCTGCCCACATATGCCAATCAAAAAACGAGGCATATGTATCCAACATATGTTTCAAAATGTCCAACTGGTTTTCCTCCTATAAGTGTAGAAGCATCAGCAGGCTTTCGCCTGCTGCTATTCTTGATCGCTGTTTCTTTCTCACTTTGGAAAAGGCCCTCATATGAGTTTTTGACAGCACCTCTTGAATTGATTTGTTTCTCTTATTTACACTTCTAACCCATAATTTTGACAAAGAGCTGCAAGTCCGCCAGAGAATCCGCTTCCGATCGCGTTAAACTTCCAATCACTTCCGTGTCGGTACAATTCACATACCACAACAGCTGTTTCAATTGAGAAGTCTTCGCCTAAATCGAAGCGAATCAATTCTTCCCCGCCCTCTTCATTTACAACACGAACAAATGCATTAGAGACTTGTCCAAAATTTTGGCTACGCGTCTCTGCATCATGGATCGTAACTGTAATTCCGATACGATCAATGTTAGCAGGAATTTTCGAGAAATCAACGAGAATTTGCTCGTCATCTCCATCTCCTTCACCCGTCCGGTTATCACCTGTATGAGTGACACTGCCGCTTGGATGTTGAAGGTTATTATAGAACACAAAATCTGTATCTTGCTGACAACGATTGTTTGCATCCACCAAGAAAGCCGAAGCGTCCAAATCAAATTCGGCTCCGCCAGAATATTTATTCGTATCCCAGCCAAGACCGATCATCACTTTCGTCAGCCCTGGGTTGGTTTTTGTTAAATCGACACGTTGTCCTTTTGAAAGCTGAATCGCCATATTCGTATCTCTCCTGTCTTTGAAAATAGGAAGCTATCGTTATCCGATATCTAAGCCGAAGTCCGTTGCAATGCGTGCAAGACCGCCTTGATAGCCTGATCCGACAGCCGAGAATTTCCATTCCCCGCCATGACGGTATAATTCACCTACAATAATGGCTGTCTCAATTGAGAAATCCTCTGCCAAATCGTAGCGAATGAGTTCTTCATTCGAAGCCGCATTTAAAATACGTACATATGCGTTAGACACTTGTCCGAAGTTTTGACTGCGCGCTTCTGCATCATGAATGGTAATGACAAATGAAATCTTCTCAATACTTGCTGGTACAGCTGCAAGGTCAACATTGACCTGCTCGTCATCTCCGTCCCCTTCACCAGTGCGGTTATCGCCTGTATGTACGACACTGCCGCCTCCGCCAGTTGTTTGGTTGTAAAAGACAAAGTCAGATGGAGAGCTTGCTTTACCTGCTGCATCTAAAAGGAATACACTTGCGTCTAGATCAAAGTCATGTCCGCCGTCATACTTATTGACGTCCCAGCCAAGACCAACGACTACTTTTGTTAAACCCGGATTCGTTTTTGTTAAATCAATTTTTTGACCTTTCGCTAAAGAAATTCCCACTAGGAACCTCTCCCTTCTGTTTAAATGTAGTTTCTCGTAATATCGGCAAGCTTCGCATCATTTGTACCATTTCCAAGAGCCGCAAACTTCCACTCATTCTCTTGACGGTAAAGTTCTCCGACGATTAACGATGTTTTTCCTGCATAGTCATCTTTTAAATTATATTTCACTAATTCTTGATTGTTTGAACGATCAACGATGCGAATGTAAGCATTTTGAATCATACCAAAGTGTTGGTTTCTTCTAAGGGCATCATAAATGTTCACGACAAACACCAATTTATTCACATTACCCGGCACCTTGCTCAAGTTGACGAGGACTTGTTCATCATCTCCGTCTCCTTCACCAGTCAGGTTGTCACCTGTATGCTCAACACTGCCGCATTTGCTTTTTAGGTTGCCAAAATAAATCAAATCTTTATTTTCCGTAAACTTATCATTTTTCAGCATGAGCACTGAAGCATCACAATCAACATCAGCGCCGCCTCCGCCGCCAAACAGCTTTCCTAAAAACCCGCCGCCTTGTGATACAGGGTCCCAGCCAAGTCCAACAAGAATATTCGTTAGCCCTGCTTTCCCTTTTGTTAAATCAATACGTTGACCTTTTTCTAATGTAATCGCCAAATCAATCACTCCTCCAGCATAATAAAAATCTATTTATTAAGCGATGGACCCTATTAAAATCATCATACATGAAAATTCGACAAAATTCATGAAATGACATTGGAGCCTCTTACTCTTTTTTCTATTTACTAGTATATACGATCTATGTTCAAGATAGGTTTCAAACACTTTATATTTTTTTAAAGAAAGATGCACATTGAAAATAGTTCATGTCGTAAATGAAGTGTTTCATGTGAAACATTGTCGAAAGTTCCCGGTGAGCAGCTCTTGCTGATAAGGAGCGTAAGATGTGGTTTCATATGTTGATATAGAAAAGATAAAAGCATGTGTTCAAAGGATAAACCCTTTCGTTTCCTTCCACCCATTGATTTCTTTATACTTATATTCAGCATGTTGTTGAAAGGATGTTGATGATGCCATCACTTCATATATTAGATCAAGTCGCCATTCCTAAAGGTCAGTCTGCTCAGGAGACATTGATTCATACAACGCAGCTGGCTCAACTGGCTGAAACGCTTGGGTATGAGCGCTATTGGTTCGCTGAACACCACAGCACAAGGGGGCTCGCTAGTACGGCGCCTGAAATATTAATGGCTCATATTGCGGCTCATACATCGACCTTGCGTACCGGATCTGGCGGCATTTTACTTCCTCAGTACAGTCCTTTTAAAGTAGCAGAGGTCACGCGGCAGCTTGAGGCCCTTTATCCTGGACGGATTGAGATCGGAGTCGGTAAATCCCCGGGCGGGATCGAAAGGACGAGACTCGCTTTGACGGACGGCGTGCATAAAGATCTGTCTCAGTTTGACCGCCAGCTGAAGGATCTTCTTTTTTACTTATCAGACAGCCTGCCTTCTGGTCATCCGCATGCAGGTGTGAAAGCTGCTCCGCTTGTTGATGCTCATCCGCCGGTTTGGCTGCTTGGACTAGGAGAAAATAGTGCCATGCAGGCGGCGGAGCTTGGAATCAACTATATTTTTGGCCACTTTATTCATCCTGCACGCGGCAAACAAGCATTTGAGACGTATCGATCACACTTTTCTCCATCTGTCTTTTCTAGGCAGCCACAATCTATGTTTGCCGTCTTTGTCATCTGCGGTGAAACAGATGAAGAAGCAGACCGGATCGCCAGCAGTACAGATTTATGGCTGCTGCGTGTTGAAAAAGGACTGGACAGCCGCGTTCCTTCTATAGAAGAAGCAAGTGCCTATCACTACACCACGCAGGAAAAGAAAAAAGTGCTGCAAAACCGCCAGCGGATGATTGTCGGCTCGAAGAAAACGGTGAAAGAGCAATTACAGACCTTGATGGACCGCTATCAAACGGATGACATCATGATTCTGAACAATTCCTTTGATCCGATTGAAAAACAACGCTCCTACAAGCGAATAGCAGAATTATTTTGAAGCCAGCTTTTCAGGCTTCTTTTTTTACATTGTCATAAAAAATGGGAAATGTAACATCAAGATGTCAAAATCCTTCCGTCTGTCATCTGATCGCAAATGTGTCTTCTAATCGTTAGCGAACTGTAAACGCATAAGAGGTGTACCTTTTATATAGTAGAGGTACATATTCAATGAACGGTTTACGACGCTGAGAAAAAGGAGATGACAGACATGAAAAAGAGACTCGATTGGGTAGATGCAGCTAAAGGAATCGGCATTCTGCTCGTGGTTATGGCGCATGTGCCCATTCCAGATTCGCTCAAGCAATTCATTTACTCTTTTCATATGCCGCTTTTCTTTTTACTATCAGGCATGATGTTTCGGTCATCCTCATCCCCTGCTTTGTCATTTATTCGGAAAAAAGCCAAAAGCTTACTCCTGCCCTATCTCTATTTCTCCATCATTACGTATGTATTTTGGTTCTCCGTTACTCGTTTTTTCGCATTCAAGGGACAAACGGATATCGACCCTTTCGTTCCGTTTACAGGTATTTTCATATCCAATGCAGATGAAGCAAGACTTACACATAACCCAGCGATTTGGTTTTTAACGACACTCTTTTTAGTGGAAATTTTATTTTTCTTTATGCATCGTCTTTCAAAAGGGAGACCTGCTGCCTTAATCTTGCTGACTATTCTTTGCGGAGGTGCTGGATATGCCTCTACCTTGCTTTTAGATCAAAGTCTTCCTTGGAATGCTAATGTTGCCTTGACGGCTGTTGTGTTTTATTCGATTGGATTTTTAGCAAAGCAGTGGTTTGTGGAATTAAAAACAGATCCAACCCTTCTTTTATGTACAGGTCTGCTTGTGCTGACGGCTTACATGCAGAGCTTTAATTCACGGATCGATATGCGCGTCAACGACTACGGTGATCTCTTTATTTTCTATGCATGTGCTCTGCTCGGTTCAGCTGCCGTGATTTATTTAAGCTTTAAATTGAAAACATCCCCTATTTTGACGTATCTAGGACGAAATTCTATTGTCATTCTTGTCTTGCAGTTTGCCGGCATTGATATCATGAAAGCATTTGTTTTTTATGGACTTGGTATCAATATTGCTGATACAGCGCAGCTCTCTTGGACACTTTTTTATACGATCGGCACATTGCTGCTCATGGTGCCATGTATCTCCTTCCTGAGCAAGTACCCGATGCTGCTCGGCAAACGAGCCAAAGCTACACAACGCTACGAACAAAAAACATCCGCCGGCTGAACAGGCGGATGTTTTTCGGATTAATCATTGATTTGAGAAGGATAAAGTGTCATTCCACCATCCACAAATAAGGTGGTGCCTGTGATATATGCCGCTTCCTTAGAAACGAGGAATGCCGCAGCGGACCCAATCTCCTTCGGTTCACCAAAGGTCCTCATCGGAATTTTCTCAAGCTGCTTTTGTTTTTTCTGTTCATCCTGCAAATCATCATTTGATTCGGTTGCCATGGTACCTGGCGCAATCGCATTGATTCGAATACCTGATTCTGCATAATCAAGAGCCAGCGTCTTTGTCATCATATTCATTCCGCCCTTTGAAGTGGAATAATGAACGTTGAATGGGCGCGGAATCTCCTGATGGACACTGGAAATATTTAAAATAGATCCTTTGATGTCATGCTCCATCATATAGGCAAGCGCAGCCTTTGCGCCTAAAAATGCACCTGTTATGTTCACATCGATGACGTTTTGCCATTGCTCCAGCGTCATCTCATGCGGCAGCGCTTCTTCGCCGTTGAAGCCTGAATTATTGACGAATACATCTACTGTACCGAAATGTTCCAATGCTGTATCCATGATGGCTTGGATGCCTTCCTCTTTGGAGACATCTGCGTGTACTTTCACCGCTTTGCCTCCGTGCTTCTGAATGGCTTGTACCGTCTCTTCAGCACCATCTTCATCTCCTTTATAGTTCACAACCACATTCATTTCCTCTTGTCCAAACCGCAATGCGATCGCTTGTCCAATTCCTTTTGAAGAACCTGTGACAATGGCTGTTTTCCCTTTTAAATCTTGATACATCTTCATTTCCTCCATTCACGTGCTTCATCTTGTTGATACACAATGGTTACCCACTTTGGAAAAAACAAAAACACAACCCTCTGCATTCGTACTCTATGAGGGTTGTGCGTTTCATCAAGCTAAAAGGTGTTATAGACATTTTCACACGTTTCGGCGGTTGGCTGATAAAAGCAATGCGACTTATACCTTGCCACAAACGGCTGATTGTACCATGTCGCCGGACAATTGCCAGGCGGTTTAAAATACCAAAGGCTGAATTTTGCCGGCCAAAAACGTTCTCCGTTAATATTTCTCCGCGCAAGTGTTTTTTCAGTTTCTCGTGCTCGTTGATAAAAGTACCCATGCGTGACCGCTTCGAATGCATGCTCCTGATAAATCATTTGTGGAATCGTACGCAGCCCTTTAAAGTCAGAGCAGTTGGCACGCAGCCGATTGATGCCCACATTTCCTACGAGCAGCATCCCTTGCTTCCCTTCACCTTCTGCCTCCGCTCTCAGCAGTCTGGCCATTAAATCAATATCAGAGCTTGTCGCTCTTACCACTGCCATACATCCACCTCCAGTTCGTTTCTCTTTTATTTTATGTAGCGTTTCTGTGTAGATGACTGCCATTTTGACATGAAAAAGCACGTTCAGTGTCGGCAGCCTGTCTAAATTTGCTGGACATGTGTCTTGCTGTCAACAACACACAAACCAAGTGATCATCCACATAGCAGGAAAAAATATTCATTACTATATACTCATTTACAAGTCATAAAAATCCTTCTAATTGCGACATCATCTTCAAAAACAGTCATTTGAACCTATTCAATAATCCGACTCAAAACCTTAAAATATAAAATGTTGAGTTTCTACAGGAGATATCAAATAATAAATTACAAGTTTCTCCTCTCAACTTAGTGTCATTTTTACTACTTGAAGCCAATCAACCTCGGAAACGCACTGAGGTATTGACAGTACTTTCGCTTCATTCTACAGTAAAAAACATACAGTATTTTTCTTTTTGTGCAAAAAGAACGATATGAACTACAGCTTTTCAATGAAATTCACCATAAACCCGAGGAGGAAAACACGACATGTTTAAAAAGAAATTATCCCTGTTTCTTCTGATCTTGTGTGTAACTGTTGTCGCTGCCGCTTGTAGTGGTGGTAAAGACAAAACAGCTGCGAAAGAAAACGATACCAAAAAATCTCTTGATGCAGCAGAAGTAAAGGTAGAAAGTGCTGAGTACACATTACCACCTCAATACGATACATCTGTACAGGATGATCAGTATGTACTAAAAGTGAATGTATCTGTAAAAAATATCAGCAAAGAGCCTCTCAATGTTGATAAAAGCAACTTCACACTTTACCAAGATGACGCACAGGTATCTACGATCTCTCCAGATGACTACAACGAAGTATTATCTTCAAGCTCTTTAAATGCAGACAAAGTAACAAAAGGCGGTCTATTCTTTGTTGTTGACAAAGACAAGGACTATCAGCTTGTTTACACAGAGCCAGGCAGTGGATCGAAAAAAGATGACAAAACACTAGAATTCGATATTAAAGGAAAAGACTTAATGAAAAAAGCAGATACACTACAAGCATCTGCAAAAGCTCTTTCTTCTTATATTGATGTGATGATTTTTGGTAAGAAAAACGACGATTTCGAAAAACTAACAGGTGATAACAAATCAACTGTTGTGAATGAATTCGATAAATCATTCAAACAAGGTTATATCACTTCATCAGGTATTTCTTCTAGCTCAGCGAAGGACGAAAACCTTGATAAGCTTTTAAAAGCAGTAAAAGAAACATTAGCTGAAAAATCAAAAGTATCAACAAAAACAAAAGCGATCAGTGGTGATAAAGCTGTCGTGACTGTGACTCTTACACCGATTGATGCAAGTCCGCTTGTCGATCGTTTGAAAGAGAAAGCGACTGAGTTCTACAGCAAAAACCGTTCAGCATCTTATGATGATGCACAGAAATATCTACTTTCTATCTATCCAGATGAATTTAAAAAATTAGGACCATCATCTTCTGAAGAAACAGTAGAAGTGAACATGAAGAAAAACGATATCGACCAATGGAAACTTGATTTGAACGATTACAAAACAAGCTCATTAGTTGAAAAATTCATCAAGAACTAAAGAAAAACCCCCGATTCCGGGGGTTTTTTTAATATGATGAGCACAAGCGTATTGGTTGCGGCGTATATCAACATTTCTTATTTTAAGGGTGGGAGTCAATGCTAAAGTCTAATCAAAACATCACCTACACGGGTGATGAAATGTTAGAGGTATTAAAAGAAATGAATTTGATTCTTTTGTCTTTGCATAACATGGGTTCTTATTATGGTGAAAAATTTCATCAGTGTGGTGAGGAAGCATATAGAGGAGAATATGAAACAGAAACCACACGATTTATAGATGAGTGGGAGGTCACTCAAAGACTCGCTAAAGTACGAAAGATACTATCTTCGAAATTTGATAGTACTTTAGGAATTGACGATATGGATGACATTGAAAGAGCATTGGAAGACATCAAGTACTGGACAAAACCCAATGACAAGCCAAATCCATAGACATTTGATTCACTAGCAAACGAGTTCACAAGCAGGGGAATCTCTTTATAAGGAATTCCCCTTTTCAGCTTCATATTCTTTAATGATCTCAATTGGATCAACCGCATTTTCCTCTTGTACGTATTCTTCAACATAAGGAGTTGTTAATTTCTCAAACCTTTGCTCCTCGTCTACTAAAGCAACATAGACATCATATCCTTCATAATCAGACGGAAATAATGTTGAAGTAGAACAACCGGTTTCTAAAGCCTTGTCTATTGCATTTCTTAGTTCTAATAAGCCTTTCCTATTTCCCAAAATAAAGGCTTCAAAATGGTGTGTTTGCTGAGCATATATATTACATAGTCCTAACACATCATCGTCATCTGTTTGATAAGGCATATCTTCACCCCCTCTTTAGTGAAAATAGGATGATTATGTCATTTCCTCTTCCATTATGCCATAACAATTCTATCCCGAGCCTTTTTTATATGAATCTCCGAATATAAAAAAACTTGTAGAAAAAATCTACAAGCTTTCCTTTCTTTATTTCGCAAGCATCCATTTTTCTTTCATAAACAAGCTTCTGACGATGACAAACAGGATAACGACTGCCAAGGCTGAGGAGCCGAGTGTCAGAGTGACAGCCACCGGATCGATGATACCAAACATCAGTTGCTTACAAAGCGCATGAATATTAAGGAATGGGACCGCAAAGTAATACGTATCTAGCTGCGTAGCACCTGCTCTCATGGTAAAGAACATTGGGATCACACCTAGTGTAATGATCATGGACATGTACGACTGTGCTTCTTTGACTGAGCCCGAAATGACGCTGAGCAGCAATTCAATCATGGATACCATGAAGGAGAAGATAATAAGCGCCGCAAACATGACGCCGATAATGCTCCACATTTGATCACCAAAGTTCAGAGCCTGCTTCAGCTTTTCTGTAAAGAGCAAAGTAGATAGAAGCAGCATACCGATCGCCACAATCCCACTTAAAATACCAAACATAGAGACAGCGAGCCATTTCCCGATGAGAATCTGGAGTCTACTGGCAGGTGTCAGGAACAACGCTTCAATGGATTTCCGGTCTTTTTCACCTGCTACAATATCAAGCGCAGCCGGCAAAGCTCCTGAGATGACGGAGGTCACCAAAATCATCGGAAGGAGAATCGACAACAGCATAGCGGTCACTCCGTTTTCCCCTTCATCCCCTTCTTCTACATCAACGGACTGCACCTCAAAAGGATGAATAACGGACGTATCGATTTGATCGGCTGCTAATCGCTTTTCGACCACTTGGTTTTGATATTGCTCCAGCAATGATTGCAGCATTTGAACAGTGATGACCGAATCATCATCTGTCGTATATCCATGGATTTTAATAGCGAATGGCTTTTGTTGTTTGAGCATATCGCCTGCCTCTTTCGGCATTTCAAGGTAAGCATTTGCCTCTCCATCTTTGACCGCTTGCTGCGGATCATCAAATGTTTCAAGGTTTAGGTTTTTGACCTCTTTGATCATTTGGTTCATTTCGGCTGGAAGCTGTTCATTGATGGCGACTGTATAGGCTTCATCCCCTGGATCTGCAATCATGCTTTCATAAAAGAACACCAGTCCAAGCATGGTCAAAAGAGGAATCAGCACGGTTAAGAGCAACGTTTTTCGATCTCTCAGCGCATCTGTCATTTCTTTCAAAAAGACGGTTTTCCACATTATGAAATCCCCCTAGCGAGCTTCGACATAAAGATATAGTTCAAGTCATCACTTTGTTCCTGAGTATATAATTCTGAAAGTGTCCCTTTGTACACAAGCTCTCCTTGATGAATCATCATGACACTGTCACAAAGCTGGCTGACTTCTTCCATGATGTGGCTTGAAAAGAGGATCGTTTTATTTTGCTGCTTGAGCTGATGGATAAAATCTCTGAAAATATTACTCGACGTGATATCTAAGCCTGTTGTCGGCTCATCAAATAAGATAATGTCAGGATCATGAATTAACGTTCTGGCAATCGCCACCTTTTGTTTCATCCCTCTTGAGAATCCTTTCACCTTGCGATCCATATATTGTCTCATTCCAAAACGCTTTGCCAAATCCTCTATTCTTGCTTTGATTTCATGCTGATCTAAGCCATACAATTTGCCAAAGTATTCAAGGTTTTCTCGTGCCGTCAAACGATCGTAAAGCCCCGTCTCACCGCCAAACAAGACACCAATTCGCTTTTTCACTTCCGTTGATTCTTTCACCGTATCAAAGCCTGCGACAGTGACTGACCCGTGCGTAGGCTCTAATAATGTGGCTACGGCGCGCAATAATGTCGTTTTCCCTGCACCATTTTCTCCTAGGATGCCAACGACTTCCCCTTCCTTCACGGAGAACGTCATGTGTTTCATCGCTTTCACGACTTTTTTCTTATCTTTAAACCAGCAGCTGCAATCGCTGAGAGTAATCATTTGGTTCGCCCCTTTCAACTTTACTTTCTAAGTCTATGATAGAAAAAATAATGCCTGCCTGATATAAAAATGTCGCGAAACGTCCTTTTTCTGTCTTGAAATGATCTATTTCAAAAAAACAAATGGTAAAATAGACAAATAATAAGAAGAGTCATAGGTGATTTTTATGATAAAAGTAGGTCTCGTCGATGATTACCGAGTAGATTTAGAAAAGCTGCACGCCATTGTGGGCAGAATGGAGGCTGTGGACATTGTCTTTGTCACGCAGTCAGCAGAGGATGCATATGAGAAGGTCAAACAAGGAGACATTGATCTGTTGTTCGCTGACATTGAAATGCCTGGAATGTCCGGCTATGAATTAGCGGACCTCATTCACTCTCACGCACTGAATGTCGATGTGGTCTTTGTGACAGGAAACAGTGGTTATGCAGTCCATGCGTTTGATTTGAATGTACATGATTATATTATGAAGCCCTACCAAGCTGATCGAATTGCCAAATGCTTAGAGCGCTATATGTCCACCAAGCAGGAGAAAAGCATTCATGGACGGCTTCTCATTAAGCAGCAGTCAGATATTCATGTGCTGCAGAAAAAGGATGTCATTTTTGTTGAGCGAACGGGCCGGTCAACAACTATCGTGACAACGACAGGAGAAATCCAGACATATCAAACTTTAAACGAGTTAAAGGGTGATTTGGCTGAAAAGGATTTTATCCGCTCCCATCGATCGTTTATCATCAATATTCATTACATTAAGAATTTCTCGGCGTATGCTAAAAATTCGTTTATCGTGTCTTTTGAAGGGACAGATAAAAAAGCCATGATGACCAAGCAGCAATTAGAATTCTTTAAGAAATACTATTTTTAAGGAGAACGAACGTGAACGCTTTCTATCTTGGATTTCGCATTTATGCCCTCATATGGCTAGGTCTTGCGTTTCATGCAGCTGCTGAAGCCTTTCTACCGCTATCATCAATTGTGTTGTGGATTCTTACCTTTTGCGTAATATGTGTTTATACATTCTTCATGTACAAAAGATTTTTACCTCATACGAGTGGTTATGTGATATTAGGTGCTTTTATACTCATCACCTGTGCAGGCTTTTTGCTGTTTCTAACGCAAGAGAATGGGCTGAGCTGTCTTTTAGCAATCATCATGATGGTGACAGTCGATATCCTCTCATTGAAGGTGATGCAGACAGAGAAACAGTTAAATGGACGGCTTCAAGAGCTTATAAACGCAGAAGCTAGAACCAACGAATTACTTCTTGAGCTGCGGAGTAAACATCATGAAACAGCCAGACATTTAAATGCCTTTTCGGCGTCGAACGACGAGTATGAGATCAAAGATTTGATTCAGCAATACGTCAAACATTTCCCATGGATGAAAGGAGAAAATGCCTATTTAGCCTCTACCCTTCACATCTTTTTGGAGCGGGCTGAGAAAGAGAACATTGCACTTTCACTAGACCTTCAAGCTCCCTTTTCATCGCTTCCCTTTTCAAAGGCGGATCAGGTTAGTTTTACTGGCAACCTGCTTGATAATGCCCTAGATGCAGCGATTGAAGCAAAGAAAGCTGGAAAAGAGGGCAGCATTTCGGTCACAACCTCTATTCGGAGCGGGCTATTTTTAATCCATTGTGAAAACAGCACAAAGGGTATGGAAAAACATGTGTTAGATCATTTATTCAAAACTTTTGGCCGCTCGACAAAAGGCGGCGATCATCAAGGCATGGGGACGTATATCATTCATCAGCTTGTTGAAAAGGCAGACGGTACACTGGATTTCACTTACCGTTCTCCAAATTTACGGCTCGTCATCAAAATCCCTCTTACAATGTCATAAAAAAAAGGTGCATAGCTGCACCTTTTTTTCGTGTTAAGAGAAAATCTTATCGATTTGATTAATTTCCTCTTCAGTTAGTTGAACATCGTTTGTTTTTAAATTTTGCAGCACTTGGTCTGCTCGTTTTGCCCCTGGAATAATAGCATCAATACCATCCTGAGCTAAGAGCCAAGCGAGTGCGACGTGTGCCGTTTCTGCATTCTTTGATTGGGCAATCGCCTTTAGCTTGTCTACTTTTTCGAGATTTGAAAGGAATGCATCACCTTGGAAAAGCGGGTCTTTTGCTCGAATATCATCAAATGTCGCATCCTTTGTAAATTTCCCGGTCAACAAGCCTGATGCCAATGGGAAATAAGGAATAAAGGAGATACCATGCTCGACGCAGTATGGAAGAAGATCCTGCTCCGCCTGACGTTTCAGCAGAGAATACTCCGACTGAAGCACATCTAAGTAGCCATCTCGGTTAAAAGCTTGAAGCTGTTCAAAATCAAGGTTGGATGCACCGATCGCCTTGATTTTCCCTTCGTCCTTCAATTCCTTTAATGTGCCTGCAACTTCCTCGAGCGGGGTGCGCCCATCCGGGAAATGCATATAGTACAAGTCAATATAATCTGTTTGCAGTCGTTTCAGGCTATTTTCGACCTGCTCTCTTAAGAAATCACGGCTGTTATCAAGTTCAATTTGCCCGTTTACTTCCTTATGAGCTCCTTTTGTCGCAAGGACAAGCTTTTCTCTGCCGCCTCTTTTGGCAATGATCTCACCGATTAATTCCTCTGAACGGCCCAGCCCATAAATAAAAGCAGAATCTAAGAAATTGACACCTTGATCAAGAGCCGTCTCCACAAGCTCCCGTCCAGCATCCTCACTAAGATTCGGGAATAAATTATGTCCACCTACTGCATTCGTACCAAGCCCTATCGGATTCACCTGTAAATCAGTTCGTCCAAGCGTTACCTTTTTCAAAAGCTCATCTCCCTTATCTACGTAATCATCCTTATTTTCCCATGAATCAATTCCAACATTCAAGTATCCCGCTCTCTGAAAATCAACCTGCAGGTGGACGCCGAGAAAATAGTAGATGCGTATGATGAAGATAGACTAAAACGAAAAGGAGATCTTCTCATGACCATTCAAATTGTCATCATCATTATTATTATGCTATTGAGAACAGGCAAAGAAAAAGAAATCCGCCCCGTCAGATTTCTCATAGGGCCGCTCATTTTATTAGGCTTTCTCTCTTATTCCATCACTCAGCATATTCAAATCACGGCGATAAGCCTACTTGTGATGACTGGCTTTGCACTCGTAGGTTTTGCAATCGGGCTATGGAGAGGTAAACTATACAAAGTAACATTTGATCAACACTCGGGACGTATCACCGCCGCCAGCTCACTCTATGGAACACTTTTTTTCATCGGAATCATCCTTATCCGGATGACAGTAGGTTCAGTTGTACAGGATGGCGGTCATTCCCTGATCATTTTCGCAAATGGCCTGACATTTCTTCCAATTGGCAGTATGATCGGATTACGTTTTATTCTTTTAAAAAGATATATGAACATCAAGGCATCTGCTGCTATTTAACTGATAGACAGGAGTTTTTGATATGAACCTTCAGCAGCCACTCAAGCTTTTAGGTCAAATAAGGCGAAAATTCGTATTAGGCCTTGTATTGACCTATATGTATATTCAAATGTATGAGCCCCTTTCAATAGGCGAATTGGTGTTTCGCACCTTCGTCTATTTGGTGTTTCTCCTTTGTCTTTTTCCAAAAAGCAAGCTCTCACCTAAAAAGCAATTTTCTATGCTCCTTTTGATGTGGATTTTGACACATCTCTTGTGGCTGGTGACAGGTCATATTCAAGACAGTATTGGGCTGACCTTTTTTATGATTGGCTTTATCGCTTTTCGTTTTTCAGAGGCGCATCATCA
Organism: Bacillus sp. G1(2015b); assembly: GCF_001482475.1. NCBI lineage: Bacteria > Bacillati > Bacillota > Bacilli > Caryophanales > Bacillaceae > Bacillus > Bacillus sp. G1(2015b). The sequence continues at coordinate 111,349 of NZ_LKIC01000001.1, read as the reverse complement.
CTATCTATTTGCTATCATCTTTTTCACTAGTGGGGTCAGTTATTATGTAAATGATTTTTCTTGGAACATGGTGATCACTCTCCCGCTATTCCAGCTGCTTGTGTATACACTTGTCTTGATCTCTAGAATGCGGCGGCGTGAACAGGAATTAAAGGAAGAACACTTCGGAGAACTGCAATTGGTTCACAAGGAATTATCAGATGCCCATGAACAATTAAAAAAGGCGCATATGGAGCTTGAAGAAGCGACCGTTCAGTCACTCCAATTTGCTGTGCTGGAGGAGCGGAGCAGAATTGCACGTGACCTGCATGACAGCATCGGTCACCAATTAACCTCAATGATTGTCCAGCTGCAGTCTTTGCCCTATCGTTTAAAACAGGAAGAACCAGAGCAGATGGCGCAGACGTTTCAGGAGCTGATCAATATTTCTAAAAATTGTCTCACCGAAGTTCGTTCTGTGGTTCATCATATGGCGTCAGATGATGCAGGTCTCGGACTTGCCGGACTTCGCAGTCTCATCAAGCAAGGAGAGATATCAGGAGAGCTAGATATTCAGTTTCATACAGAGCAGCTTACGTATAAAAAATGGCCGCTCTCCGTATCTGAACTGCTTTACCGCATTTTACAAGAAGCGATCACCAATACAATTCGCCATGCCAAGGCGACCGCGATGACCATTACACTCTATAACCACCAGCATGAGCTGATGATGAACATTGAAGACGATGGAAATTTGACCAGCGAAAAAGATATTTCATTTGGATTTGGACTGTCAGGCATGAAAGCACGGTGTGACGCAGCAGGCGGTTCCCTCAAGACGTCCATACGCGAGCCGCACGGCTTTTGTATCCATGTTCAAATTCCTATCAAGGAGGACTCTGAGACATGACAACCCCTATTAAGATTGGCATTATTGATGATCAGCCGCTGATCCGCCAAGGATTTCGTTATATTGCAAGCGCTCAAGAGGATATTGACGTCATATGGGAGGCGTCAGACGGTCAGGAGGCGGTTGAGCTTTGCTTGACCAACAAACCCGACGTACTGCTCATGGATGTACAAATGCCTGGAATGGATGGCATCACGGCAACAGAGCACATTTTAAAAAAGCACCCAGATGTAAAAGTTGTGATTCTCACGACCTTTGATACGGAAGAATACGTCTTTGACGGGATTCGTGCAGGGGCAGTCGGTTATTTGCTGAAGGATACAATGCCTGAGGAATTAATTCAGGCCATCCGCACCGCCTTTGCTGGTGAATCTGTCTTTCGAACGGCAGCCTCTGAGCACATGATGGCACGAGCCCTTCAGCAAGCAAATGATACACATCACACTCATCTGCTTCACGAATCATTTACAGAACGTGAACGCGATGTTTTACAGCAAATGGCCTATGGTTTAAAGAATGAAGACATCGCTGATCAATTATTTATCAGCAAAAGTACGGTAAAAACGCATGTGCACCGTATATTACAAAAGCTCAATGCACAAGACCGCACACAGGCTGTCGTCTTCGCCATCCGGCACCGCCTCGTCAAATAAAAAACTACCTTTATTTCAAGATTTTTATACAAAAAACATTTAAAACCCAAAATAAATCTATAAATCAATACTTATTAACCAGTATATTATGCTTATTTAATTCCTTATTTTATAGGTAAATGTGTTAAAAACTATTAAAAATAGGGACTAAAACCTATTCCTCATCATGAATGAATTTCGATAGAATGAATAGTGCAAATCGTCATTAGGATATTTTCCCCTTTAACACCCGAATATACCATTCTATCTGTTTCTTTTTTCATAGTCAGATAGCGGGAATGAAATGACGAAAGAAAAGCAAAGGAGCATCAACTGTGAATTTTAAAAAAATAAGTGCCCTCCTCATGATTTCATTCGTGATGATCATCTCTGCAGCCTGCCAGAGCTCAGCCAAATCAACAGACACTGACCAAAAGTCAACGAAAACAGCAGAGGTAAAAGTCAATAGCTACGAATATACGTTACCAGAAGACTCAACAACTACCCTGAGAGACAATGAATTGGTACTAAAAGTCAACCTAACGATCACAAACAAAGGTGACAAAGCCCTTTCATTATATAACTCTGACTTCTCCCTTTATCAGGACGATGCCAAAGTATCTGATTTAAAATTCTACGGTAGTAAAGACCGTCTTGACCTTGGTTCATTGAACAAAGGCAAGTCACTTTCAGGAGCTCTTTATTTCCTAGTAGACAAAGGGAAAAAATATCAGTTCGTGTATCAGGACAGCATCAAGAAAAACAGTGATTCCATCCAAATCGATCTAGATGGAAACAAAATACTCGATTCAGCAAAAAAGCTGGATAACCCAGCAAAAGCGTTATCAGCATATACCGATATTATTGTTTTTGACAAAAAGAACGATGAATTCGCAGATTTAACGGGTGACAACCAATCGGATGTCGTCAATAAATACCATGAAATGTTTGTTAAAGACTTCAAAAGAAGTGCAGGAATATACGGTAATGAAGTGAGTGACCGTGATATTCTGTCGATGTACAAACGCATTCAAAACACTATGAAGGATAAAGCCAAAGTAGAAACAAGTGTAAAAACCATCTCTGATGACGAAGCAAAGGTTGTCGCTCAAGTAACAGGCATTGATGCTTCTAACTTAAAAGACAAACTAGACAAGAAAAGAGACGAGTTTTACAACGGAAAGATCCGTTCTAAAGAAGAATTGTATAAAAAAAGCTTAAACATGTACGCATCTGAATTCGAAAAGCTCCCTCCCGTCTCCAGCCCAGCTGAATATGAAGTGAAAATGAAACGTAATGGGGATGGTCAATGGAAAATCGACCTAAACGATTATAATACAGAGCAGTACATGAGTGGTTTTATTAAAACGAGATAATCTAAAAAAAAGACGCTGGCCTCTGAAGGTGCCGCGTCTTTTTTAGATTATACTGTCGCCTCTTGCTCTTCTTTCACCGCTTTTTCGATATCTTTAAAACGGCTCGATACAGTCGACGCACTAATGCCATACTTCTTCGCTACTTGTGCTTGAGAAAGCGGAGCATCGCTTGCAAGTGAATGAATATAGTATTCGATTCCTGCAGCAAATGACGCTGCTTTACGGATCACAGGTGATTTCTGATCACAGTAGGCTTTCCAAACCGTTAAAGCACCATCTGTCAGGCTTTGGTCACCGTGCTCCTTCATTCCGTCTTCAATCAGCTTAGCTGTTTCCAGCTGGACGTCACTTGCCCAGTCCATACGATCTGCTGATAGACCTGCATCGCCTTCTGTTTGAGCAGGTGTTTCTGATTCTTCTACTTCTTGCTTCGCAAACATACACTTCAGCACATCAGGGAATGATTCTCTCATAAATGTGCTGCGCGCTCCTCCATTTGCTTCATATGCGTCAACAAGCTGGCGGACCTGAAGAAGAAGAGTATCTGTGAACTCTTTCGCAAACATCGTATACTGAATGAAAAACTCTGCTTTTTCTTCAAATTGAACAGGAAAACCAAGCACGAGACTTCCCTTTTCAGGCAGTACCGTTTGATCCGGTTTTACATCTACTTCAACCTTCTCAGCTGTTACCATATCTTCAAAGTAAAGAGACTCGTCCGTTTTTTCATTTAATAAAAGCAAAGATGGTTCCATGTCTGTCCAAGATTGGACCACTTGTCTTGTTTTCGGACGGGTAATATCTTCTGCTTTCTTTGTCAGGAATTCTTGGAAAATGGTTTCTTTCTGATCAGTTAATGGACGGAAGAAGATGCCCCATACACTCAAATGAAAAACTGAGATTTGTTGCGTTTCTTTATCCATATCTGCAAGGAAAGAAAACTCATTAATGAATTGATTGATCGCTCTTTGATGTTTAGAAAAAGCATAATTCATTAAATCCTTTTGAACTTGTACAGCTTCCTTAAACACAAGCTCAGACGTTTGTTCTCCGCCTGATTTTTGACCACAGCAATGTTTATATTTTTTTCCGCTTCCGCATGGGCAGAGCGCATTTCGTTTAATTTTTCCCAAAATAAAACCTCCGACATTCTAGTCTAACCTCACTATTTTAACAAACGATTGCACAGGAGGGTTTTATTTTCAAGAAAAAAGAAAAATCAGAATGATCAGTTAAATGATAAAGACACCTGAAGATCAAGACAGATCATAGGAAAAGCAGACTTTCTCTGTTTATTTTCTCCAATCATACCAACAGATTTTCCTCAGCTCATTTCTTCGAATAACTGCTTTGCTTCAAAATAAAAGATTTGAACGAATTTTTTTGTATTGACTCTGCCCGTCGATCCTGCGGGAGAAGATGTCTTCTGCATTTCTTTCATTCTTTGGCTGACATCGGTAAAATCGAAAAACTTCGACGCGTAGTGCTCAAACTTAGGATTTGAGAAATCTGTTAATCCTAGTGAGGCAAAATGATTCAAGGAATGATGAATAGCTCGTCTAATCCGCTGCTCCGCCGCTTTCACTTCCCGCATCACCTCTACATCGGTTGCACCATGATCCAGCTTTCTTTCTGCGGTTTTGATAAACAGCTGCTTTAGCGGCGGGAAATTGACCTCATGAGAATTGGCTGACTGAGTTTCATGTAAATAGAGAAGTATCTCCAGTAAATCCTTAGAGCCGTTCTCACCGACAATTCCGAGCTCAGATAAGAGGAATTCCCCAGCCTCTTTCATCGTTCTTCTCTTCGCTCCAGCGCCAGCACCTTGAGAAAACACAGGCTCTAATGGCAGTACGTGGCGAAGGGAGGCTTGTATATCGTAAATCGATTTTTCCAGTTTGATACGCTCCATGACTTTTCGAATCACACTGACGATTTCAATTCGATTGACAGGCTTATGGATATAATATTCAATCCCTAGTTCATAGGCTTCTGCCATCATCTCTTTCGCCTCTACTTGGGAAATCATAATGACCTTGCCTTTGAATTCAGGGTGAATATGGCGGATGGTTTGAATGCCATCTCTAGCAGGCATTAAAAGATCAATCAAAAGGATGTCTACTTTCTTGAGGTTCAGTGAATGTGCCTCTAATCCAACTCCGTCACCCGCTTCATCTACGACCTCTCCCAAATCCTCATCCTCTATGATTTGACCTAAAATCGAGCGTATTGCACGATCATCATCTGCAATGAAGAATCGCATACACTCACCCTCTCTGTATTAAATTTTGTATAGGAAGGACAAGCAGAAAAGCTGTACCTTTTGTTTCTTTTGGTTCGATTTGAATATGACCGCCTAGCTCTTGAACCAGCTCTCTCACATAGGATAAGCCTATCCCAGTAGACGGTGTTCCAAATGCATCAAATTTGGAAGTATAGCCTGGATCAAACACAATCTCTCTCATTTTTTTAGGAATCCCCGGTCCATCATCTTCAATCCGAATCTCTATTTTATCATGACTTCCTTTCAATTCGAGTGAGATCATGCCGGTATCCTTTATAGCTTCCACTGCATTGGCCATTAAATTATTAATCAGCGATAAGAAAATAAACACATGATAATCATGTAGATGAATGCCCCTTATATCAGAGGTAAAGGAGATGTTTTTCCCAAGAGATAGAGCATATTTCTCTTGAATACGGATCACAATTTGAACGAGTTCTTCCGCCTTCATGTAATCTTGCATATTTTCCTTCGAAATCAGCTTTGAAAGCCCAGCATAAATACGCTGATTGTCCTTTTTGACTTCATGAATTTCTCCTGCGAGCTTTAACAGCTCCTGACTCACTTTTTTCCCTGCTTCGTGTTCATGCAGCAGACGATAAAGCCGGTATGATTCCTGCGTAATATGCTCTGTATGTTTTAATGTTTTCTTTAAGTGCACCGTTTCTTCATATAAATTCGAAATGACCATCATCATATGCTCATTTTGTTTCATGATCTGCTTCTCTCTTGATTGCGCCTCATACAGCTTCATCATATTAAAAAAACTGATCACCACAAAGCTGTGAGCAAACGCAATGAGGAACATATCGCTCAGCTTTGATAAAGTCATTGTTGTATCAAACACTAAAAATTGTACAAACAGCTCGACAAAATCAGCAACTAATTCGATCATTAGTCCGATGATCCCAATGAAAATTGAGCGCTGTTTAAAGCGTCCCGTACGGACGGCAAAAAACAAGAAAGCATAAGTAAAATAGAAAAAGAAACTTGGGAATTGCTGATACAATGATGTCATCAAATCAGCATTCTGCTGAATCAAATCTAGGCCTACACGAAAAAGCACAATAGCTGCGCCTGTTAAAAATCCTGGCAATAGCGGTCTAGATTTTCTTAAGAGTAATAAACAAAAGAAAAACGCAGGCGCACCAAAGCTGATGCGAAACGTCTCATTCACAGGATAAAACTTCAGCTCTCCTGCAAGCGGCACAATGACCATCATAAAAATTAAAATGAATGCGTCCTTTTTGACAAGCTGATTTAAACTCAAATGACTGACATCCCTTCCCCTGTTTGCATAGCCACAGTATACAAGGAGACTCTTTTCTCCACAATGTGCAAAAAAATAATTTTCACCGCTCTTTTTATCTCCAAAATCCTTTTTTATGACTATTCTCCGGGGCAGCAAGGTGACCTTTCAGCTATTCAGTGTTTTGATCATTGACGACAATAATAGGAATTGTTTAGACAAAAGTCGACAGACTGATTTTTATTTGTAAGTTTTTCTGTAGATTTACGTCAGATTGTGTAGTTTCCAAGATAAATTGAATGAATAATTTTAGTGAAACTAGATGTAAGCGTTTTCTTAATTTTCACTAAAAACCCTTTTTGTTTTTCCGCCGACAATGCCTTCATTTGTACATATATTTAGGTGTAAAGGAGTGGTGCAAGCAGCGCATGACAAGTTCTTTGAAGATGTGTAACATGTTTTCGTGCCTATTTGATCGCATTTTTTGTCATCCGCCAATTCAATAGGGTACTTTTTGATTTTTGATTGGAGGAATCGTATGAAAACAGCAATTTCTAATAATACACAACACGCATGCCAGTCTTCTGTTGATCAATGGGCAGAAGAAATACGTCCGTATTACAAGAACGGGCAGAATGCTGGCTACATTCCAGCACTCGGAAAAGTGAATTCCTCTCAACTTGGTATCAGCGTGATAGGCCCAGATGGATCATCTGTACGATATGGTGATTGGGACGTTCCCTTTACCCTGCAAAGTATCTCAAAAGTCATCAGCTTTATAGCTGCCTGTTTAGGAAGAGGCGTACCTTACGTCTTGGATCGGGTAGATGTAGAGCCAACTGGTGATGCATTTAATTCCATCTACCGTCTTGAGATGCATAAACCAGGGAAGCCCTTTAATCCAATGATTAATGCTGGAGCTATTACCGTATCCTCCATCCTTCCCGGAAAGACTTCTACAGAAAAGCTAGCATATATTTTCGATTTAATCGAAAACTTAATAGGTAAGCGTCCTTCTGTTAATGAAGAGGTTTATCAATCAGAATGGGCAACTGCGCATCGCAACCGGGCACTTGCTTATTATTTAAAAGAAACCAATTATTTAGAATCGGATGTCGAGGACACGTTAGAAGTGTATTTAAAGCAATGTTCCATCGAGGTCACAACAGAGGACATCGCCTTGATTGGACTGATTATATCAAGTGATGGCTACCATCCCTTTAAACAAGTCCAAGTCATCCCAAAGGATATCGCCAGACTAACAAAGGCATTGATGCTGACATGCGGCATGTATAATGCGTCTGGGAATTTTGCTGCTTTCGTAGGCGTTCCAGCCAAAAGTGGTGTGTCTGGAGGAATTATGGCTTGCGTTCCGCCAAGCGCAAGAAGAGAGTTCCCGTTTCAGACAGGCTGTGGTATTGGCATTTACGGTCCTGCCATTGACGATTGTGGAAATAGTATTACCGGTGTCATGATGCTGAAAAAGCTCGCTAAAGAGTGGGATCTCAGTATTTTTTAAAAAGAACAGTGATGAATTCGAAGAGGTGATGTTATGAACGAAAAAGCTTTGCTATCTTATTTAACACATACAAATGATTTTATTTGGACTTATATTGTGATTGCTCTGTTACTTGGTGTTGGGGTGTACTTCACATATAGAACACGCTTCCTGCAAGTGAGAATGATCAAAGAAATGCTGCGTGTCCTGAAAGAAGGAAGAAAAGAAAAAGAGGGAATATCACCGTTCCAAGCATTTGCGATCAGTATGGCAGCACGCGTAGGAACAGGGAATATCACAGGGATTGCCATCGCTATTGCCATTGGTGGCCCTGGTGCCATCTTTTGGATGTGGATCGTAGCCATTATCGGATCTGCTTCAAGTTTCGTTGAAAGTACACTAGCTCAAGTATATAAAGTAAAAGACAAAACAGGCTTCCGAGGTGGACCTGCTTATTACATGGAAAAAGGGTTAAACAAGCGCTGGATGGGGATTTTATTTGCGATCCTGATTACGATTTCTTTTGGAATCGTCTTTAACGCGGTTCAATCCAATACGATCACTGTCGCTTTTAAAAATTCCTTTGGTTTAGACCGTTTAACCGTCGGTATTGTGATGGCAGTCATTTTTGCAGCGATCATTTTCAAAGGTATCCAAGCGATTGCAAAGGCTTCTGAATACATTGTTGTTGTGCTTGCAGTTGCTTACATCGGTATTGCGTTCTTTGTCATTGTCACAAATATCACGGAACTTCCTGGTGTCATCAGCACGATTGTGAAACACGCCTTCGGGTTTGAACAGTTCGCTGGCGGTACGCTGGGCGGTGCTTTATTACAAGGGATTAAACGCGGTCTCTTCTCGAATGAGGCTGGTATGGGTAGTGCACCTAACGCAGCAGCAACGGCTGTCACGAGCCACCCTGTTAAACAAGGATTAATCCAAGCATTCGGCGTGTTAACAGATACGTTAATTATTTGTACAAGCACAGCCTTCCTTGTTCTGTTTTCTGATGCGTATAAAACAACAAATTTGCAAGGAATTGAATTAACACAGGCTTCTCTCAGTCAGCACATTGGACCATGGGCATCTGGATTCCTTGCCATCATGATTTTCCTATTCGCGTTTAGTACATTGATTGGTAACTATTACTATGGGGAAACGAACATTGAATTCCTTGGAGCGAACAAAATTTGGCTTAACATCTATCGAATTGCCGTTATTGGAATGGTTCTGTTCGGTGCGGTTGCCACTGTTCCTCTTGTTTGGGGTCTAGCCGATCTCTTTATGGGACTCATGGTCATCGTCAACCTCATCGCTATTACCATGCTGTCTAAGGTCGCCTTCGCAGCACTGAAGGATTACACGAGACAGAAAAAAGAAGGCAAAGATCCTGTTTTCTATAAAAATGCCGTTCCAAACAATGAGAAAATTGAATGCTGGGACGACGAACCTGCTGCATTGAAAAAGAATCAAATTGGATAAATCAAAAAAAGCTCTGGTCCTCTGATCAGAGCTTTTTTCTTTATGTCAAGAATTCGAGTATGAGTTTGTTGACGACGTCTGGTTTTTCATGATTGATCCAATGAGAGGCATCATCGACAAAGATCAGCTGGCCATTTGGACAGATCTTAATCGTTTCCTTCGCCAGCTTTCTGCTTAAAAATTTGTCCTCCATCCCCCAGATCATGCGAACAGGAACGAGAATTCGTTTTGAAATTGGCTTTTCAAAGCCGCCTTTTTTAATGGCTCGGTACCAATTCAGCATTGAGGTCAAGGCGCCTGGCTGCGTCCAAGCGAGCTTGTAGCTTGAGACATCTTCCTTCGTGAACAAATGTGGTCTTGCAGTAAGCCCAATGGCTTCATCCAGCTTTTGGAAGTGATTTTCTTGAAGTGCTGCCTCAGGAACATTTGGGAGCTGAAAAAAAGCGATATAAGAGCTTTTCTTCCACTGCGGCGGATAAAAAGGAAGAACCCTCATCATCACCCGCGGATGCGGCATATTCACAATGATTAATTTCTCGACATATTGAGAACGGGTCGAAGCCAAATGCCAAGCAACAGCCCCGCCCCAGTCATGTCCGCCGACAATCGCCTTTTGGTTCGGGCTCAGCGTCTTGATCAAACCCACAATATCATCTCTCAATTTATCTAATACGTAGGATTCGACTCCTTCTGGCTTGTCACTTAGATGGTAGCCTCTTTGATCAGGAACGACAACACGATAGCCTGCCTCAGCCAAGGGGATGATTTGATTTTTCCAGCCGTACCAAAACTCAGGAAACCCGTGGAGCAGTACAAGCAGCGGGCCATTTTCCGGTCCAGCCATTGCTGTATGAAGTGTTATACCATTTGTTTGGATTGATTGAAACTCAATTTGTTCCATTCCTTTGCCACCCTTCTCCTTGTCCTTTTATTCTTCCAACATAGCATATTTTCCATTTTTCAGAAAATAAAAACACTCACAAAAAAACCTTCACACTCGTGTGAAGGTCTTAGTCTATTTCATATAATTCAGAACCCAGATCAACCCATTTTTCCGGTCCTGTACTTGTCCGTGAAGTGCGCCAAAGAAGGTATCCTGTAATTCAACCAGTACATCTCCATCAGCTTCCAGCGCTTCATAGACAGCCTTTAGTTCTTCTTCATTGTCAAACTGCATGATCAATCTGAGATTCTCTGGCTTTGGCGTGCGTCCAAACGTATCTGAAAAATGAAGCAGTGATTCCCCAAGATGCAATTCAGCATGCAGGACACGGTCTTGATGTTCATTTAAGATTTGAATATCCCCACCAAAAATCCCTTGATAATATTGAAGAGATTCTTTCACATCTTCTACAACAATATAAGGACTAACACTAATCATATCCCTCATCCTCCTCTTGTTCCGTCCATTATCTCTTTTATAGCTTATCCCAAATCGTATGAAAAAAGGCACAAATCGTCAACGGATTTGCACCTTTTTCTCATGAAGATTTCGCTAATTCACTGTGTTTGTTTGAATACGCTGCGTACATGACGACACCGATTAACAGCCAAACCCCAAAGTAAAGCCATGTCCGGCCTGGTAAGTTGAGCATAAGGAACAAGCAGCAGCCCATTGATATAATCGGCAAAACCGGCACAAAAGGAACCCTGAAGCCCCTCTCAAGCTGCTGATGTGTCTTTCTCAAAATAAGCACAGATAAACTGACCATGGCAAACGTTAATAACGCACCGATATTCGCTAAGTTGGACAGATCCTTCAAATCAATAAAGCCTGAAATAACAGCTGTCATTCCGCCAATCATCCATATGCTAGCAACAGGCGTATCGCTTTTGTTTGTTTTTGAAAACACTTTAGGCAAAAGTCCGTCTCGGCCCATCGCATAGGCAATTCGAGTTGCCGCATAATTATTGGCGAAAATCACAGCCATCAATCCAATGACCGCACCAACAGAAATAATACCAGCCACGCTATTTTGATGTACACTTTGCAGGACATAGGACATAGCCTCTGTGACATTCAGCTTTGTATAATGCACCATGCCTGTCATGACCAAACAAACGACAATGTAAATGATCGTACAAATAAGTAATGAACCTATGATCCCAATTGGCAGGTTCCGCTGCGGATTTTTCACCTCTTCAGCTGAAGCAGAAATCGCATCAAATCCTAAAAAGGCAAAAAATACAGCAGCAGCACCGGCAATAACGCCTTCTGCGCCAAACGGCATAAATGGCTGCCAATTGGCTGGCTGTACATAAAAGCCGCCTACTACAATGAAAAGAACAATAATACCGAGTTTCACAAACACCATGATATTATTAAATTTTTTACTTTCCTTCGTTCCTCTAGATAAGATCCACGCAATCAGTAAAGCAATGATAATCGCCGGCAGATTCATATATCCGCCTTGCTCTGGCCCCGCTAAGAATTGATGCGGAATCGAAATTCCAAATCCCTCAAGCAGGCTGTTGAAATAACTCGACCAGCCGCTGGCGACAGCTGAAGCTGTCAGCATATAAACAGATAATAAGGTCCAGCCCATCAAATGGCCTACAAGCTCGCCCATAGTTGTATATGAATAAATGTATGCACTGCCGAATACAGGAAGCGCTGATGCCATTTCTGCATAGCAAAGTGCTGCCAAACTGCACACAATGGCTGCAATCGCAAAGGAGAAAATGACAGCCGGTCCAGCATCCTTAGCTGCTGTAATTCCAGTTAATACCATAACCCCTGTACCAATCACTGCCCCTATACCAAGAAGCGTGAGATCAAGCCCGCCCAGCGTTTTCTTTACCTTTTGCTGTCTGCTCTGTTCCAACAAATCGTGAATGTGTTTCTTACGAAGAATATGTCGCAAACCCTTTCCCTCCAAAACGTTAGAAAAACAAAAAATCATTCAAATTTCATTATAGCAGAATAGGTACTAAGCATTCACAACCAATTCACGTAAATCTTTCTTCATGATTTTACCAAGCTTGTTTTTTGGCAGTTCACTGATGAAATGAATGGATGGCACTTTGTAATCGGCCAAACGTTCCTGACAATAGTTCACCACATCTTCCTCGCAGAAATCGGCGGATTCGTCTTTTATGATATATGCACTTGGCACTTCACCATATAATTCGTCCGGCACCCCGATGACAGCTGATTCAATCACACCCGGAATTTGTTCAATGACTTCTTCTACTTGATCAGGGTAGATATTATCTCCGCCGTATAAAATCACATCTTTGTATCTGCCTGTGATAAATAGAAAACCGTCTTCGTCTAGATAGCCTGCATCTCCCATATGGAACCAGCCATCTTTGAGTACCTTCGCAGTTGCGTCAGGCTGATGATAATAGCCTAAGAAATAAAACGGACTTCTCATGACGACTTCGCCAATTTCTCCAGCTGGCAGTGTTTCCTCTGTCTCAGGATGAACGATTTTCACTTCTACATCTGGATCCACTTTACCAGCAGAGCCCATTTTATCCTCGCCCATCGCAGGATGCCACGCACTGACAACCCATGCTTCCGTGCTTCCGTAGCCATGCATCATCTGAATGCCTGCTTCTTTGTAGTCCTTAATCAAACGGACCGGCACCTTCGTACCGCCAGAAATCGCAATTTCAAAGGATGAAAGATCATACGAACCACGCTTCATTTCTTCCAACATGTACGTATAAGCTGAAGGGAAAGCCATCATGAACGTAATTCTTTCTTTTTCAATTGTTTCTAAAATGCGCTTCGGTGTTGCCTCATGTAAGAAAACAAGCGTATACCCTTCAATCGCAGCGGCGATCAGGTGATTAATTGAACTCATATGATACAGAGGGTGACTCGCTAAGTACCGCTTTCCTTTCAAGTCAAATCCTCGATTCCCACGTCTTGTTAAAAATTGATAGATTCGTCCATGTCCAACCATACAGCCTTTTGGATTACCCGTTGTCCCAGAGGTAAATAAGATCATCGCTAGATCCTCCTCTGATACCTCTTCTGCAAGATCACTGCCATCATTTGAAGCCAATATATCTTCAAACAGCTGCGTTGTTTTTGCATTCACACCAGATTCTACCATGAGACAGTTGTCTAAAGACACATCCACCGCAGCAATAATGTCACGGAATTCTCGGTCAAAGAATAAAGCCTTTGGCTCTGCTTTTTTCAAAATCCCTTCCAGCTCAAAAGAAGTAAGCTGCCAGCTAAGCGGAACTGCGACTGCACCTGCTTTAATGGCTGCCAGCATAATCGTTGAAAAGTGATGATGGTTTTGACAAATAAAGCAAACGCGATCGCCTTTTCGAATTCCTTTTTGATGTAAGTAATGAGCGAGCTGGTCGATGCGTTTTGCATATTCTTCAAATGTATAAGACACACCTCCGCCAGTTACCGCCTCAATTTGTGAAGAGCGTTCCATTCTGTCGTTTAGTAATGCCTGTAAAGTATTCAATATCTTCATCTCCAAACGTTTGATTTCCAATAGCCAATTTCCAGCGAATTAGGTTGGCAGATTTTATCTCATTCACATTCTAAAATAAAAACAGCTGAAAGTAAAATCATTTCATTTTGGAATTGTTCTTTTTATTAATTGATAATATAGGTAATTTTATAGCCGTCTTCCATTTTGGTTTAAATCATGATGATTATTATGATAAGATAGACCTAGTAATTGATCGGAAAATGCGAATGCAATAGGAAAAGAGGTATGGAGAATGCAACATTTCGAGCTAGAGGCAAGTTTGTTAGACCATGCACTGACAAAGTATTTAAAGGCGACGAAACAATTAGATGAAGAAAATATTCCGAAAAACGTCACGAATGTTAAAGGATTTATTTTACGTATCATCTACCGCCATCAATCATGTACTGTGAAAAATATTCTTCAGGAAGTTTCATTATCTCCCTCTGCAACAACCACCGCTCTCAATCACTTAGAAGACGAAGGGCTGATTATCCGCTCTCGAAATAATAATGACCGCCGTACTGTATGGATTGAACTCTCTGAATTGGGTGAACAAATTGCTAAACAAATGATCGACAATCGCCAGCTGCTTGTGAATCAATTGTTCAACCACCTTTCAGAGGAAGATAAAAAAACATTTTTTGAATTAATCGAAAAAATGATGGACGAGCACACATTAAAGGCTTAGGAATACTCCTAAGCCTTCTTTTTATGGCTTTAAGACGACCTTTATACAATCATCCTGTTTGTCATTGAAGATGTGGTACGCATGAGCAGCTTCATCTAATGGCAATTTGTGTGTGATAATGGCTCTAGGATCAATTTCACCGCTTGTCACTTTTTGATAGAGTTTTGACATGTATCCTCGAGCAGGGGCTTGGCCCATTTTCAAGGTGACGTTTCTTGCGAAAAAAGCACCTAATGGGAACATATTGTACAGGCCGCCGTACACACCCGTCATCTGCACTGTTCCGCACTTGCGAACGGCTTTTGTGGCAATTTGAATGGGTCCGATCGTTCCGCCTTGCAGCTTGAGCTTTTGCTCAATTTTTTCAAGCGGCGACTTCTTCCCGTCCATTCCCACACAATCAATCACAACATCGGCCCCGCCCTTGGTGAGCTCCTTTAACGTTTCTCCCATGTCGGGATCTTCTGTAAAGTCAAAAACCTCCACGCCGCTCATCCGTTTTGCATGCCGCAGGCGGTAATCGATGTAATCCACAGCTATCACACGTTCCGCCCCTTTTTGCCAAGCAAATTGCTGTGCCATTAACCCAACAGGTCCGCAGCCTAGCACGATGACCGTATCGCCTTTTTTCACACCTGCGTGCTCTACGCTCCAATAGGCGGTTGGCAGGACATCTGATAAGAACAGCAATTGTTCATCCTCCAGCTCACAATCCTCTGGAATCTTAAACGGGGTGTAATTTCCAAAAGGTACGCGTAAATACTCTGCCTGTCCTCCGGGATAATTCCCATATTTCTCACTATAGCCAAAAAGTCCACCCGAGTCGTAGTGCGGGTTTGAGTTGTCGCATTGGCTTTCTAAGTGATGATCGCAATATTGGCATTTACCACATGCAACGGTAAATGGAATGACGACACGGTCTCCCTTTTTTACGGCTGTGACATCCGGGCCAACTTCCTCCACAATCCCCATTGGTTCATGCCCAATCACATAGCCGATTGGAAGCGGGAAATTCCCCTGATACAAATGTAAATCTGATCCACAAATTGATGTCGATGTAATCCGTATAATCACATCTTCTCGATCTTGAATCGACGGTGCATCTACTTTTTTCACTGCAATGCTATTTTTCCCTTGATAAGTAACGGCTCTCACATGCATTTCCTCCTTTAGCTCAAGTCATCTTTACATAGCTTCACCTTGAATGAATGCTTCATTCATCAAATGAGAAATTTATGTGGAGGAGGCAAAAAACAAAAAAAGCCTGTCGATTGTTTCGACAGACTCATAATGTTGTGTAACGCGTTACACACTTATTCCTTTTCGACAAAAAACAAATCATATTGAGTTGAAGTCTCCCGATTGAACATGAAATTCCCTTCTTGAATAAAATAGGGACATATACTTTGTCTTGGAGATTCTTCAAACTGCTCATACACCTGCTCAATTTCTCCTGGTAGCAGCAAAACCAACATTTTATTTGAATGAGACATAAATTCATAAGAGTGAATCGTATCAGGCGGGATATAGGCAAAGTCACCCGGCATCAAGCAAATATCTTCTCCATTCAAATGAAGGTTCATTTTCCCTTCAACACAATAGAGCGCTTCAGTATGAACTTGATGATAATGCGGCGGGAAATATTTCTCCTTCGCTCCTTCAATCACAAAATGACTGAATCCGCCCCCTGTTGTTTCTACTGTTGCAATCAGCTCATGAATCTGACCATCAATGATGTATTGCTTCCCTTCACCAGCCTCTAATACATAAGGCTGCACCTTTTGAGGGAGCTGACTATGAAATAAAACGGAGGGCCTCGTTGTATTGGACAGTTCTCTGATTCCATGCATCAGGATGATATCGCTTTCTTTTTCAGCCTGCTGAAAACTGGCTGCATCGAAAGCATGATTCATCATAGAACATTCATTCTGAAAAAGCCTCTTCCCAATTTGCTGATAGACATCTGTCATTTTTCCGCCCAGCGTATATGAAATAAATCTTGTTTTATGACTATGCATTCTGTAGCCATGAATCGTTTTGGGCGGGATATGAATATAATCAAAGGCAGTTACCATGTATTTTTTACCGTCCAGCATCACTTCAAGCTTTCCTTCCAGCACAAAAATGGTTTCAAATAAGTGCTCATGACAGTGCAGCGGGAAATAAGCTCCTTTCCCACCTGTGATTAAGGCAAGCTCAAACAGCTGATTCGTTTGATTTGCTTCTGCCAGCATTTGAACAAGCTGATTCTCCAGCCCATACAGTTTTCCTGAACCAGACATGGTATAAAAAGAGGTACCTTCGGATTGCTTGATCGATTGCGGTTGCTCCGACATCCCATCACTCCTCATGACGAATTGACTATCTATATTATATAGACCAATTGATATAATAGATAGACAATATGCGAGAGATTTTACTCTTCTCGCATAAATAAGTGTCTAAGGTAACTTTTTACGTGTTCTAAAGGGGTCGTTTGTTTGAGTGCAGTCGTCATCGATAGACCACCGATTACCATTGAGTGAAGGAGAGAAGCCAGCTCATCCGCTTTGTTTTCTTCATACCCGCTGTTCATTAGCTTTTCTTTTACAAGCTCCTGCCAGCGGATCATTTCTTGTTTGCATGCAACATGGAGCTGCGTGTTTTCCGGCTTTGACTCTGCCGCCAGCAAGACAATTGGAATCCCTCTTTCACCTTCTTTCTCCATAAATCCTCGAATGATGTTTGTCATAAAACGATCGATGGCAATATACGGATCATCCGAATAAGCAAAGCCTTCTTCAATTTGATTGATGACCTTTTGACTAATGTATTCAACAGATGCAATGGCCAGCTCTTCTTTTCCATTTGGAAAGTAATAATAAAGAGAGCCTTTAGGTGTGCCGCTCTCTCTGATAATTTGATTCAATCCTGTCGCATGGTATCCCTGTTTACGTAAAAGAAGTGCTGCCGTTTGAATGATTTTATCCTTCGTACTCACGTGTGACACTCTTTTCCCTCCATAGACCAAAGTCGCTTATCATGCGTTATCGATTTAATTGTCTAGTTCCTTTCCAAATCGAGGATGTCTCCATTTCCGCCGCAAGCCTGAGCAGCCAGTCCTCTTTCCCTTTAGGCGCTGTCACCTGTACCCCTAAAGGCATGCCCGCGCTAGTGAGATGAACCGGTACACTCATTGATGGCTGACCTGTTAAGTTGGCAAGCTGTGTAAATGGGGTGTAGGTCAAGCTCTTGAGGAACATATCATAAATAAGATCCTGCTGTGCTTGCATTGAAAGAGATGACACACATAAAAGTTCGGCTGTTTCCTGATCTGAATGCATAAGCTCACCAACCTTTGGAGCTGAATAGGCAGTAGCTGGTGTCACATAGAGATCGTAGGTTTGATGAAATGACGCCATTTGTGCAGCAGCCCGATCCCACGCATCAAGACTTTCTGTATAAGCAGCTGCGGTCACATTCTTGCCAGCCTCCGCCAGCACCCATGCCACGATGTCCGTTTCCTCCGGCTTTACTGGACGCCCTAAGGAACGAGCCAAGGAAGTGAATAACGCAGACATTTCTCCACTGTTCATCACGTAATATTGCTGCATGAGATGAACCCCATCAATTTCCGGCTTGGCTTCTTCTACTTGATGACCTTGCTCACTCAGCCATTTCACTGTTTGCTGAACCGCCTGCTTCGCTTCCTCACTGACCTTCGTGCCAACTGGAGATTCTACACTGTAAGCAATTCGCATAGAAGATGTACGTTTCACCAGATCCTCTTGGTAACTGCCATCGTATAACGGAGTTTGGAAAGCAGCTTCGGGCTGAATGACTTGAAGAAGATCAAGAAGGGCTGCACTGTCCCGCACGGTTTTTGTGAGTGTAAAGTCGATGGAAGCCCCTTGCCACTGCCTTCCTGCGCCTGGGCCTACCGGCGTTCTTCCCCGCGTAGGCTTAAGACCGAACAAACCGGTAAAGGAGGCTGGAATCCGAATGGAACCACCGCCATCACTTGCTCCGCCAGCAGGTACAATGCCGCTTGCAACAGCTGCTGCTGTCCCGCCGCTTGAGCCGCCTGGAGAATAGTCCGTATTCCAAGGATTTCTCGTTGGCCCATGTAACGCAGGTTCCGTCACATTTCTTAAACCGAATTCCGGTGTATTTGTATGCCCAATCATGAGAAAACCAGCCTGCTTCAATCGATCAACAAAGTGCGAATCCGAGTTGGCTTTTACATCCTTTAACAGCAAAGCGCCTGCTGTCAGCGGTTCGTTTTTAATCCCTTGTGATATATTTTTCAGCACAAACGGAACGCCTGCAAATGGCTGATACTCATGTAACTCCTTGATATCTTTTAAAACTTGATCTTGTCTCGTCTGTATCACAGCGTTTAGTTCTGGATTGACCTCATTCAATCTATTAAATGCAGCCTGCATAAGCTCCTCGGGCGTTACCTGCCTATTCCGCACAAGTGCTGCTAAGCCAGTCGCATCATACGTCATATACTCTTTTACGTTCATCAACATGTCCTTCTTTCTCTTATCTTGATGTCTCTATTGTCTACTAGAATTCTATGAATTTCAATTTCAGGTTACTAGTAAAAATAACTTTCTCAACAAGACGACAATTCTACTATCCCATCCCTCTGCTTTCTCCGATATAATAGAGAAAAAAAGACCGAGATCATCGGATGAGAGGAGCCACGCCTTGAAAAGGAAAATATTGATCGTCATCGCGTTTCTTCTTGCGCTGACAACTGCTTTGCCCTTCCATTCGCAGGCAGCTGCACCGTCAAAAGAAACAGATGTTATCATCGTCTATAAAAATCAAAAAGGGAAACAAACAGCTATTGAGGAAAGTGAGAAAGTGAACGCACAGTACATACATCTTCCCGCGGTCGCTGTGACAGCAGATGAACAAGCGGTCACCTCACTCAAAAAAGACCCAAATATCGCTTACGTCTCAAAAAACGTAAAGGTTAAACTCGCAGCTTCTACTGTGAAGAAAACAGCCGCTGCTACTAATCAGGATGCATTGGTACAAAAATCTTACAACCTGCAAAAACTCAATATAAAACAAGCAATAAAAGAAGGCGTCACTGGTAAAAATGTAAAAGTAGCCGTTTTAGATACTGGCATTTTCTCACACGAGGATTTAAAGGTAGCCGGCGGTAAATCATTCGTGAACTACACATCCTCTTATAAAGATGATGAAGGACATGGCACACATGTCGCCGGCACGATTGGTGCGCTTAATAACGATTATGGAACAGTTGGCGTCGCTTCTGGTGTGAAGCTGTATGCTGTGAAAGTGTTAGATAAAACGGGAGAAGGCGATCTATATAGTCTGCTTCGAGGCATCGATTGGGCGATTACCAACAAGATGGACATTATTAATTTAAGTTTAGGCTTTGAAGACAATATCCCCATCTTGCGTTCAGCAGTGGATGAAGCCTATAAAAAAGGACTACTTGTAGTCGCTGCAAGCGGAAATGATGGGAAAAAGAATCATATTAGCTACCCTGCCGCTTACAATAGCGTCATTGCCGTATCTGCAACGACTGACAAAGACAAACTCGCGTCTATCTCGAATACAGGGAAAGGGATTGAATTTTCTGCCCCTGGCCAGAACGTCATCAGCACTTATTTAAAAAATGAATATTGGTATGCAACGGGTACATCACAAGCTGCACCGCATGTCACAGGAATGCTGGCACTGTTAAAGCAGCTTCATCCGAAGAAAACAAATGCACAGCTTCGCACTTTATTGCGCAGCTATACAGTGGATCTTGGTGCAAAAGGGAGGGATCCACAATTCGGCTATGGCCGCGTGCAATATGTGCCGCAATCCTCCTTTTTAAAGGCTGCTGCCAGTGCTGTTAAAAAAGCCGAAACATCTAAAAAGCAGGAAGATGTCAATCAAGCCAAAACAAGAATTGGCCGGCTCACTGCAAGCAAACAAAAAACAGCACTCACAGAACGGGTGAAGAAAGTCCAAGCAGCCATTGATATCCGCTCGGCACGTGCAAAGGTCAAAACAGCCGAAAAAAACAAAACACAGGGCGCTATTAAAAGTGCTCAAACGGCCATCAAAAAACTAAACAAAGGCAAAGAAAAAACAAGCCTGCAAAACCGGCTCGACAAAGTCAAAAAACAAGTCGCTTATCAAAAGAAAGTGACAGACGCTAAACAAAAGGTCAAAAAAGCGGAAGCGAAACGAACAAAGAAAACAAAAGCAGCGGCCCAAAGCGCTGTCAAACAGCTAAAAGCCTCCAAAACAAAAACCAATTTACAAAAACGATTAAACCGTATTAAGGTTTAACAAAAAAACGATTCCTTTCAGCGAGGAATCGTTTTTTCTATTTCAACATCGGCTCAAACAAACTGTGATGATATTTTCCTTCGGCATCTGCCCTCACTTGATCGAGAATGCTTTCTAACGAAGCCATCACGCCCTTTAATGCCCGATGCACCGAACCGTGTTCAAAATCCGCTAAACTCTCCGGCAATTCATCTTCATCCAGCACAAAGACATCACCATTCGGAAGAACGAGGAGATCAATAATGAGGTCTTCAAACATGACCAGCTGGCCGTTGAATTGAGTGTCTCCCACCATATTAAGATAAGACCCTAGTTCCTTCCCTTGATCATCTCTCCAGAAATATATGTTGTAAGGACGATCCTTCCAATAATAAGCGGTCGTATAGCTCCCTTTTGGAATGGTCAGAGCACCATCACCTGCCCTCATCGTAAACGGGTCTTCAATCTTGTGAAACAGCACAGCCTGCTGCTTCTGTGCGTCTAACAGCTGACAGGTATGTTCCACAACTTTTTGATCGTATTTGATTTTTCTCTCGATGACTTCATCCCAACGATCCGCATGCAGCGAAAACAATATGCACAACTCCCTCTAACACTCGTTTCTTTCTAGTATACACCGATTTTTTTTGAAGAAATAAAGGATTGCGCTTTTACTTCTGGAAGATGAATAATGAGGTGAAAAGAAATGAACGGAATCACGATTCTTGAAAACTTTACACGGCTTGGACAAATTATCCTCATGATTTGCGGCTTTGCCCTTTATTGGCAGCTAGTGAAAACGAAGAGAGAACGAAAGCTGTCTCCTTATGAGCGCATGTTAAAATTCTTTGTCATGTTCGGTTTCATCTCATGGGGGGTATCATATTGGGCGCTGGCACTATGGGCGTAAATTGAAAAAAGGAAGAGCTGCCCATGGACGTAAGCTCTTCCTTTTGCTGCACGTTATATTATGAACCTGCTGGCTGTTCTTTCTTGATCACATATTGATAGCTCTTGACATGCGTCCCACTCGAGCTCACAAAATCTTTATCAAGCGCACGCTCAAAGCCCATTCTTTCATATAGGCGAATGGCGGCCTGCATTTTATCAGATGTATGCAGATACAGGACATTTTCGCCCCATGATTGCGTTAGTTCAATACTTTTACGCAGCAAGGACTCTGCAATTCCTTTTCCCCTCACATCGGGATCTACTCCTAAAAACCGGACGATGGCTGATGTAATGCCCATTTCTGGATTGTCATATGCTTGCTCTGATGAACGGAACATTTGAAGCGTCCCCACAACCTTGCCATCAAGCTCCGCCACCAGCATCAGCTCCATGTTCGGATTATCTACAGCTGCTGCAAGCGCGGCAGAATAATCTTGCCAGCCTTCCTCTGTAAATTGAGGCGCATACTGTGCATAGGATTTGATCAGCACGCTCCTGATGGCCTCATGATCTTCTTTGACTGCTTGACGAATGATTAGCTCTTGCTGCTTCATGTCAGCACCTCCTGCTCTCTATTAGTGGATATACGTATCATGCAATCACTGCATGTGATAGCCTTACTCTTTTCTCTACTCATTCAATGTAAAGAGTCTCATTCGAAAGATCAATCATTTTGCACGGAAACATCTTTGAAAATTTTTCATTGAAAAGGAACGCTCGATTCATTATGCTGTGTTGAGGAAGTATACGAGGAGTGTTGTCATCATATGAGTTCTTTATCTTATCCCCAAGAATCGAAAAAAAATCGATTTCTCCTTGCCGCATTGCTTGGATCTTTAACAGCCCTTGCTCCGCTGGCAATGGATATGTATTTACCTGCATTGCCTCATATTGCTCGTGATTTTGAGGCAAGTACGGCGCTGTCCCAATTAAGTCTCATGGCTTGTCTCATTGGACTGGCGCTTGGCCAGCTGATTGCAGGCCCGATCAGCGATACGATCGGCAGAAGAAAACCGCTGATGATTGGCTTGATTATCTTTATAGCGGCATCACTTCTTTGTACAGTGGTCACATCGATTTGGATGTTCATTCTTCTTAGATTGATTCAAGGACTTGCTGGTTCAGCAGGCATTGTGATTGCACGAGCTATCGTGCGAGATCATTATGAAGGATCAGAAATGACGAAATTCTTTGCACTGCTGATGTTAGTCAACGGGGTGGCTCCGGCAGCAGCACCTATTGCGGGCGGACAAATTTTACGCTTCACGACATGGCAGGGTGTATTTGTCCTACTCGGAATTCTCGGGGCATTGATGCTGCTGAGATCCATCTTTTCACTGCAAGAAAGCTTACCTGCGGAGCGTAGACAGACCGGGGGCTTTCAACAGATTGCAGGCGCGATGAAAATTTTAGCCAGTGATCGTCTCTTTGTTGGATATGCACTCTCACAAGGTCTTGTATTCGCAGCGATGTTTGCGTATATTTCAGGTTCACCGTTTGTGCTCCAGGATATTTTTAACCTTTCTCCACAAGGCTTTAGTGCAGCATTTGCGGTAAATAGTCTTGGAATCATCACGGCTGGACAAGTATTTGCCCGAGTCGCTGCGAAAATCGGTGAAGAGAAAGTCCTTCGCATTGGATTGCTGACAGCTGCGTTAGGGGGAGTGACTTTATTTTTCATGATCTCGATTGATGCAGGATTGTACGGTATTCTCATTCCGCTGTTTTTTGTGGTATCAAGCGTTGGAATTGTCGGCACCTCTGCACCGTCTCTTGCGATGCAGCATCACGGGGCACATGCAGGAAGTGCTGCTGCACTGATCGGTGTGGCGCAAATGCTGCTAGGCGCTTGCATGACACCTCTTGTCGGACTAGCCGGAAGCCAAACAGCCTTTCCAATGGGTCTGATCATTATGCTTTGTGATCTAGGCGCACTTTGCTGTTATTTCTTCTTTGTGGCCCGAGCGAAAAAAAGACCCGCATAAGCGGGTTTCAGACTGTTGACAAAGGGCTAAAATGATCTTGATTTTAGCTCTTTGTCTTTTTTCATTTATTATGGCTTACTCCAATTGATGGTGCGGAACACGTTGTTCTGGTCATCGTTGTGATATGCATCTAGATCAAAGCCTGATATGCCAAAACCAATTGCCATGACAATTCCTCCGGCAACGGTGAAGATGATTCCCCATTTGATGACTTGCTTTTTTAAATCGTTCACGTTCATACTCTCACGACCTTCTTTTTAAACATTCCCATGAATGCCTTAGTGGTTTGAATAGTTATTTGCACAAATAGCTTTGTCAAATACGCCGTGGCTATGCCGCTTAATAATCCGGCACCTAACAGAAAAATACCAACGCCAATCTGCGTCACCACCACATGCAAACCGTCCTGAAAGATAAATGGAGAACCAATGATGCTCCAAAAACCTCCGAGCAGACCAACCAGCGTCACTGTACCTGTCACGAGTGGAATACACCAAATCACCATATACACAGAAAGAATCAACAGGAAGACTGTTGCTAGAATACTGCCCCATAACGGAAAGCCTAAAATGAGAATGGAGAGTCTTGTGGCTTTTTCTCCAAACGTCGGCACCTGAACGGTTTTTATTCCTTGTTCCTTCATAATTCCTTCAGCGATCATAGCAGGCTGCCCGACTTGTTGAACCGCTTCCTGTTCACTGTAGCCATCTTCCTGATAATCCTCAATTATTTCATCGTAGTATTCGATAAACCGATCACTATCTTTGTCGCCTAGAAGATGCAGATGCTTCTTTAGGCTGCTTAAAAATTCTTTTTTATTCATTGCCCTGTCCTCCAGAAATAAAGTCGTAAATCGCCATCACCTGATCCCATTCCTCTAAAAACTGCGCCATATGCTCCCGCCCGCTTTCTGTCATGCGGTAGTATTTTCTTAATCGACTGTTATGTTCCTGGGAATAGGTCTCCACATAATTGTTTTGCTCTAAACGCTTTAAAATCGGATACAATGTCGATTCTGAAATCTCAATACAACGGGACATATCTTTAATGATTTGATAACCATAGGAATCGCCTTTCTTTAATACCGCCAGTACACAAAACTCCAGTAATCCTTTTTTTAATTGTGCATTCATGTTTACAACTCCTAACTCTTTATACTATACATTACATAGTATTGTGTGACAAGAGGTATAGAGAATAAAAAAAGACCCTTTTTCGGGTCTTTTAGCTCTTTGTCTTATTTTCATTTTTATATATTTACAAATCCTTCTCCGAACACATCGCGCACGTCATGGACAACAACAAATGCGTCTCGATCAATTTTCTTAATAATTTTCTTGAGGCGCATGAGCTCTTGCTTTTGAATGACTGCGTAAAGAATTTCCTTCGATTCCTTTGAATAATGTCCGCGTCCGTTTAAAATTGTTACGCCTCGGTCCAGGGTGTGATTGATTTCTTCCGCAATATCATCTTTGCATGAAGAAATAATCGTCACTGCCTTTTTCGTGTTAAGTCCTTCTATCACGAAGTCCATCACCTTTGTCGCCACATACAGCATCACAATGGTAAACATTAATTTTTCCGCACCAATAATAAAGTAGGAAGCAAATACAACGATCAGATCAAAGAACAAGATGGCATAGCTCACGTTCCAGTCTAAATACTTGTTGGCAATTCTTCCGAGAATGGCAGAGCCCGCCGTTGTTCCGCCTGCTCTTAGCACTAGACCAATCCCGATACCGATGATAATTCCTGCAAAAATTGCTCCAATGATCAATTCATGAACATTCACGACCCATGTTGTGGTCAAGTGTAAAAATAGAGAGTTACTTGCGACGGCAACCACCGTATAAATCGTGGTCTTCTTGTCCAAGTATTTATATCCCACAAGTAATAAGATCGCATTCAACACAAGGTTCGTCAGCCACGGTGCAATCTCAAACAAATAATAAAAAATGATGGACAGCCCCGTTACGCCGCCTTCACCAAATTCAAGCGGAATGACAAACATGTTCACTGCTGCGGCAAATAAAAAAGAACCAACTAAAATCATCGTTATATCTTTTACACATTTTTTCAATTCTTCTTTCCTCCTTTTTTAAGCATATAAAAAACCCTCTTTCTGCACGAAAGAAGACAGTCGTTGGACAACATAAAAATCAAAAGACGGCGCCTTTTGATGAAGCTTTCTGAAATCAATCTTTCCATAATATATATCTCTTTTTAGAGGCTGTCAATGACTTGGTTTTCTATTATTTTGACTACATTTTTATGCATCAAAACCCGCATGTTTTCAGGGTTTTCGCGCCCTAATATGCTTTTTCCTCTCCTTGACAAAAACGCTTTAGTCATTTAAACTACTGCCTCATATCATACCCATCAAATCCGATCTAAAAAGGAGGCTGTTTGATTCCGATGAATCCTATTCAAAGCCGTTTACAGGCTCACGCACCTTTGATTTTAGACGGTGCATTAGCAACAGAGCTTGAACGAAAGGGCTGTAACTTAAATGACAGTTTATGGTCAGCCAAAATACTTATTGAACAGCCACAATTGATTCAGCAAGTACACTTGGACTACTTCCAATCAGGTGCTGACTGCGCCACAACCGCCAGCTACCAAACAACGATTGAAGGCTTTGCTGAAAAAGGCTATACAAAAGAAGAAGCGCTTGAACTCATGAAACGATCTGTCACTTTAGCGAAAGAGGCACGCGATCTTTTTTGGCAGGATGAAGCGCGTCGTGAAGGGCGGACAAAACCATTTGTCGCTGGATCTGTGGGGCCATTCGGCGCTTATTTGTCTGATGGTTCAGAATATAAGGGAAATTACGGACTCTCTGAGCAGGCTCTCATTGATTTTCACAGACCAAGAATTCAGGCATTAGTAGAAGCGGGAGCAGATATCCTTGCATGTGAAACGATTCCTTGTTTGATTGAAGCAACAGCCATCGCAAAGCTGCTGCGGGATGAATTCAGCGGGGTATCAGCTTGGATCACATTCAGCGCAAAGGATGGCCTGCACATTAGTGAAGGTGACTCCATACGGGAATGTGTACAGGCACTTGAACCTTATGAACAAATTGCTGCTGTCGGCGTGAACTGTACGCCGCCGCAATTTATCACTTCTCTCATTCAAGAAATGAAAAAAGGAACAAGCAAACCGATTGTGGTGTATCCAAACTCAGGTGAAGTATATGATCCTGAAGAAAAGGTTTGGAGCGGTGATACGTCACATCTTACTTTTGGCGAATGTGCGTATCAGTGGTACAAAGACGGCGCGCATATCATCGGCGGCTGCTGCCGCACGACTCCAGAAGATATCAATGACATCTTAAAACGAACCACATCATGATTCATTACACATACTTCTAAGCAAAAGGGCGGGAAGACATGGAACAAGCAAAAGATCAGTCACAACAATATCAACGAAAAATGACGAGCCGGCACCTGTTCATGCTTTCTCTAGGCGGCGTCATTGGGACAGGGCTCTTTTTAAGCTCTGGGTATACCATCAATCAGGCCGGACCTGCGGGAACCATTCTTGCCTATCTTGTGGGGGCATTAATTGTCTACCTCGTGATGCTTTGTTTAGGTGAGCTGTCTGTCGCTATGCCGGTCACAGGGGCTTTTCATACGTACGCAACAAAATACATTGGACCTGGTACAGGCTATACGGTCGCTTGGCTATACTGGCTGACATGGACAGTGGCACTCGGTTCGGAATTTACAGCGGCAGGATTATTAATGCAGCGCTGGTTTCCAGACACTTCGGTTTGGATGTGGAGTGGTGTTTTTGCTCTTCTCATCTTTTTACTGAATGCATTTACAGTCAAATTTTTTGCAGAATCAGAGTTTTGGTTTTCCAGTATTAAAGTGATGGCTATTATTCTCTTTATTATTCTTGGCGGAGCTGCAATGTTTGGTTTGATTCCATTAAAGGGCGGTGAGGCCGCTCCGTTCTTTTCTAATTTCACTGGCGAAGGCGGACTTTTCCCAAACGGCTTTTTACCGATTTTAATGACGATGCTTGCTGTCAATTTTGCTTTTTCAGGGACGGAGTTGATTGGGATTGCTGCGGGTGAAAGCGTCAATCCTGACGAGACCATCCCAAGAGCCATTCGCACAACCGTCCTGCGTCTCGTCCTGTTTTTCGTTGGAACGATCGTTGTTTTGGCTGGCTTGATTCCAGTAGAAGAAGCCGGGGTGATCAAAAGCCCATTTGTCGTGGTATTTGATCGTATCGGAATTCCTTATGCTGCAGATTTCATGAATTTTGTCATCCTGACCGCGATCTTATCTGCCGCAAACTCAGGATTATACGCGTCATCTCGTATGCTTTGGTCGCTTTCTGAAGAACGGACACTTCCTAAAAAACTGGCGAAGCTGACATCAAAAGGAATTCCTTTGAATGCACTCATTTTAAGTATGATCGGTGGTATTCTTTCATTGCTATCGAGTGTGATCGCACCAGAAACGGTATATCTTGTTCTTGTGTCAATCTCTGGACTGGCTGTTGTGGTCGTATGGATGGGAATTGCTGCCTCACAGTTGATGTTTCGGAAAAGATTTTTACAGGAAGGCGGACAGCTTCAAGATTTATCATTTCGAACCCCGCTCTATCCAGTGGTTCCGATTGCTGCCTTCCTCCTATGTCTAGCATCTGTCATCGGCATTGCCTTTGATCCAAATCAGCGGATTGCCCTCATCTGCGGCATTCCTTTCATTGCGCTCTGCTATGCTGCGTATTACATGACAGCTTGGATTCAGAAAAAACGAGAAAAACCTGGTGTATAAACATCAGGTTTTTTCTATATAAAGCTGCTGACAGAAAAGGATATCACTAGTAAAAGAAGCACACTTTGGTATATGATAGGAATCTATGATTTTCAGGATGAACCAAGGGAGTTGTCGTGAATATGGAAATGACCATTACAAGAGCATTAAGTGAACTGAAAATGTTAGATAAAAGGATCAACCGAACCGTTGATGACGCCGTACTTGGTGGATTGATGATCGGGAAACATATACAGCACGGATTTCAGAATCAAGAAGAAGTTGAAAAAAAGGCGAAGGCTGATGATCAATCGATTCAAGCTTTAATCAAACGCCGGAATGCCATCAAATCAGCTATCGTTGTATCAAATGCAACCACAATGATTGATGTGGCAGGTGTCCGTATGACGGTGGCAGAGGCGATTGAACGTAAGACGTCGATAGACTACGATATTCGTTATTTACGGAAAATGAAACAAGTGTACAAAGAGCTGGTCGACAAAGCAGAACAAACGAATGAAGATGTGAAAAGGAGACTTGATCAGCATTTAGAAACCTTGTTTGGGAAAGATGGAAAGACACAAGCGGCTGCCAACCAAGAGATCGTGAAGTCTTTTCTAGCTGAAAATGAGGCAGTGATCATCGATCCGCTTCGCCTTCGAGTAAAAATTGAACAGCTTTCAAAAGAAATTGAAGATTTCCAAATGGAAGTTGATTTTTCCTTGTCTGAAAGCAATACATTGACGAAAATACAGATCGATTAATTGATTTTGTTAGTAAGCCGAAAATCGATAGAACTAAACACCTCCGAGGGAAAGGTCATTCCCTCCTCATCTGATGATCATCTTAGGATGATCCTTGATAAAAGCTCAAAGCTGAACGTTCAAGGATCAAAGTTTAAGTGTAAAAGTTCTTATCCATCAAAGCTTAAGATTAAAAGTTAAACGCTCGATCGAATCTGGGAGTAACGGCTGATGAGTGTTTGTTTATCGACTCTTTCGGTTGCCGCCCAGCAGGTTTGCTAACAAAAAGAAAAGGATGTCACCTGATGACATCCTTTTTTTCTATGAGATTAGTAACGTGATGTATACGCCAAATGGTACACACTTGTGACATTTGAAGATAGTTTGATGTCGTTTGACGTGAACGTCACTGGAACGATATCGTAGTAATGTGTAGACCAGCCTGCATTATTGTATGATTGGTAGCCTGCACCTGCAGGAACTTGAAACGTGAGTGAAAACTGTCCATTCTCATCTGTTGTGCCTGTCGCTGTTTGAGCATATGATTTGATTGCTGCTTCAAAATAAAGCTGGATCGGCTGATTAGGCATGAGGTTTCCGCTTGCATCTTTTAGTGTCCCTTTAAACGTAGCTGGATAATAAGAACCCACGCGATATTTACTGCCATAGCCGTAATTCACTATACCACTATCGGCTGCTGTGACACTTGTTACTTGTACGGATGCTGGTACTGCACCTGTTTCTTCAGCATGTGCAAAGCTTGGGAATACGAGAAGCAATGATAGAAAGAAAGCAAACATGATTTTTTTCATCGATAAATCCTCCTTTTATTTCCTACTATATTACTATCGACAGGAATTGGTATTTTTCCAGTATAAAACAAAAGAACTTCCCTTTTTTAGAAAGGGAAGTTCTTCTTTTATTTTTTCACAACCACTTTTACTGCTTTGCTTTCTCTTTTTCTCACATCTGAAGCAGTCACATACAAAACCGTTTTGGCTTTTTGTGGTTTTATTTGGGCAGTAAATGTGCCCTTGCTATTGGTTTTGACTGTTTTGATGACTTTCTTTGATTTGTTTTTCACTTTAATGGTCAAGCCCGCACCCGCAGTCCCTTTGACCGCTTTACTTTTGACTGTTACTTTGCTCACTTTCGGCTTAGCTGGTGCTTTGCCTTTTTTCACGACGGTTTTGAGCGTCGTAGAGGCCTTTCCTTTTGAAATTTTAATTTGAAGGACCTTGTTTTTGTTCTGATGTTTAATCTTCACACTAAAGGTTCCTTTTTTGCCTGCTATGCCTTTTCCAAGCAGGGTTTTTCCTCTATACACAGAAATAGCAGCGCCAGCTTTTGCTTTACCTGTCACCTTTTGATGCTGATCCTCCACTTTGCTCACAGATGCATTCAATTCGACAGCACTTAATGCAGCAAATGCATTCAGTCTGCCGTGTCCTGTCATCCAATCGACACCTGGAATTTTTGGATCAACAATTGGTTCATCGTTTTCATCATAGAAAACGTCGTCTTTTCCATCAATAGATTTAAATGAGATATCATCTGCTGTATTTTGCAAAAGATTTCTCACTTGATTTGGCTTCAAGGATGGATTTTTAGAAAGCAGTAATCCTGCTGCTGCTGCCACATATGGTGTCGCCATTGATGTCCCGCTAAGGTATGAGACGTTCCCATCAGGCATTAAGCTCGGAATATCAGAACCTGGTGCTGACATGCTCAGTCCTTTGCCATAACTTGAGAACTCAGCGGCAATATCCATACGGTTGCTTGCGCCAACCGCCATTGCGTATTTTGACGTCGCAGGGTAGCCCATTTCTGGTACGCCATCATTTCCACTTGCCACGACGACTAGTACATTTCTTTGTGCAGCATAATTCATTGCATATTCAATCACTCTGCTGTAGTAGCCGCCAAGGCTCATGTTGATCACCTTTGCGCCTTTGTCCACTGCATGCTTGATGCCAAGTGCAATATGCTCTGTATCGCCAAATCCATAAGCATCCAGCACCTTCACTGGAATGATGCCCGTATGTTGGTTGAGACCTGCCATTGAGTAATGGTTATCGGATTTTGCGGCAATGATGCCTGCCACATGCGTACCGTGTCCATTGTCATCAATCGCATCTTTGTTGCGTCCAATGAGATTCGCACCTAAGTCTGTACGAACAGTCCCGCTTAAATCTGTCAAACGGCTGTCTACACCTGTATCCACAACAGCAATTAATGTTTGCTTCATTTTGCTTGTGCCAATCAGTGTATTCATTTGTTCAAATTTGACGTCAGCGCCTTTTTTCCCACTGTTTTGCGCACTGTTTTTCAGCGGCCACTGATAAGCATACTGCGCGTCGTTGCTTAGCGCACGATAGGTTTGAACAGGCTCTGCAAATTCAACATTCGGCATGCTGGAAAGCTTTCTTGCCGTGCTCTTGATGGCCGCTTTGCCTGCTTTTAGTGTCTTTCCAGCTGATTCTTGCCCTGCTGGTACATCATAGACATACATGCCTTTGAATAAAGGACTGACTGACTGTGATGTCACACGGTTTTCTTGGATACCGTAGCTTTTCATCTTCTTTTTCGCAGATTGAAGTGTTTGGCCATCCTTTAATTTAAAAATGATCTTATTCGTTTTAACCTTCTCTTCTTTTACAAGCTTTTGTTTCTCTAATACATAACCAGCTGATTTTCCTTCAAGCTGATCAATGCCAATTTTTTGACTGACAGCTTCTAATTCCTTTTTTAAATAAGCCGGACTTGCTTCTTTGAGCATATCAAAAAGGGAGCGAATCGCCTGCTGTTCTTTTTCTGTTACGATATGACCGCTAAATGCACCATATTTCTCTACGTCACTTAGCAGCGTTTTTAATGTGAGCAGATGATTGTATACCTTTTGCTGCTCTTTTTGATGTTTGATGAGCTTCGATTTGAGAAACGGTTTTGTTTTTTGGAGCAGACGCGAAAGCTTCAGACCTTCTGAAGTCTCATTAAATCGTTTATCTTCGATTGTACGAATCGATTGTAGAATTTCACGCCCGTACTTTTTCTCAATAATGATGATTTCAGGCTCATCTTCTTCAGGGAAAACGGGTTCAGAAGGCGGAAGGTTAGCTCCTTTATATCCGATTGTATATGCCGCATCCTCTTCCTCATCACGGCTGTCTTCCTCTGACCCTAAATAGAGCACTTTGACATAATAGGGACCTGACCATGCGTGCGGGAAGTTGATCTCTGTCTCTCCGCTTGCTGTGTCTACGCGATACCTTGAATAGGTGTCATCCTTCATCGCTCTGTCCTTACTTGGATAGACCGATACGGACAGCACTTGTTTACTTTTCAAAGAAATTTGCATATGTGTATGTTTTGCCACTTCTTGTGCAGATGGCGTGATTTGATACCATGACTCTTCCTTTTCATTCTGTAATGTACCTGAGATGACTTCACCATTTTTTAACCCAATGGCTTCATTGACACTTGTTCCATGACTGGCAGCTGCTGCCTCGTATCCAGGTAATGCTGCCATACATAGAATGATGGCCATGAGTACGACCACACAGGATTTGACCTGCTTTTTGAACATGAAAAGACCCCCTTATCTTTTATGATACCTTGGAAGAATATCACAGAAATACATTTAGTAGAATCTGTTTTTTATATAATTAAACTCGTTTTAAGCTAGGATTTGAGATATTCAGTCAGCAAGACGGGTAGCTTCATAAACTTTTTGCCATTTCAAACGGAAAATGATGCTATTTAACCATGC
This sequence comes from Bacillus sp. G1(2015b), assembly GCF_001482475.1. NCBI lineage: Bacteria > Bacillati > Bacillota > Bacilli > Caryophanales > Bacillaceae > Bacillus > Bacillus sp. G1(2015b). Next base: position 78,289 of record NZ_LKIC01000001.1, on the reverse strand, counting down.
TGAAAAGTACATTACAATCAACTTGTAAGCGCTTAACAAACAAGAGAGAAGGGATCAGCTTGTTCCAAAAAGATCATGTTTTCACACAAGTAAACGGACGATCAAAGAATGAGATTTTACAATACATTTCCGAGAAAGCTGAAGACCTTCAGATTACAAACGATCAAGCAGGGCTATTAACGGATTTATTGAAACGGGAAGACGAAGTCTCAACAGGACTTCAACAAGGCTTCGCCATTCCACATACAAAAAGCTCCGCTGTACAAACGGCTTCACTTCTTTTTTTAGAACTTGAACAACCCATTGAATGGGGAAGCTTCGACGATTTGCCCACAAGCTATTTATTTACACTGCTCGTTCCACTAGAAGAAGCAAATGTCACACATCTGAAACTACTGTCAGGTATTGCGACAAGCCTAATGGAACCTGCTTTTATCGAAAAAATTCAACCAGGTCAAACAGCTGATTACTATTACGAAGTCATTGAACAACAATTGAAAGAGGGGATTACACAATGAAAATTGTCGGTGTCACTTCATGTCCAGCAGGGTTAGCTCATACACCAATGGCAGCCAAAGCGTTAGAAAATGCGGGTAAACAACTCGGACACGAGATCAAAATCGAACAGCAAGGGATTATGGGACAGGTGAACGGCATTACAGCAGAGGAAGCAAAGCAGGCAGACCTCTGCATCATTGCCTCAAATCAGCATATCAACGATGCAGAACGCTTCTCAGGCATTCCCACTGTACGTGTCGAAATCGGACGTGCCTTAAAAAATGCTGAACAAATTATCACCAAAGCCGTAGCACTTGTAGAAAAGAAAAAGTCTGAATCTCAATAAACATGAGCAATGCCATATAGAAAGGAGCAAAGAAAATGAAAGCAAAATTAAAAGTCATTGAAGGCCATCTTATGACCGGTATTTCTTATATTCTTCCTGTAATCATCGGTGCTTCACTTATCGTTGGTTTAGCAAAATTGGTCGGGTTAGGGTTTGGTGTTTCAGATTTAAACACCTATAAGGATGCTGGCGGCATACTGCACGGTGCCTATTTAATGGAGCAGGTTGGCTGGACAGGCATTGGCTTAATGAACGTCCTGCTCGCTGGATTTATCGCCTATTCCATTGCAGATAAATCAGGTCTTGCAGCTGGTTTTATCGGCGGTGCCCTTGCCAGCTCAACAAATGCCGGATTTATAGGTGCCGTCATTGCAGGCTTCTTCGCAGGATATGTTGCTCTTTTTGTGAAAAGAAAAATTCAAATTCAAGGCTCTGCAGCTGGGCTCGTCCCTCTGCTCATCCTGCCGCTCATTACCGTTGGCTTAACCGGACTTCTTATGTCAGTTCTTCTAGGCGGACCATTAGGCGCTTTGAACACGGCATTAATTGAATGGATTAAAGGCATGGTCGCTGATGGAACAAGCACACTTGCGCTCGCTCTCATTTTAGGTGCGATGATTGGCTTCGATCTTGGCGGACCGGTGAATAAGTCAGCATGGATGGCTGGTAACGCGCTCTTCCTATCAGGCGTCTACCTCCCTGCCATTCTTGTCAATATTGCGATTGTCATTCCACCGCTTGGATACGGGCTTGCGACATTGATTCGAAAACGCAACTTCTCTCCAACCTTTAGAGAAGCCGGACGAGGCGGACTTGTTATGGGCATTATCGGTATTACGGAAGGGGCGATCCCTTTTACCCTCGTCAATCCTTTGAAATTGATTCCGCTCAATGTTGTCGCATGTGCTGTTGGAAGCGGGGTCGCAGCATTATTAGGAGTTCATGACATCATGCCGCCAATTGGCGGGCTATACGGCTTCTTCTCAGTCGGAAACTGGTGGGCTTATTTAATCGGAGCCCTTACTGGCGCACTCGTCATCGGTATTGGCGCCAACCTGCTTGTGAATTTCTCTGAGAAAAAAGAGCCAAAAACGCCGGAACATGATCAGAAGCAGAAAGAAGAAGACGATTTTGACCTTGTGCTAGAAGGATAATTTGAACGAAGAAAGGTGTCGTTGATCAATGACTGTCAATGTACATGTGATTCCACATACTCACTGGGACCGGGAATGGTATTTCACCACCTCCCGCTCCCGTATCTACTTAATGAAAAGCGTAATGGACATTTTAGATACCCTTGAAACAGATGAAAGGTTCCATTACTTCATGCTCGATGCCCAGGCTTCCTTATTAGATGATTATTTGAAATGGCGTCCAGAGGATGAGAATCGAATCAAGAAGCTCGTCACAGCGAAACGTCTCATCATCGGCCCATGGTATACCCAAACCGACCAGCTCGTCATTTCAGGTGAATCGATTGTGCGTAACCTGCAATATGGAATTGAACGCTGTCAGCAGTTCGGCCACGTGATGAAAGTCGGCTATGTCCCTGATTCCTTCGGTCAATCCGCGCAAATGCCTCAAATTTATCGCGGATTCGGTATTGTCGATACAGCATTTTGGCGCGGCGTTTCTGACCATATGACCAATCATACTGAATTCAATTGGCGCGGCGCTGACGGCAGTGAAGTCTTTGCTGTGAACCTGCCATTTGGCTACTACTACGGCGGAAATATTCCTGAGAAGGATGAGGACTTACAAGCCTTTTTATTTGAAAAAATTGGTGCGCTGCAAGCAAAGGCCACCACAAAGAATGTCTATTTCCCAAATGGCTTTGACCAGGCACCGATCCGTAAAAACCTGCCTGACTTATTAGAAAAAGCCAATGAGCTTGACGAGCATCACTATCAAATCAGTAGTTTAGAAGATTATATTGCAGCCGTGAAAAAAGAGCGGACATCTTTTGAGACGTTACAGGGAGAGCTTATTCACGCGAAGCATATGCGGATTCACAAATCTATTTTTTCAACACGAGCGGATTTAAAAATCTTAAACAATCAAATCGAAAACTATCTCGTGAATGTGATGGAGCCTATCCTAACGATCAGCTATTCGCTTGGACACGACTATCCGCATGATACGGTTCGCGATATTTGGTACCTTATGTTTGAAAATGCAGCGCATGACAGCATTGGCGGCTGTAATAGTGACACGACAAACCAAGATGTCTTCTTCCGCTACAAGCAGGCAAAGGAAATCGCCGAGAATCTAGTGGACTTGCACATGCGTCTCATCACTATTCGACTGCAAACAGAGCAGGAAATCACGTTCACGTTGTTCAATACACTGCCTTCAAAGCGTTCTGAAGTTATTGAAGTCGAGACCTTTATCACGGAACGTCCATTTACGCTAAAGGATGCAAATGGACGAACGCTTCAGTACACAGTGAAAAGCAAAACCGATGTCACAGATTATGTGCTGGCACAGCAAATTTCTCTTAACCCAAGTAAAGAAGTGTACATGCCAAAGCAAGTATGGAAAGCCGTGCTGCTGATTGAAGCCATCGACTTACCGTCAGTAGGCTATACACAAGTGAGCATGGTCTTCGATGAATCAAGCGAATCTGTGTGGGAACAAACAGAAGGACGCGTGATCGAAAATAAGCACTACCGCATTGCGGCAAATGACAACGGATCACTGAACATCACAGACAAACAAACAGGCAAGACCTTCTCTGAGCAAATGATCTTTGAAGACAACGGAGACGATGGGGATTCTTACAACTATTCACCACCGCGTGAGGATCTGTATGTGTCATCAAAAGATCTTTCATCAGCGGACATCTCAGTGTCTAAAAGCGGTCTGCAAGACGAGCTGACCATCAAGCTTCAGCTCACTGTCCCTTATGACCTAGAGGCGCGCTCTAAGCAATCGGCTGCGACATCACTTCCGATCACAGCGAAGGTGGCATTAAACAAAGACGAGGCTATCATCCGTTTTCATGTAGATGTCGATAACCATGCATTGGATCATCGCCTTCGTGTTCTTTTTGATACAGGCATCGCATCAAACGTATCACTAAGCGATCAACAATTTGGTACAATCGAACGCCCAACAGAGCTCACGCAAGAGCTTGAATGGTGGAACAATGAACATTGGGAAGAAAAACCGATCACCATTGAACCGATGCAATCCTTTGTCGCACTTCGTGATGAAGCATATGGTGCCGCTCTGTTGACCGACTGCGTGAGAGAATACCAAATCACAGGAGAAGGTTACACAACGATTGCGTATACGCTCTTCCGCTGTTTCGGAAAAATGGGGAAAGAAAATCTCCTTTATCGTCCAGGACGCGCATCTGGGGAAAAAATTGTGGAGACACCTGACGCTCAGCTGCAAGGTGCACTGTCATTCTCATTTGGTATGCACTATAGCAAGGATGCAGTCAGCGAGGGACACTTAGCGCAGCTTGCCAAACGGTATACCACCCCTGTTCAATGCTACGAGCGGGCAGATTTTTTAAACGGTCGTTTAATTTTCTCTTTCCGAGATGAAAAAGAAGACTTACAATCTACTTATAGCCTGCTTGACATCGAGACAGATGGAGCCATTCTAAGCGCTCTGAAAAAAGAAGAGCATGGAACAGGCATTGTCATTCGTCTCTTCAATCCATATTTAACGCGTCAAACAGCCGCTTCAATCAATAGTTCATCTCTACAACACGGAGAAACAGCGAATTTAGGAGAAACACCTGAAGGACAGATACTCAAAGCACAACATGGATCATTACACATTGAACCGCTTACACCTTGTCAGGTACAAACCTACATTGTAAAGAAAAAATGAACATGTAGGGGCGGGATCCATTGGATTCCGCCCCTCTTTAATGGAGGGCATTGATCATGCGAATTGGAGGCATTGAAGCAGGCGGAACGAAATTTGTCTGCGGCTACGGAACAACAGACGGAACGATTGAACACATGACTTCCTTTGCAACGGGGAATCCAGATGAAACATGCCGGCAAGTGATCGATTACTTTACAAAGCATCGTGTTGATGCAATTGGAATTGGGGCATTCGGTCCTGTCGATGTGAAAGAGCAAAGCCCAAGCTACGGGACGATTTTAGACACACCAAAAACGGCCTGGCGCCAATTCCCTTTCCTCTCTACCTTAAAACAAGCCCTCGGGATCCCGATGAAGCTTGATACCGATGTGAACTGTGCAGCACTCGGAGAAGCCCATTTTTCAACTGAAGCAGAAAAACCTGCCTCCTTGGTCTATATTACTGTTGGGACTGGAATAGGCGGAGGTGCCTATATTGAACATCGCCTTATTCACGGATTGCTGCATCCAGAAATGGGTCATATCACCGTTCAGCGGCATCCTCATGATACCTACGGAGGCTGCTGCCCTATACATCATGATTGTTTAGAGGGACTGGCATCTGGTCCTGCCATAGAAGGACGCTATCATACACTGGCACCCATGCTGCCAGAGGATCATCCAGCCTGGTCACTTCATGCTTACTATCTCGGGCAGATGACTGCTAACCTGCTGCTCACCCTTTCACCAGAACGCATCATTTTAGGCGGAGGCGTGATGAAGCAGCCAGCTATGCTGCCACTTATTCTTGATGAAACAGACAAGCGGCTTCGCGGCTATTTGCAGCTGCCAAAGCCTTTACATGAAATTATCACAAAACCATCCTTTGATGGATTATCTGGTTTAATGGGCGCCATCGCTCTTGGAACGGATGCCTTACAGGCGCAAGGAGCCGCGCAATGATGATGACGGCAGATCCTCGAACCTATCAGCTGATTCAGCGGCTATTTGAAACGAAGGGGTTCGTGAAGCTGGAGGAGCTCACTGCCTCTTTTCGCTTATCTGACCGCTCTATCCGCAATTTAATCAAGGAAGCAAATGAGTATTTAAAGGAAGCTGGAGCCATGATTAAAACGATTCGCGGAAAGGGATATACTCTTTTAACGAGTGACCAAGACGCTTTCTTACTTTGGCTTCATCAACAAACACTTCCTGCCCGCTCTCTTGTCCCCGTCATGCCAGAAGAGCGTGTACGATTTATGATGAGAAAGCTGCTGCTTCAATCAGATTACTTAAAAATTGACCAGCTGGCTGAAGAACTGTTTATCAGCCGCATGACGGTCAGCAGTGATTTGAAAAAAGGACGAGAGATGTTAGCCCGTTACGGCATGACCCTTGTATCAAAGCCTGGATTTGGCTTAAAGATTGAAGGAGATGAGCTGCAAAAAAGAACATGCTATGCAGACTTACTTCTTGAAGAAGAGCCTGCTCTCTCTCATATCACCGAGCGGGAGCAGCTCCATTTTCCTGATATATCTCTTGAAACCATTCGATCTATTGTGTTGACGAACCTGCATCAAGAGTCATTGCTCATTAAAGATATTGCCTTAAAAAATTTAGTCATTCACTTAGCCATTGCGATTCAGCAAACACGAAAAAACCAGCGGGTATCGGCTAGTACTGCCCGCACACAAAGATCACCAGTTTTGATGAGAATTGCACAAAAAATCATACAGCAGGTGAGTGACACTTTTTATGTGACCCTATCAGAGGATGAAACAGATTACTTAGTCATGCATCTATTGGCGAATCAAACATGGAAAGAAGCCGCCCAGCATCAGACGACAGTGGAAGTCCAACAGGCGGTCACAGTCTTTCTACAGCACATTGAAAAAACAAGCGGCCATCGTTTTGCTGATGACAGCATTCTGCAGCAAGACTTGATGCTTCATATGAAGCCGCTATTAAATCGAATCCAATATGGCGTATCCTTACAAAATCCGCTTTTGCATGAGATCAAAGCGTCCTATCCTTACCCGTTTGATTTGGCTGTCAGCGGACTCAATGCCTTACAGCTGGTGCGTACACCAAATGAAGACGAGGCCGCATATGTTGCCTTGCATATCGCTGCTTCATTTGAAAGAAGTCAGCTCGACACCTCGCAAAGAAAGAAAGCCATTATCGTGTGCGGGTCTGGACTAGGGACGGCAAGGCTCCTTGAAATTAAATTGAAGTCAGCCTTTCAGCACGAGCTTGACATCGTTGAGCTCTATTCCTATCAGGATTATCTCATGAGCTCCTCTTTGCCTTGTGACGTCATCATCACAACTGTTCCACTCACATCAAAGGGGAAACCAGTCATTCAGGTCAGTGCCTTTTTTGAACAGCATGATATACAGCGTGTGAATGAAGTCATTCATTTATTAAATGGACACGGGGCACCCTCAAAAGAGCTGATGGCGTTTTTTCAAGAGCGATTGACTTTAATGAATGCTGACCTAAGCAGCAAGGATGAGGTATTAAATATATTATGCAGCCGTTTAGAGGCGCATCAGCTAGTATCGTCTTCATTTCGGCCTTCGGTGCTTGAGCGTGAGCAAATGTCGTCTACCTATCTTGGCAGCGGTATTGCAATGCCGCATCCGCTCATCACAAATGAAGGGACTTCCTCTGTAGCCATCGCACACTTAAAACAGCCGATTGACTGGCAGGGAGACCAAGTATCAATTGTCTTTTTATTAGCGATTCATAAGGATGACGCTGCCTGCATGAACCAATTCTTTGAACAGGCCGTCGATTTACTAGACAATCCAGACCGCATTCGCGCCCTCAAGCAAGCCAAAACATTTGATGAGCTGATGGATGCGTTGTTCCATTAAGATCAAATAAAAGGCCGCCCAGTTCATGAGGCGGCTTTTGTGTTATTTAGATATACGTAACATCAATCGTAGATGATATTTTTTCCTTCTTCACTTAATTTTTTTAAGGAGCTTAGCATATGATTGATTTCTTCATCGGAATGTCTTTCCCATGAACCTAATTCTGCGACTATTTTCAACGGAGATTTCGATCGATAAGAACGTGTTGGGTTGCCGGGAAATCTTTTGTCCGTCACATTTGGATCATTTTCAAACTCGCCTAACGGTTCTACAATATAAATTCTTTCTTTCGCATCAGACCTGGCTAACTCAGCACCCCATTTGGCTGCGTTTAGTGTTCCGGTGAAATAAATATGGTTCGATTTTTTATCCTGATAATTGGATAAATGCAGCGGTTCAAGCAGATCCCCAATCTTCAATTCTGCCTTTGTCCCATGAAAAAATGGCCCTGGATCTAACACCTTTTGCTTGTCATTCATACAGCCACACCCCTTATCGTTTTTGACTTGCGTATAACAGTATACGGCTAGATATGGGGGGAAAACAGTCTATAAATTTCATTAAATTCGGGGTATAATGATAGTAGAGAGTTAGATGTGAACGGACATAAATACTGTAAATAAAAATGGGAATTTCGCATTCACACCAACAATGACGAAAACAAGAATACCTTCCACAGCTGACAGAGTCACAATCACTCCATGGTTCATTGGATATTCCTTCGCAATTAATTTCTGTCCTATATAATTCAAACCATAAAAAATGAAAAACAATAGGAAGAACATATAAAGAATTGTCATCATATAAACAGCCCCTTTCTTATAATGGATATTTAACCAATTTTTACAATATACCATCAGACTATCATGTGAGAACAACTCGAACAATATGATCTTGCCAATAAAGTGAACAAAAAAAGCCAGCCACCCGCATAAGGTGATTGGCTTTTTTATCGTTACTTCCCGATGTTGTCTCCATTTTGTTGAATCAAGGTTTCATACCAATAAGAGCTCTTTTTGCGAATTCTCTTGAGGTCTTTTAGGTCAAATTCGTCTCGATTGACGTAGATGAATCCGTAGCGCTTGGAGCATCCTTGGTGTGTGCTGATTAAGTCGATAGCTGACCACGGGCAGTATCCGAATACCTCGACGCCATCTGTGATCGCCCATTTGATTTGTTCAATATGCTTTTCTAAATAATCAATTCGATAATCATCTTGGATTGAACCATCTTCTTCTAACTTGTCGAAAGCACCCAATCCGTTTTCCGTGATAATAAGCGGCAGCTGATAGCGGTCATAAATCTCGCGCATCGTTGAACGGAAACCGACAGGGTCAATCTCCCAGCCAAACGCATTTTTGCTTAAGAATGGGTTGTTGCCGCCTTTGTAGACGCCATCTTCCCCTGATTTCAAATGCTGATCTCCGCCGCGTGCAAATTCGTCGTTGCCATCTCCTTTACTCGCTTCAACCGTTTGAGAGGTGTAGTAGTTAAAGGCAATAAAGTCTGGTTTCGCGCTTTTCAAAATATCCATATCTCCCTCTTCGATGACAGGAAGAATGTCTTTTTCTTTCATGTACGCCCAAGCAAGGTTGTTATAACGGCCGAACACAGCCATATCAAGATAAAGCCAGTTGCGGATCGCATTGTAATTCGCCGCAGCAAGCACATCCTCAGGCTTTGGAGAAGCCGGATAAATGAGCGCGATGTTTGGCGCTGGTCCAATTTTCGCTTCAGGCAGCATTTGATGACAAAGCGTCATAGCTTTTGCCTGTGCAACGAGCATATGATGATTCTGCTGATACAGTTCTTTTTTTGGATTTTCTAAATTCGGATCAAGTGTACCAAGCGCTGATCCATGTAAGATCATCATGTTTTGTTCATTGATGGTCAGCCAGTATTTCACCTTCTGACCATACTCCTTGAATAGCACCTCTGCATAGCGTTCAAACGCATCCACTGTCCCGCGGTTAGACCACCCGCCCTTTACTTGAAGCGCATGAGGCAGATCAAAATGATACATTGTCACGATTGGTTCAATGTCATAGCGGCGCAATTCATCGATGAGTGAATGATAGAATTCAATCCCCTTTTGATTGATCTCCCCATCTCCATCTGGAATGATCCTTGTCCACGCAATGGAAAAGCGGTAAGCCTTCAAACCCATTTCTGCAAACATCTTCACATCCTCTTTATAGCGGTGATAGTGATCGCTTGCGACTTTAAAATCCGTTGTGCCTTCAGGATAACTGGCTCTCATGTCAATGACAGAAGGCCCTTTGCCATCCTCATTCCACGCACCTTCTACTTGATAGGCGGAAGTCGATCCGCCCCAGAAAAAGTCCTTTGGAAATGGTGCTAGTGTTGAATATCTCATAATTTCTTCCTCCTCATAATTAAACTAGATGTAAAAATGACTGTCCCGGAGCAATTTGCTTCTCCTCTGTTTCAATAATATCGCTAAACTCACCGGAATTGGTAATAATCACTGGTGTTGTGACTAACAAACCGGCTACTTGGATAGCTTCAATATCAAACTCTGCAAGCAGTTCACCTTCTGTTACGGTTTGCCCCTGAGTAACCTTCGGGGTAAAATGCTGACCGCCTAATTGTACGGTATCCAGCCCAATGTGAATGAGTACTTCTGCTCCGCTTTCAGAAGTTAGACCATACGCATGTCCAGTTGGGAACACCGTTGTCACAACTCCTGATACTGGTGCAAACAGCTTTCCTTCTGATGGAATGATGGCTGCGCCCTTTCCTAGTGCACCAGATGAGAATGCTTTATCCTGCACTTCCTCCAGCTTGATGACCTCGCCTTTTAAAGGACTTTTCACATGAGCTGCTTTGACCCCATGTTCGTTTTCAATTACCGGTGCAGGAGCGGCTGCCGGCGTTTCATCTTCATCTACTGGATCTTTAAATCCAATCAAATAGGTTAGGATGATAGAAAGGACGAACGAGACCGAGATTCCGATGATGAACCCTGTAAAGCCTTGACCGTAGAAAATCGGAAGTGTCAGTAAACTTGGAAGGCCTGACGCAATCGCAATACTTTGTGAATAACCGATGATCGCACCGCCGACTCCGGCAGAGATAACAGCTGCAATAAATGGTTTTTTCAAACGAAGCGTGACCCCGTATACAGCTGGCTCTGTGATCCCAAACACGGCAGAAACTGCTGTTGATCCAGCCAATGATTTCAGTTTTTTATTCTTTGTTTTCAGCATAACACCGATGGAAGCTCCGGCTTGTGAGAAGACCGCTGGCGCAGTTGCCGGCTTGATATGATCTTTCCCATGGACTGCGATATTATTTAAAATCACTGGCACAAGTCCCCAATGGATACCGAAGATGACAAGAATCTGCCAAGCCATCGCAATTAAAGCACCTGCAAGTGTAGGACTAAAGGAGAATACTTTCAGCAAAACAGCTGCAATGCCATTCCCTGCATACACACCAAATGGTCCGAATACGATGAGTGTCAGCGGAACAACCGTGACAAGTAAAATGAGTGGTGTAATAAAGTTTTTGACACTTTCATGAATGACTTTGTTAAAGAAACGTTCGATATATCCCATGACAAACACTGCCAAAATGATTGGGATGACCGTAGATGTATAAGACATTAAGACGACTGGAATTCCGAAGAAGGTCACATCTCCGCCGCCTTTTGACAATTCTTGAATGGTTGGGTAAATCAATGCACCTGCAATCGTTACAGCGACAAATGGATTCGCTTTAAACTTCCTAGCAGAAGTGAATGCGAGCAATAATGGCAGGAAGTAGAACAAGCTGTCAGACGCAGCAAATAAAATTTGATACGACGTATCTTCAGGAGATAACCATTTCGCATTGATACAAATACCTAATAGACCTTTTAAAATACCTGCACCCGCCATGACACCGAGAAGTGGTGTGAAAATCCCCGATACAATGTCGACGAATTTTCCGAAAAGGCTTGTGCTCTCTTCACCTGATTTTGCAGATGAAGCAGAGGAATCCTCTAATAGATTCGTAAACTCTCCGATTTCTCGATAAACCTCTGGTACGGTATTACCAATGACCACTTGAAATTGGCCGCCGCTTTCCATGACTGTGACGACACCATTTAACTTTTCAATGGCCGCTTTATCTGCTTTTGATCTGTCATTTAAAGTAAAGCGAAGTCTTGTGGCGCAATGCACCAATGAATGAACGTTTTTCTCTGTGCCAATGTGCTTGATAATGTCTTCTGCTAATTGACGATGACTCATACAAAAACCCCCTTTTTTTGAAAAAAATACGTTTTTGGGCAAAATAAAAACCTAAACGGGCACCAAAAATAGTCGCAGCTTGCTGTTGCGCTTTTTTAGTGAACGTTTAGGTTTTGCCTGCCGAACAGTCACAATCCTCTAAGACGATCATTGTGAAACCGTATTCTTTTATGTTTATGAGCAAATAGTACCACTCACCTTTTCTCATGTCAACGCTTTCTTTTAAAATCTATCATTATTTTTCTCGTTTGATCAGTCGATTCAAATGAATTGATAGATACAGCATCTCCTCTGATGTGAGATCTCGGTGATAGGTTTGATAGACATATTCTGCGATTTTCTTTGCGCAATCGTATGCTTTCGGATATTTCACTTTGATCAGCTGATATAAGTCCTGATCTTCGCTGACAAGCAGTGTTTCATTAATCAGACGCTGGACGAAAAAGCGCAAATGCGTGAGAAAACGATAAAAGTTGAGTGAGTCTTCATCAAATTCCATGTTGAGATGATATTTCACAATGGTGAGAATGGCATTGACTTCCTTTGTAATATTGACCGTCGTATTCATATCCTCATTGAGCTCTGCGTTAATGATATGCATCGCAATAAAGCCTGCTTCATCCTCAGGCAGTTCAATATGAAGACGCTCTTCAATCATCTCAAGACAGTCCTTTGCGACAAGAAATTCATCTTTGTATAAGCGTTTAATCTCCCAAATCAGCGAATTCTCAATCAGATGATTTTTCTTCAACCGTTCGATGGCGTAATGAATATGGTCTGCCAGCGATACATGCAGACTTTCGTTTAATCTTCGGTTCAGCTTTGTATGTGCATATTGGATCATTTCCTCCGTCACCTTGACCACATCATACGGAACCTCTTGAAGCAGCATTTTCATCCGCTCGTGAACGGAATGATCCTCTAGGCGGAAGACTTTATCAATTAACGTTTCGTCCACCGGGTCGCCGGGACGTCGCTTGAAAGCAATGCCTCTGCCCATGACGACGATTTCTTTCCCTTGTTCATCTATGACACTAATGACATTATTGTTTAGAACCTTTTGAATCTGCATTTCCAAACACCTCCGTCTATCACCAACAACTTTACTCAAAATATGCTCTCATCTTAACACAACTGTCAAATCACTTGGTGTTTTTATCTGACTTTTGCAATATAATTCATAAATTATTCTACCTCATCATTACTGGTCTGATCGTGCATCAGCCTGCATATATTACTCCAGAGGAGGTGACCTTTTATGAAGGCTTTTTTCTGGTCTGCAACATTTTTATTCTTTCTCATGTTCACCCTCATCATTCTAGGCATCGTGTTCTGGCTGAGTGGACAAGGCTTAGGTCAGCTTTGGAGATATGTGCTCATTTCACTTGTCACAGCTGCCGTTCTGCGCGGCGTCACCACTTGGCTGAAGCAGCATGTGATGCATCATTCATCCAAATAAAAACGGCTGCCCGCAATGTTCAGGCAGCCGTTTCTTTATTCTTTGGTTGCCGCAGCTTCTTTCTGAGAAGCACGCAGCTCATCATTAATTTTTTTCGCATCTTCTAAAAATTCTGTTTCATATCCACTTTTGAGTGCCCACATATAAAATAGCAGAGCAACCACTGTAATCAGTGCCATGTCCCAGCCATAATGAATGACGTTATAACCCCCGAATTTGTCACTGCCAAGGCAGGAAATCGTCATCATCACAAGCAGGTACACAACCATCCAAGCACCCGCCTTAAAGTTGCGGCCGAAGCCTTTCCACTTCGCTTTTGCTTGATAGTAAAAATAGATAGGGAGACCGATGAGAATAATGAACAGCACCTGACCTGTTAACGGCCATCTTGCCCAATACAGCGTCAATGAAGCAAAGATAAAACCGAGAGGAGCAATGATGCTTAGTCCTTTTATTCGAAGCGGTCGATATAAATCTGTCCCTGTCTTTCTCAGCGTCATGACGGTCACTGGTCCAGTCAAATAAGAAATGAGCGTTGCGACAGAGATAATTTCAGCAAGTACACCCCAGCCTCTAAATAAAAACAGAAAGATAAACGATACGGCTAAGTTAAAAAACATTGCTGGACGAGGCACGCCGTAAATAGGGTGCAGACGGCCAAGCACACTTGGCATGTATTTGTTTTTTTCCATTCCATAAATCATACGAGACGTCGTTGCGGTATACGTAATGCCTGTACCAGAAGGTGACACAAATGCATCCGCATATAAAATCAGAACAAGCCAGTTAATCCCAAGCGCAATGGCAAGGTCCGCAAATGGCGAGTTGAAATTCAAATGGCTCCATCCATTCACAATCATAGATGGATCAACAGCACCGATAAAGGCGACTTGTAAAAGGACATAAATCACAGTTGCAATAAAAATCGATCCGACAATGGCGATTGGAATCGACCGGCCTGGATTTTTTGCCTCACCGGCCATATTAATCGGGCTTTGGAAGCCATTGAAGGCAAACACAATCCCTGATGTCGCAACAGCCGTCAGCACACTCGCCCAGCCGTTAGGGGCAATACTTGTTCCAGAAGTAAAATTCTCACTATGAAAACCTACGAATAAGAGCGCACCAATTGTTAATCCTGGAATGACAATTTTAAACACGGTAATGAATGTATTCGCTTTTGAAAATAACCCAACTGTCCAATAATTTAGCAGAAAGTAAATCACAAGCAGCACACTGGCAACCATAAGCCCTTCTGTCGTCAACACCCCTTTTGTAACCAAATGGGTTGTCCACTTTGCCCACTCCCAAGGCCACGAGCTCATGTACTGGACAGAAGCAACGGCCTCAACAGGAATGACAGAAACAATGGCGATCCAGTTCGCCCAAGCTGCAATAAACCCAATAAAAGATCCGTGTGAATATTGCGTATATTTCACCATTCCGCCTGCCTCTGGAAACATCGATCCGAGTTCACTATAAGACAAAGCGATAAATAAAATCACAACCATCCCAATCAGCCAGGATAAAATAGCAGCAGGGCCGGCGATTTGAGCCGCACGCCAAGCACCGAAGAGCCATCCTGAACCAATGATTGAGCCAAGACCTACCATCATTAAAGCGAAAGTTCCCATCCTACGATGCAAATGATTCATGTTCATAACACCTTTCGATTAAAATACAGAGCATGTGTCAAGCAAGCATCTCTCTTTCAAAGCAGCTCACTTTTCATTTTACTGGCAAATATTTCTTCTAATGAACCTTTACCCTTGTTCATTTTTCGCCTGTTATATTATCTCTCAATTCTTCATTTTCTGAAATAGTCGAACATGCTTATTTCAAAAGAAAGCGCTTTTTCAACTGTTCATTCTATTAGACTGAATAACTACCTTTACCCTTATTTTGAAAAAAACAAAACAAAAAAGATAGAGGAAATGACTTCCTCTCCCTTCTAAACCCCGCCATGTATAGAAAAAAAGGATAGAGGGGGGTTCCCTCTATCCTTGTGAAATCGCTTGTTCTTTTTCAATGACAGCTAGTCTTTCTTGAACTTCCTCTTCAGATAAATTGTGCTGTTTCACATACAGGTTCCGTTCGCTTGTGCGGCATTCATGACTGCAGCTGCGCATATACTTATGCTCACTCTCTTCAGTGGCAATCATCTTGCGGTTACATGCAGGATTCGCACAGTTCACATAACGCTCGCAAGGCTCACCAGTGAAGAAATCTTTTCCGACAACCACATGCTCTGTTTGATTCACTGGTACTGTTAAGCGATTATCAAACACATAGCATTGACCGTCCCATAGCTTTCCTTGTACTTCTGGGTCTTTTCCGTAAGTGACAATTCCGCCGTCAAGCTGAGAGACATCTTCAAAGCCTTCACGCTTTAACCAGCCGGAGAATTTTTCACAGCGTACGCCGCCTGTACAATAAGTCAGGATTTTTTTCCCTTCAAGAATCTCTTTATTGTCACGAATCCACTCAGGTAATTCACGGAATGTCTCAATATCAGGACGGACTGCCCCTCTGAAGTGACCCACATCAAACTCGTAATCATTACGTGCATCAATCACAACAGTATCAGGTGATTGCATTTGCTCGTAAAATTCGACCGGGCTAAGATGTTTCCCCGTTAATTCTAACGGATTCACGTCATCCTCAAGGCTAAGGTTCACTAGTTCATTCCGATGGCGGACGTGCATTTTCTTAAATGCATGACCATCTGCTTCGTCAATTTTGATCGGCATAGACGCAAAGCGCGGATCTTCTTTTAACGCTTGCATGTACTTGTCCGTTTGCTCAATGGTTCCAGAAACAGTTCCATTCAATCCTTCTGCTGATACGAGGATACGGCCTAACAAACCAAGCTCCTTACAGAATGCTAAATGCTCTGCTGTAAACGTCTCTGGATCCTCAATGGGGACATATTGATAGTAAAGTAAAACGCGATATTGTTTTTCCATCTATATAAACACCTCTTAAATTTAATCAAAACATACCATTCTTTATCATACAGGAAATACATACCTAAAGGCAATGTCGGCGGCTTAATTCCATAAAACGGAAGGGCCTTTCTTCTCATATTTATTTGACAGAACTTTCTGTAAAATGAGATGATTTATGAATAATATGATGTAGTAAAGGAGCAATGATGATCCATGATCCAGCCAGAAGATATTGTCAGAAGCGGTCCTAACCAATTTATTTCTCAAAAGGGAATATATCATGAACTAGATTCCCTTGTATCTGCTTTTCAGTCACCTGCTGTGGTGACAGGATATGATTCATACCAAGCTTTTTCACAATACACAAAGCTGCCGACCGAGTGGCCTGTCATTCAGCACAAAGGATACAGTTCACCCAATGCGGTCACACGGATCGCAGAAGAGCTTAACGGGTCAGATGTGATTATCGGCATCGGAGGCGGAACGATTTTAGATACCGCCAAATCAGTTGCAGACGCTCTTCAAATCGAAGTTATCATGGTACCAACGATTCCCGGCACTTGTGCTGCCTCTACACCACTCAGCGTCATTTATGATGATAAGGGCAATTTCATGAGAGTCGATTATCATAAACGATCCAGCTACCTCACCGTAATTGACCATACTTTTTTGCTTTCCTCTCCTCTTTCCTACCTTCAAAGCGGAATTGGTGATACGCTGGCAAAATGGTATGAAGCGGAAGCGATTATTCGTAACACAAAAGGCGCTTTGCCGCTCATGGTGCATGCTGCACTAAAGCAGGCGGTATATGTTCGAGACATTCTTCTTTCTCATAGTGAAGAAGCGGTGAACAGCTTAAAAACAGGTCAGTTTTCACAAGCATTTGCAGATGTGACAGATACGATTATTACGTTAGCCGGAACAGTCGGAGGCTATGGGGGACGTTATGGAAGAATGGCAGGAGCCCATGCCATTCATAATGGATTGACATTTATTGAAGAAACGCATCATGTGTTACATGGACAAAAAGTGGCTTATGGCATCCTTGTCCAGCTTGCCGCAGAAAACCGAATGTCCGAGGTAGAGGAATTACTTGAACTCTACCAAACACTTGGATTACCTAAAAATATGCGCGATCTTGGTATTACAACTCAGCTGGACGAGGCGGCACTTACAGTGGCAAACCATGCTGCACGTAAAAATGAAACCTTTTGTTTGATTGGAGACTATGATAAAGAAAAGATTATCGACGCCATTCAAATCATTGAGACCTTTCAACCTCAAAAAATGTCTACACATGAAGGCAAATAAAAAAGCACAGGCATCGCACCTGTGCTTTTCTTTCGATTAAAAATTAAAGTTATCTGGATCTGGACCTGTGCGCTCATCTTCATTGAGCTGATCAATGACACCCATCTCATGTGTGGACAGCTCGAAATCGAAGACTTGTGTGTTTTCGATGATTCGGCTCTTCGTCACAGATTTTGGAATGGTGATAATGCCGTGCTGTAAGTCCCAGCGAAGAATCACTTGCGCTACTGACTTGTCATGTTTTTTCGCGATATCCTGAAGAACAGGATGGTTTAGAAGCTTCCCGCTTCCTAATGGCGACCACGCCTCTACATGAATTCCTTTCGATTTGCAGTAGTCTCGTAAAGGCTCCTGCGTCAGCTTCGGATGCAGCTCGATTTGATTCACCATTGGCACAACTTCAGCCTCTTCCAATAAATCCTCTAAATGATGCTGATGGAAATTACACACTCCGATCGCTCGAACGCGTCCATCCTTATATAGTTTTTCTAGCGCTTTCCATGTTTCTTTATATTTGCCTTCAACAGGCCAATGAATTAAATAAAGGTCTAATACATCTAGCCCCAGCTTGTTCATACTTGTTTCAAAGGCTTCGAGTGTTGATTCATAGCCTTGATCATTATTCCAGACCTTCGTCGTAATGAATAGATCATCGCGAGAGATGCCTGATTGCTGAATGGCTTTGCCTACCCCTTCTTCATTTTGATAGGCTGCTGCTGTATCAATGCTGCGATAGCCCGCTTCAAGAGCGTCTTTGACGGCATTTACAGCCTCATCTCCATCTTTTACCTGCCATACACCAAAGCCTAGCTTCGGCATTTTTACTCCGTTTGCTAATGTGACTGTATCTGTTAATCCACTCATCAAACAAACCTCCGCTTCCTTTTTACTTACCAAGCACTATACCCGAATTTTCTATTGATCATGCATGACATTCTGACTGATTTATTTGATATATTTTCCTATATCGACTTGATTGGCGTCAACGATTTGATATTCGCTGATCCGATTTTTTGTTTTAGAACCATCATATGTTTCTAAATAAGCTTGATCGTAAAAGATGAATCCGTATGTCGCTTTGCCATCCTCTAACACCCTGATCCAATAAGACTCTTTTGTGTCTTTTTTAGAGTCATTCACCTTCTTTAATTTCATACCCGAAAATTCCTTCAGCAGCTTTTGAATATCCTCTTTCTTTTCAACCATAACACGCTCATTATCATGCTCAATTTGAATCGAAGTCACCTTGTTTTGATCAATTGAGGCCACATCATCAAAAGAGTATGTTTTTGCATTGATTATAAAATAAAGACCAATTCCTATTAAAATAATGACGACTAAACCAATGATCCACTTTTTCAACCTAACTCCTCCTTCTATTCACACCACACCTATTAAAACAGCGAAATCCAATCATCCTCCTCAGAGAATACCTGAATTCCGTGCTGTTTGAGCAAGGCGGATGTCACACCATCCCCAGCTTTTGTCCTGCCGTTAAAATCACCGCGATAAATCATCCGGCTGCCGCAGGAAGGGCTGTACTCTTTTAACACAACTGCTGTCGCTTTCAGAGACTGAACCTGTTCCAGCGTGGCCGTCGCACCTTTTACATACATCTCCGTGACATCAGTTCCATGCACATCAATCACGGAGGCGAGACCCTGTAATACATCATGTCCGTCTCCGCCAATGATTTCCGCGGGAGGTCTTGGCGTGGAGAAACCGCCAAGCAGCTCAGGACAAACTGTGACTGCCTTTCCCTCTTGAACAAGCTCTTCAATACGCTGATCTAATCGATGGCTGCCATTATAACGAACCTTCAACCCAGCAAGACAAGCACTGACGACAATCATGTGTGTTCCTCACTTTTTTTGCTGATTTTAAAATAAATACATACAGGCAAGAAACATATCGTATTCACCAAAAAGGGCAGAGCACAATACAAAGCAGCAGCCCAAATTGACCCTTCAACTCCTGTGATGCCAAAAAAGTAAACAAATAATAGCAAGCTGACAAACAATCCCACGAATGGCATGATGAATGCGTATTTTTTATAATTTTCTATCATTTCTTTCTCCAATGAAGCTCCCTCCCTTTCATCATGGCCAAGAACAACGTTAATATATGTTAATTTTACCATAAAAAAACCGAAACCATCATCTCCTTTTGTGCGATGGTTTCGGTTTTTTATCTATATCTTTTCTTTCCAAGCCTTTAAGAAGCGCTCAATGACTTGTAATTCATCCTCATGAAACTGGTGGAGAAATTCTAAATAAGACATGACTGCTTTATCATGTAGTTCATCATGCAGCGCAGCCAATTGCTGCCCTTCCTCTGTCAAAGAATAATAGACAGATTTCTTATCCCCTTGCCGGTGACAATAGTCCACCATGCCTTTTTCAATTAGTTTTTTCACGGCCTTTGTAATTGCTGGCTTTGATAGTTTCAGTTGTTGAGATAGAAATGTATTATTTGATTCGTTTGGATTGGCTTGAATCATGGATAAAATGTGAAGCTGTGTGAGTGTCCATTCTTGTTTGAGTGTATCAGTCGTGGTAATCAGTGGGTCTGTTGGATCATTCCGTCTCTTTTCCCTATGCATAATCAGATCTTGAATCGCTTTTAATACAATCTGCTCTTTTGTTTCCATCTGAACCTCCACTCTTAACTGGTTAATAAAATGGTACTAATAATTAAGAAAGGAGTCAAAAGAAATGTCGACGTGAGTAAAATAATAGGTCAACAGACCCAAAAATTACATTTGTACTTTTTTACTAGATTCCCCTCATCCTGTCACATGCTATAATCATGGGGATGTCATCCAATTTATCATAATGAAAAGGTGAGCTAAATGAAACCCGAACAACAAATGGCCATCCGCCAATTAGAAGAAAAGATACACCTGTTTTCTTCTGCTGTGAACGGAACCTTTCTCGCAACTGACGATTTCGTTCTATCCAATACTCATATATCGACTGACACGTTCAATTTGCTCTTACCCACATCAGCTCAAATCCAAGATCCGAAAAAAGTGAAAGCAGCCATTGAACACATGCGGTCACAGAAACTCATCTTCAGCACATGGATCGATCACCATTTACTCCATCCTGATTGGGCTGACTTATTGAAGGAATATGAGCTTCAAGATGTCGAACGCAATACCATCATGATGCTTGAGCATACAGGTGATATTGATCCAGTCACACCCTCATCACTTACAATCAAGGAAGTACTTGATGAGCAGACACTCTTTGATTACAAACATATCTTTATTGAACTATTCAAAGGGTCGACTGAGGCCGCCGCCTTAGAAGTTTATTTCCAGCGTTTTTCGATTGAAGCATTACACTCAAAAGCCCGCATGTTCGTGGGATATGAACACCATAAGCCGGTCACAACAGGCTTATTATTCGAGACAAACGACAGCTACGGTATTTATGATGTCATAACAAGGGCAGAACACCGCGGAAAAGGACTTGGCAGTGACATGTTTCATTACCTTCTAACCCAGACAGAGAATAAACAAAAGTGTGTCATCTTACAAGCATCAGCGGACGGCAAAAATATTTACCAACGTGCCGGCTTCCAACCAATCAGCGAAATGGCCGTTTTTGAATAGAATGGTATTTTGAATTTGAAATGAACATAAAAAAGCTGCCTATCTTTAGGCAGCTTTAGATTGTTGACAAAGGGCTAAAATGATCTTGATTTTAGCCCTTTGTCTTCTATTCAGCATGATGCTGACGATCCATATAAAGCGGCGGTCTCTTAAGCGAAATCACCGCACAGCTAAAGGCAATCAGTACAAACACAGCACCGAATTTAGCCAGATCAACAGATGAACCTGTCATCGTAAACATGACTCCGCCAACCGCTGATCCAATCGAAATGCCGATTTGCAAGGCCGATGTATTTAAGCTCTGCTGAATATCCGACGTGACCGGATCTGTTTGAATCAAATAGCTCTGCAAAGCAGGCGTCAATGCCCAGCTGAGCGCACCCCAAAGGACAACCATCACCATAAAGAGCGCGAACACACCCGCTGTATAAGGAATGGTAAACATGACAACCGCAAACGCTTTTGTCACAAGCAAAATGGCTTTCCCTGAACCCAGTCTGTCACTCAGCCAGCCGCCAAACCCATTCCCGCCTATAGACGCAAGCCCGAAGACCAAATAACAAATACTAATCCAAAACGGGGTCATATGCAGAACTTCCATCAGAAATGGCGTGAAATAAGAATAAAGCATATAATGTCCTGCAAGCATAAACAAACTAATCAGGTGTGCACTAAAAATTTTCGGATGCCCTAAAGAGCGAATCTGCTCTCTAAGAGGCGTCACTTTTTCAACAGGCATTTTTTCCAATAGAAAATAGATCAGCACCATCGATATGGCAGAAAGAATACTGATTCCTAAAAACATCACTCTCCAGCCAAAGCTCTCTGTAATAAAAATACCGATCGGTACACCGAGAACAAGTGAAGAACTAATTCCTATAAAAATCAGCCCTAAAGCCTTCGCGCGATGCGCTGGTTCCACTAATTTGGCAGTGATCGTCAAAGATAACACCACCACAAGCGCTGTGCTCATTGCGATCAATACCCGTGAGATCATCACAAGGGCAAAGGTCGAACTAAAATAAGTGAACACATTTCCTAATGTAAACACCAATAACGCGATTAAATAAAGACGCTTTCGTTCGATTTTGGCTGTGGCGGTCAGCAGCACGGGTGCTGAAATGGCATACACAATCGCAAATACCGTAATGAGCTGCCCCGCTGTTGCCAGAGACACATTCAAATCCTCTGCAAGGCTTGGCAGAATGCCCCCGACCACAAGCTCAACTAATCCAACCGCAAAAGTAGAAACGGCTAATAAATATACTCTCCAGTTCATGTCTAACATCCCTTCTCTATATCATCGCTTTCACTTTTGATACAGGGTGCAGACAAACAAAAAAACCCTGATTACAAAAAAGGAAAGCGCGCTTTTGTAATCAGGATTTATCGGATCCTGGTAGAAACCCTCAAACCATATTATTGAGGTTATACAAGTCTATTTTTTTCTTCAAATATATTAGCATAGCCTTTCATAACTCGCAAGCTGTAAAAATAGAAAAATACTGCCATTCCAATCCCTAAGCAAAAGGCGTCAAAAAGGGAATCAGAACAACTTGCTTTCTCCTTCATTTACAGGTAAACTGATGAAAAATCAACGAACAAGGATCAACGTAGATCTGGAATAGTAGCTTGAATCGATCTTTAACAGAGAGGGAACGGTGCTGAGAAGTTCCTACTGACATCTTCAAGTGAACCTGCCGATTTAGTTCTGTTTCATACAGCGGTTCATACCGTTATCATGAATTGAGTGTAAAGCTGTGCTTTAAATTAGGGTGGTACCACCAGGAATGGTCCCTAACTTAAAGTACAGCTTTTTTGTTTTTTAAAAAGGAGGAACCTGCAATGTCAAAGAAACAATTTGTTGAGAAAATTACAAGCATGGAAGACGACTTTGCCCAATGGTATACAGATGTTGTCACAAAGGCGCGGCTCGTCGATTATTCAAGCGTGAGAGGCAGTATGATCATTCAGCCGTACGGCTTTAAAATCTGGGAGAATATTCGCGACGAACTTGATCGCCAGATTAAAGAAACGGGTCATGAGAATGTCTATATGCCGCTCTTTATCCCAGAGAGCCTGCTGCAGCAGGAAAAAGATCACATCGAAGGCTTTGCTCCTGAAGTGGCGTGGGTCACACATGGCGGTGAATCCGAATTACAAGAAAGGCTCTGCGTCAGACCAACCTCTGAAGTGCTGTTCGCTGAGCATTACAAAAACATTATTCATTCCTACCGCGATTTACCAAAGCTATATAACCAATGGGCCAATGTCGTCCGCTGGGAAAAGACAACACGTCCCTTCCTTAGAACCCTTGAATTCCTATGGCAGGAAGGACACACGTGCCATGAGACTGAGCAAGAAGCGATTGAAGAAACAGAAAGAATGCTTCACACTTACGCTTCTCTTTGCGAAGATCTCCTTGCCATTCCTGTCATTAAAGGGAGAAAAACAGAGAAGGAAAAATTCGCCGGCGCCCGCTTCACCTATACAGTCGAAAGCTTGATGCATGATGGAAAAGCACTGCAAACTGCCACTTCTCATTTCTTCGGGAACGGATTTGCCAAAGCATTTGGCATCGAATTCTTAAACCGTGAAGGAAAACTAGAGCATGTTCAGCAGACTTCATGGGGCTTCACAACAAGAATCATCGGCGCCATGATTATGGTGCATGGCGACGACAGAGGGCTTGTCCTCCCACCAAATATTGCGCCAACCCAAGTGCGTATCGTGCCAATCGCTTCTCATAAAGAAGGTGTACTCGATCATGCCTATGAATTAAAGGATCGCCTCGCCCGCATCGCACGTGCTGACATCGATGCAAGCGATAAACAGCCTGGCTGGAAATTCAACGAATGTGAAATGCAGGGTATTCCGCTTCGTGTAGAAGTAGGACCAAAGGACATCGAAAAAGGACAGGTGATGCTCGCACGACGAGACACTGGTGAAAAGCAAGCTGTCACGTTAGATGCACTTGAACAAACCATCACAGCAACGCTTGAAGACATCCAGCAGGCCATGTACGAAAAGGCAAAAGAACGATTACATGAAAAAACATCACAAGCCCACACGATCGAAGACATCGAGCAAATTCTTGCGGAAGAAAACCGATTGATTAAAGCCATGTGGTGCGGTGACGAAGCCTGTGAAAACGACATAAAAGAAAGAACAGGTGCGACCTCACGCTGTATCCCATTTGAACAGGAAACCATTTCTGACACATGTGTCTGCTGCGGAAAGCCTGCATCTGATATGGTGTTCTGGGCGAAAGCCTATTAAGAATAAAGAAGCATCTCAGGATGCTTCTTTTTTTGTTAAAAAGACCCAAACACCCATTGACCTCACCTCCACGATCCCCTATAATTCATATTAATATAATCGGTTTTTAAGACTTTAACTGGAGTGGTGATATATGAAACGCTGGCCCTCATTCTTTGCCGAACGCTGTCCTAAATGTAGAACAGCATTAGAAGTCTCAAAGTCCAATGCCCTGCAAGGCAAAGTCGTGAAAACATGTCCCAACCTTCATTATCAAAAAGAGTACCACCCCGCACTAGAAACGTATATCGAGCACGATGACGTCAAATAAAAAAGACCAACACGTTTGCTCTGTTGGTCTTTCTTTTATAAAATATCCAGCCAAATTTTGACCGCTGTCGCTGTAATCATTATAGCAAGTGCCCATTGCAAATAGACGGCGTTGATTTTCTGACCGACCTTAGCACCAAGCGGAGCGGCTGCCAAACTTGCCGCCATCAGCACAATCGCAGGAAGAAGCATGACTTGACCCGTCAATACCTTTCCAGTCGATGCGCCTATAGCAGAAAGAAACGTAATCGCAAGTGATGACGCAATTGTCATTCGAACAGGAATTTTTAAAATAGACAGCATCACCGGCACTAAAATAAATGCACCGCCTGCGCCTAATACCCCGGAAACACTGCCAATTACAAAGGCAATACCTGATGCCAGTCCTTTATGAAAAGTGACTTCACCCTCTGCGTCTGCACGCTGTCCTTTTTTCGGAATCAGCATGAGAATAACCGCCACAATGGCAAGTAACCCATAGACGAGGTTCATCCCTTTCTCTGGCATAAAATGTGATACATAACTGCCTAATAAGCTGCCCGCCAATATACTGCTTCCCATATATAAAATCAGCGAGCGATGTAAATATCCGCTTTTCCGATACGCCAGTACACCACCTAGCGTCGAAAAAAGCACTTGAATGGCGCCAATCCCTGAAACCTCGTGTGCTGATAATGCCATCACACCGAGAAGAGGCGGGATATAAAGCAGCATGGGATAGTTGATCACAGATCCGCCGATCCCCACCATTCCTGATAAGAAGGAACCAATACATCCGATGATAAAAAGTGTAATCAAAAACGCAAAATCCACGCTGGTCTCCTCCTTTGCAAAAGGAAAAGGGGATCTTCAGCAGATACCCCTACATCCTTTAGGACCCTTTTCTCATCCAGAACTTCAGCACGTGACCTTCTTCTGTCTGCGTGATCAATTCATG
This sequence comes from Bacillus sp. G1(2015b), assembly GCF_001482475.1. Lineage (NCBI taxonomy): Bacteria > Bacillati > Bacillota > Bacilli > Caryophanales > Bacillaceae > Bacillus > Bacillus sp. G1(2015b). The sequence continues at coordinate 52,624 of NZ_LKIC01000001.1, read as the reverse complement.
TCCGCTTGACTTCGCCCATGCAGCTAAGTCAGCTTTAGCCCCTTTATCTGTTGCATGTATTTCTAAAACTTGACCTTCCGCCAAGTCGTTCATTTTTTTCTTCGTTCGAATAATCGGCATTGGGCATGCAAGCCCTGTTACGTCTAATAGTTGATCAGATGTCATTTGATCGTTCCTCTTTTCTTATTTTATTGAACATTACCGAATCGCACAACGGTTTGGACCAATTTCCATTTCCCGCTGCTCTTCATCGTCTGGAGTCAATTTCCCCATGTTGGTATACCGGATGTCTTGATAGGCGTTTGGCTGTGCAGGAAGATTCTTCGTGACCATTTGTCTAAATATATCTTCATCTTCAATGTTCAGTCCATGATTTTCTTCAAATAGAACGCCAAGTTCCTTCCAAACGCTTCCGTCTTCATTCACTTCTTCCATGACCATGAAATGCGCAGGTAAAACAATTAATTCTTTTGAAAGCGCCATATATCGGTCATAAAGTGTTTCTCTCAAATCACCTACCCAGTCCTCCGCCAGTCCAGCGAGATCAGGTCTTCCGATGGAATCAACGAACAAAATATCACCTGAAAGAAGAAATTGATTGTCTACGATAAAAGATGTTGAGCCGATCGTATGTCCCGGGGAATAAATGGGTTGAATGTCGATGGAAGCTGTTCCAATCGTTATCCGCTGTCCTTCTTCAAGATGTTCATATTCAAAGGTTACCTCTTCTGCATCTTTTGGCGGCAGCCAGTAAGTAGCTCCTGTCTGATCAGCTAGTTTTTTCCCACCAGAAATATGATCCGCATGAAGGTGAGTATCCAACACATGCGTCACCGAAACATCATGCTTTTTCGCAAAATCGATATAGACCTCCGTCATTCTAGCTGCATCCACAACCGCAGCTTCTCCATTGGACATGATCATATAGGACAGACACCCTTTGCCCATCCGTACAAATTGATACAGCTCTCCACCGCCGCTTAAATCACCAATCTTCACTGGCTCGACATGCTCACTCCATGCCTTCATACCACCTTGTAAATAACTGACCGTTCTGCCCGCCTCTGCCAGCATTTCCGCCACCATAATAGAGGAGCCCTCTTTGGCACACACAACGAGCACTTCTCGGTCTGTTGGTACTTTCTCGACCATATCCTCTACGCCATCAAGAAGCTCAAAGTAAGGCACATTGATATAATCAACGGCTTTTCCTTCAATCTTCCAGTCCTGTACATCTGATTCGTTTCGTACATCTAACAAAAAGATGGGCTCTTTGTTGATAATCTTTTTTGTTAACTGTTCTGCTGTCATTGCTTTTACAGACATCGTTTTATTCAGCTCCTATTTTTCAATCTCTCCTGTCCAGCTGTTCATGCCTGGCACTATATTCACTAATTGTTGAAATCCTTTTTCTTTTAACTTTTGCGCGGCTAATTCACTTCTTCTGCCTGAATGACAGATGAGGTAAATAAGCGTATCCTGGCTCAATTCTTCTGCACGGTGTTCGACTTCTCCAAGAGGGATGTGAACAGCTCCTGGAATATGACCCGCCTCGTATTCATCCAGTTCCCGTACATCTAAAATAAACAAAGATTGATCTTCTTTTACCTTCTGTTGGAACGTATTCAAAGACATTTCCGAAATCATTGACTCCCCTTCTTTCTCTTGCACTCCACCCTTACGTATCAAATGATGAAGCACCTGTCCTTCTACTTTTGTTCCTAAAAATTCGTGGCCCGCACTTTTTGACCATGCCGCTAGATCCGCTGCTGATCCTTTATCGGTAGCTTGCACCTCAAGCACATCTCCTGGTAATAGCTCATTCATTTGTTTTTTTGTTTTCACAATCGGCATCGGACATGCCAATCCTTTTGCATCTAAAATGACAGTTGGTTGCTGCACGTGATGTCCTCCTTTATATAGGGGTGGGGGTATATTTCATACATACTTAATGCCAAGCATTCATGCCACCCTTGATATTCGTAATTTGTGTAAATCCTTGCTTCTTTAATATTTTAGCTGCCTGCATACTTCTCATCCCGCTTTGGCATATCACATAGACCTCTTTGTCTTTCACAAGTTGATTAGCTCGTTCTTTTAGCTGAGGTAATGGGATGTTGCGAAATCCTTTAATATGGTTTGTTTGAAATTCTACAGGAGACCGAACGTCAATCAGTTGTTGATGCTGCCTACGCAATTGAGGTTTCATATCGGCTGCATCCATTTGTTTTACACCCTTTACAGGAAGAAAACGGCTCACCAGCAAACCAATGACGATGATGATCAAAAGTGTTTGAATCATGTGTTAACACCTCACTAGATAAATAAATTCACATTCCCAATTTCAGCCTCTGCTAAATACGCCGCCACACCAGCATATTGAATATCATCTAATAATTCTTTCTCCTGCAGCCCTAAAAGATCCATCGTCATTGTACATACCACGAGGTTAATCTCCTGTTCCTTCGCCATATCAATAAGCTGCGGCAAAGTCATGGCATTGTGCTTTTTGATCACGTGCTTAATCATCTTTGGGCCCATTCCAGCAAAATTCATCTTTGAAATGCCCATTCGATCAGCCCCGCGCGGCATCATCTTGCCAAACATTTTTTCTAAAAAACCTTTTTTCATTGGCACCATCTCATCCTTGCGCAAGGCATTCAGCCCCCAAAACGTATGAAAAATTGTCACCTCATGATCATAGGCTGCTGCACCATTGGCAATAATGTAAGCCGCCATCGCTTTATCATAGTCTCCACTAAATAGCACAATCGTCGTTCGTTTTTTCTGTTCTTCCATTCTGCTCCTCCTTTTTCAATTACCCTTGGGGGTATATATAAAACAAAAAATATATACATATACCGGTAAGGGTATATTATAACAAGTAAAAAAATTCGTCAACCTCCAAAGGCTGAAGAATTTCTTACCGGCTTTTCACCAATAGCTCAACCGCTTCTTTCACAAGACCCTCCGTATCCTTGCCTTGTTCAAGACTTTCACGGACACATTGCTCAAGATTTGTACTCACAATCACACCCATTGCACGATCAATGGCATTGCGTGATGCAGACAGCTGCGTCACCACCTCGCGGCAATCCTTTCCCTGCTCCATCATCGCAAGAACCCCTTTAATCTGCCCCTCAATCCGGCGAAGACGATTCTTCATCTGCTGATTATATTCCATGAACAAGCACTCCTTTCTATTGGATTCCTCTGAAAGATAGTATACCCTTAGAGGTATTTAGTCAATCATGATGATTCAGTAAAAAAGAAAAACTGCTGAGATGAAATGTCACAGCAGCTTCTCATTTTTAAACTTGTTTCCTTTCTTAGAGCGGATAAATGTGTAGATTTCAAACCTACAGGATAATATACACATTTACAAAATCATTCCGTTTCCATATTACTTATTAAATCATACTTAGATAGATATATTCCTCCAATTATCAAGATAATAGTACAAAGAATAGGTACTACTATTAGTGTAATACTAATAGAGACAACTGGAGATAAACCAAACATAGGATGCCTAATCAGCATAAATGCATTTCCAAGTAGCATTGGGTTGTCTGAGAAAATGGAAAGAAATAAAATACAGATACAAACTATGAAACTATAAATTGTTTTAAAAATTAATGATAATAAAGCAAAAATAAAAGTAAAAAGAAATGTCCCAGCTATATTTAAAAGAATTGAATAAACAATAATTTGACTATAAGAGAATTGAAAAGAGGAATATCTTAAAATACTTTCGCCGTAATCTGTCAAATTATTTACTGTACCCCCACTCAACTTCCATACAAACCAAGTTAAGGACAATATTAATATGTAAAAGATCAATATTGCGGTACAACAAAATAAGAGTTTGCTTATCCACAATTTAAATATTGACTTGGTTCTAACTCTAATAAACGCACTATGTGCAAATAGATCTTCTTTTATAAAAGTATTGACCAATATTGCACCACTTAATTGAAATATAATCCATCCAAAAGGAAATTCAATTATTTGTTGTTCGACAAGTTCAAAGGGAACACCCGCAAAGGTTTTGCCAATAACATCCCAAAACGCAACAGTACTTTTGGATAAACTAATATGTAGAAAGTAAAGGTAGTATAGAAAATTAAATAAGCCTAGAATAAATATAATGATAAAGATCTTTGCAGTTCTATGGAACCCAAGAATCATATCTCTTTTAAAAAGTAATAATAAACCAATCATGTGTAGAATCCTCTCTTATCAACTAACTAGAACATAGCATAACATAACTTTTAAGTTAAAAAAATGCAAAAAAAGGTGTATTTTTCTTTATTTTATTGTATAATTTTTATGTACCGGTACAAATTATGGTTTTAGTGGGGAAAATAGTGAAAAAGTTATTTACATTTTTTTTAATTTTAATAATGATATCTTTGATTAGCGCTTGTCAAACTAGTAAGTTCAATAACACAATAAAAGACAAAGCTCCAGATCCCTCTATAAGTATAAAAGATTTGGATAATAGTACAAAGGATGAACCAAAACTATTCTATTTTGATACTGAACAAAAGCAAAGTCTTTTCAAAGTTATATTTTGGGAAAAGCTGAAAGAGGATCGTTATTATCAAGGTCAGATTAAGAATAATGATGTCGCAATTGAGAATGTTTTCAAAGGAGAGGACCTCGAAGTTGGACCACTTCCTAAAAATTATGAATTAGCGATGACCTTTAGTCAAAAAGAACCTCCCCCAACAAAAATCTTAGGAAAATTGAAAGATGATAGGGGAGTGACTCATCAATGGGAGCAATCTTATGATATCCCAGATGCTGATCACGATTTTTTAATCAATTTACCAACATTCAAAGGTCAGAAAGCAGAAATAGCATTAAGAATGATTTGGTTAAATAAAGATAATGATTGCATAGGTGTCGCAGATAAATATTTTGTTGTAAGTAAACAGTGAGGAGAAGACCGTTGAAAAATAAAATAATCATTACCCTAACTTTAATTCTAGGAGTAACCTTTTCTACTATAGGAATTGTGCATGTCTATGCAGGAGAACCAACTGGCAACTATAAAGATACTAATTATAATTTTAGATTTCTAAAAGGAAATCCATATGATGAGACAACATCTAGAACAAAATTTACAAAATCCTGGTATTATATGAACAGTGAAAAGAATAATACTTCTTATGTAGCCTGGGCCAGATCTAAAGGAAAAGATGTTTCAGGTGGCCACTATTATACAATTAAGAAAAATTATAAAGGAGAACAACTCCTATACAATTTGGCAGTTGAAAAAACATTCTTGGGAATAGGATATCCGCCTGTTACGATAGGTGCTAAAAAGAATGCAGCTGGTTATGCTAATGGCGTATGGAGTCCCGATTACGATAAAAAAAGCCCTTGATTCTATTAGGCTCTTTAAATTCAAAAGAGAACTATATGACACAGCGACTCAGAATGAACTGAGTCGCTTCTACATTTATTTTTAAATAAACGAAATGGAGAGATACATGTTTTATTTGCTTATATTACGATTAATAAAACGCCCATCTTTTTACATATCATTAGCCATTGGTGCAATTCTAGCAATTGCATATTTTTGGACAGAAGAAATGCCACTAAAAGAACATTTAGAACTTACTGGAGGAATTTCTTTTACCCCTTATACAAAATGGATGGGGATTGGTGGAATATCAGATTATCCAGCACTTTACATGTTCTTATTACCAATTTTAGCAACACTTCCATTTTCAGACCTGTACTCAAGAGATCGATCAACTGGTTTTATTCGCTTTTTAATTATTAGAGGAAAACAAAAACAATATTTCTTTAGTTTGTTTCTTATAAACTTTTTAGCAGGTATGCTCACAGCTGTCTTTCCTCTATTATTAAATATTTATTTGTCTTTCATGAGACTTCCAAATATAAAACCTGATAGAGCGATTAACAATGAGATGCCTTTAGACTCTGATAATACTTTCTTACCAGATCTATATTATACACATCCCTTTGTTCATATGCTTTTATATGTAATATTAATTGGTATTTTCTCTGGTATGTTCGCAAGTATAGCTTTGGGATTTGGAATGTTTATTAAAAAATCATTTGTTGTTCTAATTACACCTTTTGCAAGTTTATATGTCATAAACATGGTACTTTCAACACTAGGGCATCAGGAAATGATATCAACAAGCTTCTTGCAACAACAGGCTACAGATGGTGTGAGTCTAGCAAGTCTTGTTTTACACTTGTTTATCGGATTTATGTTAAGTATTTCATTATACATTCTAGGGGTTAAAAAGAATGTTATTCGTTAAAGAACTCCATATCGTTTTACTCGACATCTACCGTTATAAAGTGCGATTATTCATCTGGTTTTTTTGTTATTTGCTTTGTATTTTATATTTAGTCAAAGAAAGTATACCGGAACAAGGAATAATGGGAATACCACAATCTTTAAATTTATTTTTCTCTTCCTATACATTTGTTTTTCCCGTATTACCCCTTTTTCTAATGTTTTTTTCATTTGGATTCGTACCTTTTTTTGACTCTTCTCGTTTTGTTCGTTATCAAAAAAGAGAAAGAGTATTTTTATCGTTATTATTACGTGTCTTTTGGATCTGTCTAATATTCACTCTTATATATCTAATCAGTGGTTTCCTTTTGGGTGGGTTCCTGTCAGGAAGGTGGGACAACGTTTGGCTATCTACAAAAGGAGCTCCATACTTAACATATGGCGATCAACTACCTTTAGATAAATACTTTTCATCTAATATCATGTTAATTAGATATCTGATTACAAGTTTATTGGCATTCTATCTGATCGGACTATTTGTTGTGGTTTGCTATTTGTTAAGTAAAAATTATATATACAGCTTTATTATCATTTCATCTACTGTCATTCTTGATAAAATGCTTAATATTTATTTTGGTTTTTCTTTCATTAATGACTCACTGTCATTAGAAATGACATCTTGGCTTATACCAGGTTTATTTTCTAGAATGATTTATTTATTTAGTGGTTTTGGATTACTTTTTACTTTTCTTGCATATAAAATTTTTATCAAACAAGATTTTTTAAATGAATACGGCAATGATCATGAAAAAGAATGTTAATAGAGGTGAAACTATGTCAGAAGAATATATTAAAGTTGAGGCATTAAACAAATTTATAAAAAAAAACCACGTCCTTAAGAATATTAACTTATCATTAAAAAAAGGGAATATTTATGGTTTTCGTGGACCTAATGGATCCGGAAAAACAATGTTGTTTCGTGTCTTATCCGGATTAGTAAAACCAAGTGATGGAAAAGTCACTGTAGGTGGGAAACAATTACACAGAGACATCTCATTTCCCGAAAATGTTGGAATATTAATAGAGTATCCTGGTTTTATACCAGAATATACTGGTTTTGCTAATCTAAAATTGCTCTCTATGATTCAGAATAAAATTAACGATAACGAAATTTCTGCTGTGATTTCTCGTGTAGGGCTTGATCCAAATGACAAAAGAAAGTTTAAAAAGTATTCTCTTGGGATGAAACAACGTTTGGGAATAGCTCAAGCAATTATGGAAAAACCGGATTTGCTCATTTTAGATGAACCTACTAATGCTTTAGATGAGAAAGCAGTCGAAATAGTACATCAATTACTCGTAGCATTAAAAAATGAAGGTAAAACAATTTTAATTGCTAGCCATGATAAAGAAACTCTTCAAAAGGTTTCAGATACGATTTATGATATTGAATCTGGTGAAATTATAAAGGAAACGATTATTGATAGGGATAAAGAAAAATGAGAAAAAAAGTAATAGTAATTTCAGTGATAACTATAATTTTTATCTTAATCAGCATGTTCCGCTATCAACAAGTGAATAGTGAATACTCCAACTATAAAGTAACAGAAAAAAACCTGACGACAAATGAAACATTTGAATTTCTAAAAATAAGTCATACGTTTAAAAAAGCTAAGAAAATTAATACCATTGATGAAATGAGAAATAAAGTAACTGAATACCGCATACCATTTACATTAAAAAATAAAACAAACGATAAACTCCCCCTACATCCTGAATTTTATAGAATGATGAGGGGAGAGGAAGAAACCCAGACCATAGACTTTATTAATAATAAGACAGGGAAAAGAATTAAAGATATAAATCCTCATCAATATTTAAATGGTACAGTCACCTTTACATTTGGAAATAATGGTGAGAAAAATTTAAAAACTCCTAAACTCCATATGATTGGGAGCGATGGAATATCAGTTGAAAAATTCATTGTGGAAATTGATTACTTCAAGTAACATATACTATTCATATTAAAAGAAATACATCCTATTATCCTCTTCTATTTTTAGAGGATTTTTTTATTTAAAAAGACGAAGTCTCACTAAAGTTAAAGTACGCAGGAAATTAATATATGAAAGCAGGTGAACTCATGACAAACAAAAAATGCTCAACCGATTAATCACTGAAAGTCTCCATATCTTCTCCAACAAACCTATAATCCGGTCAACTGGTACACATGGTCAGACGAAGCATTCAAGAAAGCGAAACGCGAAAACAAACCAGTTTTTGTATCGGTTGAGTATGGGGATAACCAAAGGAACTTGCCATTGATGGTATAGGATCTATTTTATATTAGATGCACACAGTAACTACATCCAAATACAAATAACGAATCGGAGCTATACGAGTTGTTTTTATGTCTACCCAAATTTAAAGAAGTATTCCTCGTATCAATTCCACTCTCCAAGCGAAACCTATCCTTCAATTAATCGCTTTAACTTAAGCTCCGTATCAGTATCCTCAACTGGAGTATAGACACTGCATCTTAAATCAGTATCCCCATACACTTGTAATGAAGTGAGGTTAAACAACATTTTACCTGCCTTAGCATGACGAAATTCAATTAATACTTCAGGCGCATAGCTGATCTCATTTTCATTCCAAATTTTACGGAACTCAGGATATGCCTGCTCCATTTCTTCTATAAATTGCTCATACCAGTCATCAGCTACATACTGTCCATAATACGTTCTAAATATGGCGATATATCCTCTAACAAAATGCTCCCAATTCACGGCCAGACTTTTAAATTCCTTTCTTGCGAATAGTAAGCGTATGATATTCCTTTCTGCCGGAATGATTTGTTCAAAATCCAAAAACACATTAGCTGCTGCTTGATTCCACCCAACAATTTGACTTCTTCTATCTGATATTATCGTTGGGCAATAACGAAGCTCCTGCAACATTTTCACTAAAGCCGGACTGATTTCCTTCTCATTCTCAATAATAAAGGATTGTTTCACTCCTTCCTCTAACGCTAAAGCGTACAAATATCTCCTTTCATCGTTATTTAATTGTAATGCTCGAGAAATCGCATCTAATACCGAAGTAGATACTTTTATATCTCTGCCTTGCTCTAACCATGTATACCAAGTAAGACTCACACCGGCTAGTTGAGCCACTTCTTCTCTTCTTAATCCTGGTGTTCTTCTACGGGTTCCTACAGGTAAACCAACCATTTGGGGCGTAATTTTCGAACGTTGGTTCTTTAGAAATTCAGATAAAGCTTGAAGTCTAGTTTCAGGTTTCATAAAGATCTCCCTTTAAAATATTATTAATTATACTAGGATAAACAACAACTTGTAATAGGATAACACAATGGCTAAAGTTAATAAAAACAAGGAGGGAATGATCATGAAAAGAGTTGTCATTACTGGAATGGGAATTATTTCTCCACTTGGAAATGATGTAAATAGCTTTTGGAATCAACTAATCAAAGGACAATCGGGAATATCTCTCATTGATTCTTTTGATACAACTGATTATAAAACAAAAATAGCTGGAATCGTTCGTGATTTCGATGCAGATAAAATATTGGGAAGAAAAGAAGCAAAACGTTTAGATCGCTTTAGTCAGTTTGCCTTAGCAGCAGCCGAACAAGCATTAGAAAATTCACAATTACAGTTAGATCAAGTTGATCTTGAACGTTTAGGCGTATATGTTGGTTCAGGGATCGGGGGAATCCAATCGCTTGTTGATCAAGTAAATGTATTAGATAAACGAGGTCCCTCAAGAGTAAGCCCCAGCCTTGTCCCCATGATGATTTCAAATGCGGCTGCGGCCCAAATCAGCATAAGATTAGGGGCACAAGGGCCATCATTGTCACCAGTCACAGCTTGTTCTATTGGGAACACCTCTATTGGTGAAGCTTTCAATGCGATCCGAAATGATGATGCAGATATTATATTTGCCGGTGGAGCAGAAGCTGCCGTCTCACAAATATCTTTGGCCAGTTTTGGAAACGCACATGCACTATCTACTAGAAACCAAGACCCAAGTCGAGCCAGCCGTCCATTCGATACAGATAGAGATGGTTTTGTGATGAGTGAAGGGGCAGGTATCTTAGTATTAGAATCATTAGAAAACGCAATTCTTAGAGATGCACCGATATTATGTGAAGTAGTGGGATACGGAGCTAGTTCAGACGCTCATCATATGGTAGCATCACACCCAGAAGGTAAGGGTGCCTACTTAGCCATGAAAAAAGCATTGAGAAGTGCAAACATATCAACAGATGAAATTGATGTTATTAGTGCTCATGCAACAAGTACACAAGTAGGTGATCGTTCAGAAGTTCTAGCGATTAAAAAATTATTTGGTGATCGTTCAGGTGAAATTCCAACAACGGCAAACAAGTCAATGACTGGGCACATGTTTGGTGCTGCCGGCGGAGTAGAAGCCATTGCTTTAGTGGAAAGTTTGAGACGAGGAATGATTCCGCCAACTATTAATGTAGAGAATCAAGATCCAGACTGCAATTTAGATGTTGTATTAGAAGCGAGGGAGCTTCCATTGAAATATGGGCTATCCAATTCTTTTGGTTTTGGAGGACATAATTCAGCCATCTTATTAAAACATTACGATTGATGTAGCTATCAAGGGTTTATAGCCCTTGATTTTTTCATTTTTGGAATACCTCACAGACAAATGATGACGGTCAACAGCAATCTGATATATTAAATAGAGAAAAGAAAATACTAAAAACATTTAGAAAGGAAGGTGATTCCATGCCAAACAACCAAACACCCAACCCACTCATCCATGAAAAATCACCGTATCTCCTTCAGCACGCCCACAACCCAGTTCATTGGTACCCGTGGGGGCAAGAAGCCTTTGACAAAGCCAAGCGTGAAAATAAACCTGTGCTTGTCAGCATCGGTTATGCCACTTGTCACTGGTGCCACGTCATGGCACACGAAAGCTTTGAAGATCAACAAGTCGCTGATATCTTAAACGAGCATTTCATTTCAATCAAAGTCGATCGTGAGGAGCGTCCAGATATCGACTCTATGTATATGTCGGTTTGTCAGATGATGACGGGGCAAGGCGGCTGGCCGCTCAACGTGTTTATCACGCCGGATCAAAAGCCTTTTTATGCGGGGACATATTTTCCAAAAAGAAGTGCATACGGACGTCCTGGCTTTATCGAGGCACTGACACAATTGCTGGATGCGTATCATAACGACCGAGATCATATTGAATCATTGGCAGAGAAGGCAACAAATAACCTGCGGATCAAAGCAGCCGGGCAGACAGAAAATACGCTGTCTCAAGAGGCAATTCACAAAGCCTATTATCAGCTCATGAGCAGCTTTGATACGCTGTATGGCGGCTTCGGCTCCGCGCCGAAATTTCCTGCACCTCATATGCTGTCATTTCTGATGCGCTATTACGAATGGACAGGGCAGGAGAACGCATTATATGCAGTCACGAAAACGTTAGACGGCATGGCAAATGGCGGTATATACGACCATATTGGGTCGGGCTTTTCTCGTTATTCGACGGATGAAAAATGGCTGGTGCCTCATTTTGAAAAGATGCTGTATGATAACGCCTTGCTGCTGGAAGCTTACACAGAAGCGTATCAGCTCACCTCAAAACCTGAGTATGAAAAGCTTGTCCGACGTCTGATTCAATTTATTAAACAAGATATGATGAATCCAGGAGGCTCCTTTTATTCAGCGATAGATGCAGATTCTGAAGGGAAAGAAGGACAATATTACGTCTGGTCAAAGGATGAAATTATCACTCATTTAGGAGAGGAGCTTGGCGCTTTATTTTGCGAAGTCTATCACATCACAGAAGAGGGGAATTTTGAAGGGGAGAACATCCCTCATACCATTTCCACCTCTTTTGAGGACATCAAAACCTCTTTTTCAATTGATGACCATACACTTCACTCTAAGCTGCAAGAAGCCCGACACATTTTACAATCAGTCAGACAGCAGCGACCCGCGCCGCTTGTAGATGACAAAGTGCTCACATCTTGGAATGCGCTGATGATCGCAGCTCTCGCCAAAGCAGGAAGGGTCTTTGATGCAGAGGAAACGATCCTTATGGCGCAGCAGGCAATGTCTTTTCTAGAAACACATCTTGTTCAACATGAGCGGCTTATGGTCCGCTACAGAGAAGGTGACGTGAAGCATCTCGGCTTTATAGAGGATTATGCGCATATGCTAAAAACGTATATGTCTTTATATGAAGCGACCTTTGAATTAGATTGGCTGGAAAAAGCCACAGCCATTGCGGAGAACATGTTTGAGCTGTTTTGGGACAAGGAAAAAGGGGGCTTTTTCTTCTCAGGTTCAGATGCGGAAGCGCTCCTCGTTCGAGAAAAAGAAGTGTACGACGGTGCCATGCCTTCTGGTAACAGCACCGCACTCCACCAGCTTCTGAAGCTAAGCAGAATGACTGGACGTCAAGACTGGCTGAAAACATTAGAACAGATGTTCAAAGCCTTTTATGTCGATGTCTCTTCCTACCCAAGCGGACACACAGCGTTTCTGCAAGGGCTCTTGAGTCAATATGCGGCAAAAAGAGAAATCATCATTCTTGGGAAAAACGGAGATCCGGAAAAAGAACGGTTTTTACAGGCGCTTCGGAAACGATTTATGCCATTTGATATCATTTTGACAGCCGAAACAGGAAATGACTTAGCCAAGCTCGCACCATTTGCAAAAGATTACAAAACAATCGACGGCAGCACCACCGTGTATATTTGTGAAAACTACAGCTGCCGCCAGCCGATCACCCAAATCGACGAAGTGATGGAACAGTTATTCCACGATTAAGTTTGTCATATGATGACTATCAGAAGACAAAATGAGGACAAACAGATAAAAAACATGTCAATCCGCTAACAAATTGTCTGTACGGTTTTATTTTTCCTAAAAAACGGTTAGAATGCGCACTAGACGTTCTCATACCGAAAGGAGAGAAAATGATGAAAAAGGTATCATATACACTCATCGCTTGTCTGTTATCTGTTGGGCTTGCAGCCTGCTCGTCTAACGATGCCAAACAAGATAAGCAAAACGATGCAGCCAAAAACAAGGAAACAACACAGGCTGATCAAAAAGAGCAGCAAAAGCAAATGGAAGAAATGCAAAAGAAATTAGACGCACAAAAAATCGATGATCAAAAGGTCGTTGCGACCGTCAACAAAGACAAAATCACAGGCAGTGAATACAATAGCGCCTTATCTACCATCCAAGGCCAGCTTCAGCAGTCCGGGCAAGACCCAACTTCTAAAGAAGGCGAGAAAGCAGTCAAGAAACAAACCATTGATGCGCTCGTAGGCCAAGAGCTCATCCTGCAAGATGCTGAGAAGAAGGGCTTCAAAGCCTCTGACAAAGAAGTAGATAAGCAGCTAAAGGAAGAAAAGAAACAGTTTAAAGACAACGCTCAATTCGAAGAAGCACTGAAAAAGAGCGGACTTACATTGGATCAGCTGAAAAGTGACATTGCCGACAGCATCAAGTACAGCCAATATGTCGACAAACAAATCAAATCAGCCTCCGTCTCTGAGAAAGACGTCAAAGCGTACTATGACCAATACGCAGACCAAATGAAAAAACAAAAGCAAAAAGCACCAGAATACAAAGAGGTTAAATCACAAATTAAAAAACAGCTAGAATCTCAAGAAAAGCAGAAAGAAGTACAAAAAGAAATTGAAAAGCTAAAGAAATCTGCGAAAATTAATGTGTCTCTGTAACAGCTAAGAAAAAATCCGCCATTGTGCGGATTTTTTTGTTACTTCACGAACCATTTTTCCAAATTTATGACAAAAGCCTCATCATAAACGTCTCTTTCATCCGATATGATGGGAGTACAAAAGAAAGCGCTAACAATTCTTTTGTCTCTGAAAAGGTACAGGATCAAAAGCCATTCTCGTACTTTTGCTTCAGTCAATCGGACATCTACAAAAGGAGGATCTTTATGTTCAAATGGTTTAAACCTGCTCCGCATATCGACAGGCTTGATGATGCCAAAACAGACGAGACGTATAAGCGGCTGCGGCTGCAAGTCTTTCTAGGCATCTTTATCGGGTATGCGGGCTACTATTTGCTGCGCAAAAATTTCGCTTTTGCCATTCCATATCTACAGGAAGAGGGGTTCACGAAAAGTGAATTAGGCTTTGTACTCGCAGCCGTATCCATTGCTTATGGCTTTAGTAAATTCATCATGGGGATGATCTCAGACCGCTGTAACCCCAGATACTTTTTAGCTGCCGGACTCTTTTTATCAGCTCTTATCAATATCCTATTTGTCTCATTTCCGTGGGTCACATCCAGTGTATGGATCATGTTTTTGTTCATGTTCTTAAATGGCTGGTTTCAAGGCATGGGGTGGCCGCCATGCGGACGTACGATGGCACACTGGTTTTCGGTTAGTGAACGTGGTACGAAAATGTCCATTTGGAATGTCGCTCACAATATCGGCGGGGGGATTCTTGCACCGCTTATCACATTAGGAATTGTGCTGTTTGCGACGTGGAAAAGTATCTTTTTCTTCCCTGCCATCATTGCCATTATCGTCTCCTTCGTGATCATTCTTCTCGTACGGGATACCCCGCAATCCACTGGTCTTCCGCCAATCGAGGAATATCGAAATGACTATCCGGCACAAAAATATGAGGATCAAGAAAAAGAATTAACAGTGAAAGAGATTTTATTTAAATATGTACTCAACAATAAATTCCTATGGTATATCGCCATTGCCAACGTGTTTGTGTACTTCGTCCGTTACGGTGTTGTTGACTGGGCGCCGACCTACTTAACAGAAGCGAAGGGCTTTTCACCAGAGCATTCACGCTGGTCTTATTTTCTTTATGAATATGCAGGCATCCCCGGTACATTATTGTGCGGATGGATTAGTGACCGCTTCTTTAGAAGCCGCCGCGCACCAGCTGGCGTCATCTTTATGGTCGGGGTGTTAATTGCCGTTCTCGTTTACTGGCTAAATCCTGCTGGCAATCCAATGGTCGATAACATTGCCCTCATCAGCATCGGCTTTTTGATTTACGGACCGGTCATGCTCATTGGACTTCAAGCCATTGATCTCGCTCCGAAAAAAGCAGCTGGCACTGCTGCCGGACTGACAGGCTTCTTCGGCTACATTGGCGGCTCTGCCTTTGCCAATGCCATGATGGGTGTCGTCGTCGATCACTATGACTGGACAGGAGGCTTCATTTTACTGGTTGGTTCTTGTGTGCTTGCGATTGTTTTCCTCGCGATGACATGGAATACAGGAAAACGCGTAGAGCAAGCTTAATGAAAATCACATAAAAGATTCATATCCGCCCAACATGCTCTTTACATCTATTTCTTATGATGAAGGCAGTTACCGTAAAAGGAGGTTAAAATATGAAGAAAAGTAGATTACTTGCTTTCGTGTTGCTCTCTTTTGCTTTACTGTCTTTTGCGTGGGTGCCGGCCACCATATCGGCTCATGAACATCTTTTATCTCCAGATCGCATCTTAACCGTTGCACACCGCGGAGCATCAGGGTATGCACCAGAGCATACCCTGGCTTCCTACAAACTCGCCACAAAGATGAATGCAGATTACCTCGAACTCGATCTTCAAATGACAAAGGATGGACATCTCATCGTGATGCACGACGAAACCGTTGACCGGACCACAAACGGAACAGGCTGGGTCAAAGACCTCACACTTGCCGAAATCAAACAGCTTGATGCCGGGACGTGGTTTAACGAAGCCAATCCCGACAGACAAAATGCCAACTATATCGGACAGAGAGTCCTTACATTAGATGAGGTGCTGCGCTATTTCGGAAAACGAGAGAATTATTATATTGAAACAAAAAAACCAGACCTTTATCCGCAAATGGAAGAAAAACTATTGGCCGCCTTAAAGAAACATCATCTTCTTGGAAAACACACAAGAAAAGGGCAGGTTATCATACAATCCTTTAGTCAAGACAGCCTGCTAAAGCTGCAGAAATTAGCTCCACGCCTGCCAAAAGTACAGCTATTAGACAGAGCCCAAATGACATCCATCACAGACGATCAGCTCGACTTTATTAAAACGTACGCCGTGGGAGTCGGACCGAATTTTAGAGCTTTAACACCTGAAAACGTCCAGCAGGTCAGAAGCCACAGACTCCTCCTTCATCCATATACGGTCAACAGCGAAGCAGACATGACACGTCTTCTGCAATACGGCGTCACCGGTCTTTTCACCAACTATCCAGATGTCTTTCAGCGTGTCAAAGCTTCTCTGTAAACGACAAAAGCCTCGCGGTCCACTCCGCAAGGCTTTTGATTATTTCATCGTTTGATCAGAAGAAGCTGTTTCAATCGGTTTTCGTTTCCCAATTCCAAATACAAAAAAGCTAAGCGCCACTAAAATCAAGAACCCAATTGCTACAATAAGAGAAATACGCGTATCCTGATTAATGAGCATAAACACAAGTACCATTACTAAGAATCCAATTGTAAGATAGTTAGAAAACGGTGCTAACGGCATCTTGAACGGATGCTTTTCAAGCGCTGCCCCTTTCGCCTTTCTGAAGCCAATATGACTAATCAAAATGACAAACCAAGGCACCATCCCAGGAAGAACACTCGCACTATACACATAGACGAAAATGTTTGGCGGAGAAACATAATTCAGAACAACTCCTATCGCTAAACCAATCAGCACAGCGAATGTCCCAAAATACGGTACACCATTTTTCGAAATTTTTGTAAAGAAAGCAGGCGCCTGACCATTTACACCTAATGTATAAAGCATACGGCCCGCACTGAAAATACCACTATTACAGCCTGACATCGCTGCTGTAATCACAACAAAGTTAATAATACCAGCCGCTGCTGTAATTCCGATCTTCGCAAACGTCGCCACAAATGGACTGCCAAGCGTATTCAGCTGATCCCACGGATACACAGTCACAATGACAAAGATCGCACCGATATAGAAAATCAAAATACGCCAGATGATACTTTTGATGGCATTGGTCAGCGTCTTTTCTGGATTTTGTGCTTCACCTGCTGTAATCCCAATCAGCTCAACACCCTGGTAGGCAGCAATGACGAGCGACAATGCAAACAAGAACCCGGTAAATCCACCTGTAAAGAACCCGCCGTGCGCCCACAGATTAGACAAGCCAATAGGCGTCCCGCCATTTCCAAATCCGAAGAAAATAATGCCTAGACCTGCAACAATCATCAAGATAATCGTCACAATTTTGATCATCGCAAACCAAAATTCAAATTCACCGAACGACTTAACCGAAATCAAGTTGGCCGCTCCTAAAATGATCATCGCAATTAACCCTGGAATCCACGCAGGCAGCTCTGGGAACCAATATTTCATATAAGCCCCAACAGCAATAATTTCAGACATTCCGACAATGACCCACTGGAACCAGTTACTCCAAGCCGTCATATACCCTGCAAGCGGATGAATATATTGATGCCCGAATGTAGCAAACGACCCTGTACTCGGCTCAAGATATAACATTTCTCCCATCGCTCGCATAATAAAAAAGATAAAAATACCACACACTGCGTACGCTAGAAGAACCGATGGACCTGTCCATTGAATGGCCTTCGCTGACCCCATAAATAAGCCAACACCGATTGTGCCGCCAAGAGCAATCATTTGAATATGGCGGGCACTTAACCCTCTCTTTAATTCCTTTTGAGCCACTTTTCTTCCCCCTCATCAACAAACAACATAAAAAATAAAAATCAGAATTTTCATTCTGATTGAGAAACATCAATCTTTCGATGTATATTATCATAATAAATCTACCCTTAAAAAACAATTGTTTTTTTGAGGAAAACACTATTAACAAAATATTCTGACATAAAAAGAGTTTCAAATTGTTTTATATTGATATATTGAATCAAGGGAAGAAAGTTACTTCAATGCTGATGACTTAATAGAAACTGACCACCTCTTATATCAACCTCAAAGGATCGTTTTCCATCCTTATGCACCATGTTCTCCTTCTCTCGGTGACAAGAAAAGTCATTTCGAAAAGCGCCAGATCTTTTCTTTACATAACAAGTAAACCCATCATTTTCCGGAATCGCCACTTTGACATATGCTCCAGTTGAAATAGACTTAAGTGAATGTAGCATGCTTGTAGAATGAATTTGTATCCTTCTACCTGTTACATGCAGATCAACATCTGAGAAAGCACCCGTCAACTCACCTTTTGACGATGTGGCGTGCAATGACAATGTCTGCGCGGCCAGCTGCCGGCTAGAAATAAGTCCACCAACTGTCTCCAAATGGAGACGCTTGATTTCACCTGCTAGCAACGTCTTTCCAGAAGTTAAATGAACATAGGCATTTTCCACATTCAGTTCTTCTGCCTGAAGATTTGCTCCTTTACAACGAATGGACATAGACTGTATTTGATTTTTCGGAAGATAAATAGTGAGATCTGTTTGATAAAGGTGCAGTCCTAAGCTGAATATTCTTTTTCGTCTATCTTGAATGACCAGCCGCCCACCTT
Source organism: Bacillus sp. G1(2015b) (assembly GCF_001482475.1). Lineage (NCBI taxonomy): Bacteria > Bacillati > Bacillota > Bacilli > Caryophanales > Bacillaceae > Bacillus > Bacillus sp. G1(2015b). Next base: position 33,795 of record NZ_LKIC01000001.1, on the reverse strand, counting down.
TTACCTGATGATGCAGCAAATAGCGCTTTGGAAAGACTTGATTGGTCGTTTGACGAATGATGAGATAAGGATGATCATGGTGATGGATACGCACCTCTCCGAGCAGCCAATCAAGCGATAATTCTACGACCAATTCTTCAATTTGAACCGTATGCTCCACATGTCTCCCTCCTTTTTCATCGTGGCTTATTTCGCTTGAAGCCGGGTGATACTGACCCACAATTCCAACATTACAATCAGAACAGCTGCGACCATGACTCCTGACAAAATGACATTCATTTGATCATTTCCATCAACTGCGATACATACGTTTCCTAAAACAGCACATAGAACAATCGCAGTCATGATCGTCATGAAGGTAGATTTCTTCATTAATCCCACTCTCATTGCAATCATGCCAATACCATTGATACAGCAAGTAAACACTAGGTACGTTTTGATCACATTGAACATCACATCAGCAGTCAGCGCATCCTGAACAATAGGGAAGAACGTTTCAGTAACACTAAACACAACAAATGAAGGAATGATGCTACACAGCATAGCAATCGTAGAAAAACACAGCATCCAGACCATTCTCGGAAGGAGTGATGCTTTCAAACTTGGTGAATGAGCTTCATAGTCTTTCAATGTATTCACCACTACTCGACAATACATCCATGCTGTGACGATCGAAAAAAAGATCATCCATACTATACTGGTCAACAAATAGATATTCGGATACTGCTGAAAACCTATTTCCTGTTCAACCCGTGCAGCAAATGCGGCAAAATAGATAAACACCAGCAGTACAATGCTTGCGATCATACTAGCTTGAATGTAATTTTTCATATGATTTTTTCTTAGCTCTAGTTTTATGAAGTGAAGCATAAGGCATCCTCCTATGAAATGAATTCTCTTTTTGTCTCTTATTTGACCAGTTAGATTTCAGGCTGATCATATCCACCAATCCCAGCATAATGCGCTGTGACCTTTTGAATGAATAGATCACTCACCACATCCACTCCAAGCCCTCTCATCATCTGTTGTAAAAAAAACAAACGCTGACTAGTTTCCTGTTGATCACGAGCAAATAGTGTTGGGTTCAGCCATATATTCACGAGAAGCATAAACACTTCTGCCACTTCACCAGGAAAAGCAGTCGTTAACGAACCATCCTCAATCCCTTCAAGAATCAGCTGTTTGATTTTAAGCGCATCCTCATTTACGCCTGCCTTCATTCCCTCCACCACAAATTGCGGGTTTTTGATCTGATCAACCAAGATCCCATCAATCGAATGAGATTGCGGATCTGCCACCAGCTGCTCTAAAATACGCTGCAGCTTCTCTTTCGCATGCGATGCCTCTGTATGCTCAATCAAATCTTCAAGCTTCTCAGTCGCATGGCGAAATTGCCTCTCCATCACGGCACGTAATATTTCTTCCTTCGATTTGAAATGATGATAAATAGCCCCTTTAGACATATTCAATTCATGTATGATATCCTGCAAACTTGTCTTTTCGAATCCTTTTTCCTGAAACAGCTTCGTCGACACATCTAAAATTTGCTGAATCGTCTTTTCTGGATATTTATTTCTGGCCAATTAAAACGCCTCCTTTTACATACCGACCGTTGGTATGTATTTTAATCCACTACATGATAAACTGTCAATATCGGTTCTTTATATAAAATAAAAAAAGACCGCTCACACGGTCTTCTCGAGTTCAAACTGAACATCGGCAATGCCGAAGCCCCACCAGAATCCCTCACTATCGGTGACTCTCGTTGATAGATAGAAATTCTCTAAAATCAGCTGCTATTTCCTTAGATTTCGTATGATGCAAATAATGGCCGCCTTCGAAAGTAACAACTTTTCCGTGATCTACATTTTTCAGAAGATCTTCATGCATTGGTTTCCAGCTTGGTGTTTCTTCCTCCGTTTCATTCGCTAGGTAGAAAACAACGGGGAGATTCTTAGGTAAATGTAAGCGTTGAGCGTTTTTAAAATTATTCGTGATGTTTTCTGCCTCGCTAGCTTGGCTTTCATCCAAGAAATTTCGGAAGGTCAGCATTTTAATCTGATCTTTCGTTTGATCATCCACGTTAGGCATCACCAGTTGATCTGGATTCATTTTCACTATCAATCTGTAAAAACCGGATTGATGAAGCAGCTGCAAGCTGGAAACCGGCAATTCATCCGTTTCCTGCTTCGGAACACTATTATCAATTCCAACAAATGCTTTCACTTCTTTTTCATATTGATTTACATATTCTAGTCCATAAATGCCAAAAATCGAATGCCCCATCAACGTATACTTTTTAATGTTGAGCTTCTGCAAACATTCATGAATCTCATCTACAATGTTTTGACTTGTGCGTACTTTATCTGTATCGTCACTTAAACCATATCCAAATGGTTCAATCACTACGACTCTATAATATGGTGATAATTCATTTACTAGCGGCATAAAATCCAGCACGGGTGAAGCAGTTCCATAGCCCGGGAGAAGTACAATCGTTTCTTTCCCATCACCTTGAATAAGCACATTCATCTGCTTCCCGTCCACCAAAACCTTTTGCCCATAATCTTCTATTTTCCCCTTCTCCCTTTCATTACTAATGAGGTTTACAAAGTAAACAGTAGCTAGAAAAACAACCATGACCGTGATAAGAGTACATATAGATATCAACATGATTCTCAATATTTTTTTCATTGGTTTTTCTCTTCCCTTCATGATGAAGAACTCTAGCTTACATCCAGCGATGAATTAATATTTCCTTTCACAATAGATGATACCGATTGTATTTGCGCAAACACTTGATACATACATAAACGTAATCGCTATATAAAACCATTCTCTTGGAGATGAGAATTGATGGACCGAAGCTTGGATAACAGCAACCAATATATAGGCTATGGCAATACCTATAATAGAAAAACTTCCTGCTTTCGCTAAAATAAATTGACCTCGTTCATCATGTTTATATTCACGACTTTTCTTAAATTGAAAGGCCGTGCTTATAACAGAAAGGATAATCAAAGAATAAAGAATGATCGTCGTCATCATTGTTGTTCCTCCTTGTCGACCTCTTGAAATACATCATACAAATCAACTTCAAATGTTCTAGCAATTTGAAATGCTAGTTTTAAAGACAAAGAATATTTACCATTTTCAATCGCTGCCACCGTTTGACGAGTCACACCTAACTTCTCTGCCAAATCCTTTTGTGTCCAGTCTTTTTCAGCGCGTAATACCTTGATTCTATTTTTTATCTCCATTTCAGATTCCTTTCTTGAAGGATACTTTACTTAACATAATGTTAAAAATAATTAACATTATGTTAAGTAATCATAACCTTTTTTCAAATGTATGTCAATTTCCCTTGATTCAAAAAAAGAAGAATCATCCATTTTGAAAGTCCTGCCTCAAAATGAATGATTCTCGATAAATGATATGATCATCTGAATTAAAACACTTTCCTCTGATAAATCGCAGTAGAAAGCCCCCAAGACAGCAGGTAGAAAAGCATAATCAGCACAGCTGACCCCGTATATAAAATAGGGATCGACAAATTCATAATAAAATCAGTGATCCCACTAAATTGCTCTGCTAAATAGAGAACAACAGGCGGTCCCATAGCAGATAATACGATAAAGCCAATGATCACTGCCGTTGTGATATAACCGGGCTTTAAGATATAAAACAATGGAAACGTACACGCCGCGAACAATAAAAACAACCCGCTGCCAATCGCAATATCTGACAGCGAAAACAGCTTCCCAAAAACAAATAATGCAGCACTTGTCAGCACGATCGCAATACTCATATAGAAAATGGCGCCAAGATAACGTGATGCGATAATTTCTTTACGTGTATAGGGCAAGGAGTTTAATAGAATATTCGTTTCTGCCTTTTCATCATATGCATATGTGTTAAATGGAATGAAGACACTAGCAACTAGAAACGTCAATACTGGATGGACATCCATGAAAATAAAAAATAAGATAAACGGAATAAAAATAAGTAACTGCTTCTTTTGCAAAATCACATCACGCTTAATTAAATGAAACATGCGCAACCCCGCCTTTCAAATAAAACATGATATCCTCAAGCGACGCCGGTTCAATCACAACAGCATCCCCAAAAATAAGTTTTACTTCATCAATCCGATCCGTTAATGCTTCAAACCCGGCTGCTGTACGCTGGATATGGACAAAGGCCTTTTCTGTGTCTCGATCCAATAACTCCAGGCTTCCTTTCACAAGCGCATAACTTTCTGCCACTTCATGAATCGACTGTTGAAACACCAATCTTCCATTTTGTATAAACGCAATATAATCCGCAATACGGTCTAAATCAGTCGTCACATGCGTCGAGAAAAAGATCGTCCGATTTCCATCAATCATCAATTCTTGTAACGTGCTAAGCAGCTCTCTTCTAAAAACCGGATCTAAACCAGCAGTTGGTTCATCCATGATAATCAGCTCTGCATGATGCGACAGCGCAATCGCAAGCGACGCCTTCATCTGCATCCCTTTTGAGAATGTTTTGATCGCTTTATTCAGCGGCAGACCAAACTGCTCAATATATTGCTCAAAAAGCCGGTCATCCCAGCGTTTATAGGCAGGTGCTACAATTCGTTTGATGTCCTTTAAATTCAATCCTGGGAAAAAAACGTTAGCATCGTAAACAAAGCCGATTCGTTCCTTAATCTCTTTTTCATGAGTATGATAATCCAATCCAAAAACCTTGATGTCACCTGAATCGGGTTTTAACAAATTCATGATCATTTTAATGGTGGTCGACTTACCCGCTCCATTCTCTCCAATAAACCCTGTAACAAATCCTTTCTTAACTTGTAAATCGAGATTCTGAACTGAAAAATCCTTGAATCGTTTCGAAACTCCTTTGAATTCAATCACATGCTCCACTCATCTCACTCCTCATATAAGAACTTTAATAACTGCTGCAATTCATCAAAAGATAAGCCTAATTCTTTCCCGTTTGTGACAACCGCTCCAAGCTGTTCCTCGATCACCTTCAATTTCTTCTCTCTCATCACTTCTACGTTTTGTTCCGCAACAAATGATCCCTTGCCTACAATTGAATAAATAAATCCCGCCTTCTCTAACTCTTCATACGCTCGCTTTGTTGTAATCACGCTAATTTGTAGATCCTTCGCCAGCTTTCGAATAGACGGCAGTGCTGCGCCTTCTGCAAGCTCACCCGTTAAAATCATCGATTTGATTTGATTCGTAATTTGCTCATAGATGGGCTCCTTAGAATGGTTTGAAATCGTAATTTGCATATAAAAACCTCTTTTTTCAGATAGTTGGAACAAAATATTGTATATACACTATATATACATTATATACACACTAAAAGAATATTCAACCATTTTAAAAAATGTTCTCCTCATTTTTTTAAAATAAAAACCGCACAGCCTGAAGCCATACGGTTCTTTAACAAAATGCTTTATTTCCAATATACCCATTTTCCCATAAGCCACTCCACAGGACCTCTTCTCCATTTTTTCAAATAGAGATAGCTGATGAACAGCTGTGCTGTGTACAGTCCGACAGCAAGAAGCAGCCCAAACATTGACCCCAATTGTCCAAATAGACCAAGTCCATAAGAATAGAAAATCGTTGTACAAATAATCGACTGTGCCAAATAGTTTGATAGAGATAAACGGCCAAGCCCTGCAAACAGACGTTTCAACCCTTGTGCAGCCTTTGAATAGTAAAAAACAATAAAGGCTTGAATATAACCGATCGTCAGGACATAGGCTCCTAACGTCAACACCATTTCACTCCAAGGAGCATCAATAAACGTCGCACATTTTAAAGCAAGCCCGATGATAATCATCCAAATCCAGCCTTTACGATAAGCCATGCCTCGATCTTCTTCTGTCAAATGACCTTTTTTCCCGATCGCCATGCCAAGCAGTGCAAATGGACCGATCATGATAGGAGCATAGAGAAGACTTAAAATTGGTGTCATAGTAAGTGTTACAATTGCCATAATGATGGAGACGATTACCATATCATCTTCAATTGTAATCCGGCTCAATACAATATCGCCATATGTACCAGTCCCATATACATTCGTTAATAAATCAGGATTTCCGTAAATAAAATTCATTAGAGATGGATAAATCACTAAAGATAAGGCACCTAAAATACCCGACCATATAAACACTGTTTTGATTCGGCTGTTTATAAACATCATTAGGAAAAACGTACAAGCTCCATAATAGAGAAGAATGTCGCCACTCCAAATGAAGATTAAATGCAGCATTCCAAGCACAATCAGACCAAAACCACGGCGAACGACAATAGCATTCGTATTTAGCCCCTTGGCCTTCGTCGATTCAATCAGCTTGATAAAAGAATACCCAAACAAAAAGGAAAAGATCGGATAAAAAGACCCCTGGAACAAAATTTCCGTCACATATACACCGAATTCCTGCCCCCAAAAACTCGAATCAAACATTTTCTCAAAATCATAATCATATTGAAAATTAAGCATATTCACGATCAAAATACCTAATAAACTAAAACCACGTAAACTATCAATAAACTCAACCCTAGATCCCTTCAACTCGACAGCTCCTTCGGACAATATAAAGATAAAGCATATTTATCCTACCACACTTTTAAAAAATTGGTTCATATCCCCATGTGAAAAGGTGTGTTTTAAGGTAAATTTAATAAAAAAACCTAGAATATACATTCTAGGTATCATACTGAATAATTATGACTTTCTTCTTTCCGCAGCATTCGCTTCAAATAAAACAACATTCCCAAACCGAATAAAATCAACGCCATTTCCCAGTCTGCAGAAATCGGCAACCTTTTCAGCATTATTAAAATCAGCAAAACCGCTCCAACACCTGCGAAAAAAATGACGTTTCTTTTTAATTCTTTGTTTGATTGAAACAACACTCTCTCCTCCACTTATCCAATTGAATGTTTTTCTAACTTTTTCAAAATTCTTTCCCAGCCGGTATCTCCCATTTTCCGATCTATTAACTGCCCCTGTTGATCTATGAGACAAAAGCTAGGTAATCCTTGAATCTTATACTTTGCAACAATCTCATAATCCTGATCCAATACAATAGGAGCGGTCATATTCTTTTCCTCTGCATACTCTGAAACAACATCTGCCGATTTTTCCTCTTCTGTATATGGAACATGGACACAGGTTAAATGAATACCCAGCTCATTCACACGTTGTAGGATAGGATTGGTTAATTCTTCACAATGAGGACAGTTGACTGACCAAAAATAAAGAAGCTGATGCTGTCCCTTAGGTACACTCCTTTGATCTGAAGGGTAAATCCAAGGAAGATGCTCGGGCCAGTTGAGTTTCTGCGTTCCCACTATTCATCACCCTTTTCCTTTAGCTGAAAAGCGATAATTTTCCCTAAAGCTTCCTCTGCAGCAAAAGGCGCAACGTTTCCTGAAGGATTTTCTTGTTCTTGTTTTAAGCACTCGTACATGTTTTTTTCTATTTTTGATGGATCAATCCAAGAGATACACCATGATGCCCAAAAACATGTAGGTCCCTCATAACGTTTCGCTAATGGTAGAAGGAATGGCAAGCTGGACTGGCCAATCCTCATGAGTGAGATAGCAGCTGCCATTCTTGTCTCCTCTTCGTCACTCTCTAAGAGATGAGCTAAGGACTCAGCTGCATCCTCTGCATCCACTCCAAATTCACCCAGTACAGCTGCTGCAATATTTCGCAGAGACCCCTTTTCTTTTAAAGCTTCAACAAGCACGGGCACTGCATCTTTTCCTGATTTTCTCAACTCCCCCATTGCTTGAACGATCGTTACTTCATTTGTATTGGCCAATTGTTGAACGGATTGAGACAGCTTATTTTCTGGTTTCATTTACAATCAACTCCTCTTTTTAATGAACCGCACGGTATCGATAACAAAGCACATAAAATCCAGCTCCAGCCACTAGGGATACAATTGTAGTCAACAAGCCATCAGTGATGAGATGAATGCTAATTATGACCATAGCACTGATCACAGACGCAAATACCAATGATCGATAATAGGCGGTCAAAGCAAAACTCCTTTCTCGTCTAAAAGGTTGCATAAAGGCAAAGAACCGTATGGCTAAAAACCATATATAAACTCCTCCACCAAATAAGGTCCAATACAAAACATCCTGAATCTCGACCAAATAAAGAGAAATCAAGTAGAAAGCATACAGCCAAAAGGTTTGAAACACCTCTAACAGAATGATTTTTTGATATAAAACGCCTGGAAAAAGGTAAAGCGCTCCTGTTTGCGCATGTCTTACAATCCCTGCATAATATGAACTAAAAAGAACAGATACCGCGATGACGATCAAGAATAGATTCAGCCAATCTGAAAAATAAGTAAAGACAACATAGTAAGTACCAATTAACAGCATAGTAGATAGTACATGGAAAATCATATACTTTTTTATCAGCAATAATTCAATCCAAAGAAAAGCCCAAACGCCCGTTAATGCTGGAAGTCCCCACCATGTCCTGCTCTTTTTTTGAACGATTGGACTTGATTGAATATGTTTCCCCTCAAATTCCTCCCAAAATACTGCCTCCTTGACTAAAGACTCCTTCATTTCTAAACGATGACTAGCCTTGTACATCATAATGAAAGATAGAAACATCACTCCAATAAAAATGACGACAGAAATAATGGAGAACTCTTCGATCATACGTCCAGCTTGAAACATCAAAGAATCAGCAATGTTCATCAATGAAGGCTGTTTCATCACCAATTGATTCAAAACAAGCAGTGCAAAGGTGAAAAACATCAAGACAAAACCGAGTAAGAGCAAACGCTTGTATACTCGAATGGTTCTAGCACAAGAAACCGCAATCATCCAAGTTTCGACCAAACATAACAGCCCTGTCAGAATGAATGATTTGCCAAGCAGAAACGGGTACTGCTGCGTTATAAAAAACAGGAGTAGATCGGCAGCTACAGCAGAGAAAATGAGAAGAGCCCCTCTCCAGAAAATGTGATACATCCACACACTGATAACAACCGTCCATAAAGAAACGCCATTTCCATATAACCAAATGATATCGTTCATTTGGCTAGGCAGCCGGTTCGTAAACAAACCAACCCCCGTATAAAGAACAAACAAACAGATAATGATCCATCCAGCTGTACCCATATTCCAATCACCCATACTTGAAACTGCACTTAGCTGAAAACCAATTGCCGCTATGAAAAGAAGTAAGATCAGAAAAGGCATTTTCTTTTCTTGATTTTTACTGATCAAGCGCCTTTGAGATTTCATCCATAAAAGAGAGAGTGTGTTATTCACTTGACCACTCCCCCAAAAGTTGAATAACTTCTGCCCTCCACTCAACCTGTTCTTCCTTTAATTGAGGAACATCCATACTCTTCATGATGGCACCGTCTCGAATCAATACAACCCTGCTAGCCGTATCAAGGACAAACTCCAGACTATGAGTCGACACGAAGATCGACCCACCTTGACTACTTTTTTGTCTCAGCCAATCCGACAGCCACTGTTTTGATGGAATATCTAACCCGACAGTCGGTTCATCTAATATAAAAAGGGAAGCATCTTGAACAATGGCTCCTGCTAAGACGACACGCTGCTTTTGGCCTCTTGAAAGCCTTCCACACAGTTCATTCATCTTCTTTTCCATATGTACTTCTTTCAACGCTTCATGTACCTTTTCCTTGATCTGTTTTAAGCCTTTATGATATCCACGTGCCCGGAATTGAACATGTTCAGCAGCCGTTAAGTCTGGATACAAATACGGCTGATCAGGAATAAGAGCTACTTGTTTTTGGACATGGGAATGACCAGGCGGGAAACCCTCTATGAGAATTTCCCCTCCATCTGGTTTATATAGACCTGTTAAACACCGAATCGTTGTCGTCTTCCCGGCACCATTAGGCCCAAGCAGCGCCACAACCTCCCCTGGTTCGATGGAAAATGACAGATCCTCTATCCCATCACCATTTCTATATCGTTTGCTTACATTCTGAACCTCCATGAATGGCATCAAATCTCTCCCTTTTATTAGAGTGATGTATGCTTATCTATGGTGTGTTAAAAATCAAAAACGAATGTCATTAGACCCACTAATTATTAACCCTAATATTACCATATGAAGAATAACAAGGTAATAGAAATGAGGTAATCTATTCTATATACAACGGAAAAATAAAAAAGATTGGGTTGCAGCATCCCAATCTTTTATCTATTCACCCAAAACCATCTCCTGACACGCCCAAGCATCCACCTCTACCTTTAAAGCAGGTGAAGCCAATGCCACCACATAAATCATCGTCATACAAGGCAGATGATCGCCCAAAAACTGCCCCATGATTTGTTTCCTGCTCTCAGCATCGAACTCTCCTACGAGATAAAATACTAGTTTCGTTATATCTTCCACGGCCATATCTGCCGCTTCTACGTTTCGTTTCACATTCTCTAACGCTAGCTCTAGCTGCTCCAACGGGCTCTCGGGAATTGTTCCATCCGCCTCCATCCCAACTTGACCTGATAAGGTTAACCATCGCTGTGGTCCTGTTGTTTCTATTTGATGGGTATATGGGGCAACTGGCGGGTGAATGGTCTCAGGATTACGTAATGTTCTCATTGATAAAAACCCCTTTTCTGAAAATACAGTCAATTTTTATCATCATATCAAATTTTCAACCGTATTCAGATTTTTATGCTCAGAGTAAACTTAAGCAACAATCGCAACAGCCTGCTATAATTCTTGTCTTCTAAAAAGAAACCATCCGATAAGAAAAAAGAAAACAATCAATACCGATACACCTAGAAAACTTGTAAGTGCCTGATCCGAATAAGTCCCCTTATGAATCATCTCTTCGGCTGCACTTGTCACGCCTTTAGGCGCAAACTTCCCTAATGTCTCTTCATAAAATGAAGGAACGGTAAACAGAATAAGGTTGATCAAAAGCGACACACCGCCAGCTGTGACAGAACGTTGAAAGAACGCCGAAGCACAAATGGTCGATACCACAATCAGCAATAAATTTGGATAATAAAGAAGTGTTCCTTTTAACACATTCATCCAATCCACATGCCCAAATTGAATGTCCACATAATAAACAGAGGCAAGCACTGCCACCACCAAACTAAACAAAGTCAAACAGGCATAGGCACATATTTTCGAGACATAGTAACTCGTTCGACTGATCGGTTTCACCATAATCATCGCGGTCACTCCAGAGGCACGCTCTCCAGCGATCGTCCCCATCACGATCATAATCAGGATAAACACACCTAGCGAATCAAATTTACTCAATGCACTCGCCAAAGCCTCTCCTGCACTTGGCTCTGGTATATAAAATGTTGACCCTTCAGGTAAATTAGCTGATTTCGATAGAAGATCCGGAAGCATTTTAAGCGTAATAGGCTGTGTGATCATTAAAATCGTAAAAATAATAGGAACAAATAAGATTTTATAGCTAGTGAATAACTCCCTAAATTCCTTTTTCAACATCATCATGCATTCACAACCTTCATGAAAACATCTTCAAGCGTCAGCTTAGATAGTCGATAATGGAGGAGAACACTGCCAGATTCAATGATGAGACGAGGCAGCTCCTTCAATGCCGTTTGTTGATCTTTGACTCGCACCTGATAAGCGTTTTCTGTCTCAATGCATTCCTCCACCCAATGCCGCTCTTTTAGCAAAGCCACTAATGTCGTATTCTGTTGTTCTAATTGAAATTCAATCACTGGCTGAATATAGTCTTCTTTGATTTGTTTTATCGAAGAGGACATCTCAATTTTGCCGCTGTTGATCATGATAATATGATCCGCCACTCGTTCAATGTCATCTAAAATATGGGTCGACATAAAGATCAGTATTTCATGCTTTAGACACTCAATCAACGTCAAGACGTCTTTTCTTCCCATTGGATCAAGTGCGGACACAGGCTCATCTAAGATCAGAACCTTCGGGCTGTTGATCAGTGCCTGCGCAATGGCAAGCCTTTGCTTCATCCCTCCACTATAGCTGCCAATGGCACGATCCTTCGCCTCATACACACCACAAAGCTTCAACAGCTCCTCTGTTTTGGAGCGAATGATGTTTTTCTCTAAATGAAATAACCCGCTAACCCAATGCATCCACTCCTGCCCCGTCATATCCTGATAAAATGCAGGATGCTGTGGACAATACCCAATCACATGACTGATTTGATCCATGTCCTTTGTGACATCCAAACCAGCCACCTTCACGACTCCAGAAGTAGGACGAGCAAGCCCCGTCAAAATCCGGATCGTCGTTGTCTTGCCCGCTCCATTGGCTCCTAAAAAGCCAACACATCCAACCTCCTCAACAGAAAACGAAACATTTTTTAAAACTTCATTCGGGCCATACGATTTCGTCAGCCCGTGACACTCCAGCATATTTAAGCGAATCCCCCCTATTAAGATTGTTTACGACCAAAAATGAAATACACAATAGGACCGGCACTCGCCACAAACACAATCACCAAAGCCCAAACCCACTTCACTTCTCCTCTGATCCTCGATGGATCTCTTTTAAGCAAATCAAACAAACCAATCACCATCAAAATCGCTTGCAGCAAAATAAGAGGTAATATCATCTTCATATCCATCCACGCCACTCCCTTTTCAGACGCCAATTTGTTTTGGTATTACTTCTTTTGACGACCTGAAGAGTGAATTCGTTCAAATGGATTTTATTTTTATTGATCGAATGATCTACAAGATATAAAAAAGCCCAGTGAAGGTTAGTTCACTGGGCTTGCTTGTTATTCTCATGATGAACCTCGCAAAATCTTTTCCATCTTCTTTCCTTTCGCTAACTCATCAATCAGCTTGTCCATATACCGAATGTTTTTCATAGTTTCTTCCTCAATGTCCTCTACTCGAACACCACAAATGACGCCTTTGATTAAACTGCGGGAAGGATGAAGCTCAGGAGCCTCAGCAAAAAAGGTTTCAATGTCTATCTGTTTATCTATCTGTTCCTGCAGCTTTTCTGGACTGTACCCTGTTAACCAACAAATAATCGTATCGACTTCGGCCTTCGTTCGTCCCTTTCTCTCTGCCTTTGCGATATAGAGAGGATAGACTTTTGCAAAGCTCATTGTGTAAACTTTATGTTTGGTCATGTGTCTGCTCTCTTTCTTCGTTAAATATTTAACTTGTAATGCTTTCTCAAGGGGCCGCTCTCTCATTATGCCTATTTTTTTTATGTTCAAACCTCTCTATTTAATGCACTTAGTATACATGTCCATCTAAATGAAAATGTGCTATAAAATACAACTTATAAACGATGATATATGCCTTTATTATTTCTTTCATCTTTTTTGAAAACTCTATATTTAAGAAATTGAACAATACAAAATCCAAGGAATACACCTATTGGTCCTCCACTTGAGACAGGACCACCAATTAAACAATAAGAAATGATAAACAATGCAATATAACCAATTATGAAAAAACAATTCCCCATTTTTCTTTTTTTACGTATCGAATAAAAATAATATTTCCCCCTTAAAATACGTATCTATATTTATGATGACAGCAAGTGGAGATATTGTCCATTAATCAAAGTTCAGCTTAAATCTTTATAATACTAGTTCTTTTAACATAAAAATACCCCTTTAGAAAACGATATCTAAAGGGGTATCAAAAATCCGATTTTATTTAATCCCTACTCCACCGTCACACTCTTCGCAAGGTTACGTGGTTTATCCACATCACACCCGCGGTGAAGGGCTGCGTAGTAAGCGATTAGCTGTAATGGAACAACAGATGCAAGTGGTGCAAGTGCTGGGTGTACAGCTGGAAGGACGAAACGGTCGCCTTCGTCTTCTAGGCCTTTTAGTGAGATGACACATGGGTTTGCTCCGCGTGCAACGACTTCTTTGACGTTACCGCGAATGCTGAGGTTCACGTGCTCTTGTGTTGCAAGGGCAATGACCGGTGTGCCTTCTTCAATTAAAGCAATTGTGCCGTGTTTGAGTTCTCCGCCAGCAAAGCCTTCTGCTTGGATGTAAGAGATCTCTTTTAGTTTTAGTGAACCTTCAAGGCACACATAGTAGTCAAGTCCTCTTCCGATAAAGAATGCGTTACGGGTCACTGTGAAGAAGTCACGAGCGATTTGTTCCATTTCATCCTTTTGATCGACAAGGGCTTCCATTGCGTTTGCTACAATACCAAGCTCTTTCACAAGATCAAAGTCAAGAGATTGACCGTTTAATTCAGCTGCAACGGATGCAAGGATTGCAAGTACAGCGATTTGTGCTGTGTAGGCTTTTGTTGAAGCCACTGCAATTTCTGGCCCTGCATGAAGAAGCAATGTGAAGTCCGCTTCACGAGAAAGCGTAGATCCTGGTACGTTTGTGATCGTTAATGCTTTATGACCAAGCTCTTTAACTTGAACAAGTACAGCACGGCTGTCCGCAGTCTCCCCAGATTGAGAAAGGAAGATGAACAACGGTTTTTTCGATAGAAGCGGCATGTTGTAAGAGAATTCACTAGCTACATGGACTTCTACAGGTACTTTCGCCCAGTCTTCAATGTATTGTTTACCGACAAGTCCAGCATGGTAGCTTGTTCCGCAAGCCACGATGTAGATGCGGTCTGCTTCTGCTACTGCGCTGGCGATATCGCCAGCGACTGACAACTTGCCGTTTTCGTCTTGATATTCTTGGATGATTTTACGCATAACAAGCGGCTGTTCATCCGTTTCTTTTAACATGTAGTGAGGATATGTGCCTTTCTCAATGTCGCTTGCATCAAGCTCAGCGATATAAGAAGGACGTGTCATGATATCACCGTCAAGGTTTTTAATAATAACCTCGTCTTTTGTGACAATGACCATTTCTTTATCCATTAATTCCGCATATTCGTTTGTTACTTGAAGCATCGCCATTGCGTCAGAAGCCACAACGTTGAAATCTTCGCCGAAACCAACCAATAATGGGCTTTTGTTTTTCGCCACATAGATTGTTTCTTTGTTTTCGTTATCGAAAAGGGCAATTGCGTAAGAGCCTTTTAGTTGAAGAAGCGTTTGACGGAAAGCTTCCTCTGTATCAAGACCTCTGCTGACAAATTGTTCGATGACTTGAACAACAACCTCTGTATCTGTGTCGCTTTTTAGTGTGACGTCTTGTAAATATTCGCGTGTCAATTGTACATAGTTCTCAATGACACCGTTATGAACAAGCGTAAAACGGCCAGAAGCACTTTGATGCGGATGCGCATTTAGATGGCTTGGTACACCGTGAGTTGCCCAGCGTGTATGTCCAATTCCTGCTGAAGATGCCACGTTTGCATCAACGACTTCGCGAAGCTCAGCGATACGTCCTTTTTCTTTGAACACATGCACGCCTTCTTCGTTTGCCACAGCGATACCTGCTGAATCATACCCGCGGTACTCAAGCTTCTCTAAACCTTTTAATAAGATTTCCTTCGCATCATTCTGACCAATATAACCTACGATTCCACACATAAATATTCTTCCTCCCGATCATGTGAAAGGGACAAAGAAAGCCTACTAAAATAGAAGGGACATTTCTTCGTCCCTCTCTACATGTTTATTTTGGGAGATCATGTGTATTCCCTTTGTACAAAGAGTCACCTCTTTGGTTTAAAGAAACACTTACGGCTGTGATCTCTTTTTTTGATCAGCCGGGAGGCATCCGCCGAAAATTCGATAACCTCCATCCTCGTCAACTAAGCATCTTTCGTCCGATCGCTTAGTTCGGGCGCTATAATTATAAGAGAGTTTCTGAACATCTACCCTGCCTTTCCTGATAGAATAAAAATCCAGTAACACAAGGATGATTGTACTATAAGGTCTGACCTCCGTCAATCACAATTTAGCAGGTGATTGCCTTCATTTGAGAAAGTGAGACCTCCCTACACTATATGCGATGAGGCTTGTCACGTTCTACCTTTGATGTGCTCTCCTATGTATGAAGGCAGCTTCAAGTTGCCCTCACTTATATGATTCGTACAGATCCATCCAATTATGTCGTTTATTCAAAAAAAAAAGCAAACCGCTGCTAGCGATTTGCTTTCATCTATTACTCAATACCCATTTCTTCTTTCACAACAGCCGTAATTCGAGCTACATATTCATCACACAGCTCTTTTGTTTTTGCCTCAGCCATGACACGTACAAGCGGTTCTGTTCCAGATGGTCGAACAAGGATACGGCCGTCACCATTCATCTCTTTTTCGACCTCTTGGATCACTGCTTTTACTTTTTCATTTTCTTCTACTTTATATTTATCAGACACTTTCACATTCACTAAAAGCTGCGGGAACTTTTCCATTTCCGCTGCAAGCTCTGATAATGTTTTTCCTGTCGCTTTGAGCGTATTCACAAGCATGATCGCAGAAAGCATGCCATCACCTGTCGTATTGTAATCAAGGAAAATCAAATGGCCTGATTGCTCACCGCCGACATTATAGCCATCATTTTTCATCGCTTCGACCACATAGCGGTCACCAACAGCAGTTTGAATGCTCTTAATGCCTTGCTTCTCAAGCGCTTTATAAAAACCAAGGTTGCTCATGACCGTTGACACGACGGTGTCATCCTTTAATCGGCCTTCATCCTTCAAATAACGTGCACATATGTACATAATTTGATCGCCGTCTACGATATCACCTTTTTCATCGACTGCAATTAAACGGTCACCGTCACCATCAAACGCAAGACCAATATCTGCACCCTTCTCCTTCACAAATGCAGAAAGTGCCTCTGGATGAGTTGAGCCTACACCATCATTGATATTCAGTCCATTTGGTGATGTTCCCATTGTAGACACATCAGCATCTAAATCTGCAAATAAATGTGTCGCTAGAGAAGAGGTTGCACCGTGTGCACAGTCAAGCGCCACGTGAATACCTGTGAAATCCTCATCCGCTGTCTGCTTCAAGAATTGCAAGTATTTCTGACCGCCTTCAAAATAGTCATTGACCGTTCCAAGATCGGCTCCAACCGGGCGTGGCAATTGATCGACTGGCTGATCCATCAGCTGCTCAATTTCATTCTCCTGTTCATCTGACAGCTTAAAGCCGTCACCGCCGAAGAATTTAATGCCGTTGTCTTGAACTGGATTGTGTGAAGCAGAAATCATGACACCCGCTTCAGCATCCATTGCCTTCGTTAAATAAGACACACCAGGTGTTGAGATCACACCTAGACGCATCACTTCAGCTCCAATTGAAAGTAAGCCGGCAACGAGTGCTCCTTCCAGCATATGACCGGATACACGTGTGTCTCGTCCAACGAGTACCTTTGGACGTTCTTTATCCTTTGTGAGCACATAGCCGCCAAATCTCCCAACTTTAAATGCGAGCTCTGGTGTTAATTCGCTATTTGCTACACCCCTTACACCATCAGTTCCAAAGTACTTGCCCATGTTTCAATCGCTCCTTTTTCCATTCAAGAGGACGCTTCGTCCTCTTTTTTATCTTCTTTGACCGGCTGTCTTTGACTTGATTCTTTCTTTGCTTTATCTTGTGTGGATTCTTCTTTACTCTTCTCACTCTGATCATCATCATCAGTTGATTGATCTTTTTGATCTTTTTGATCTTTTTGATCCTTTCGATCATTCGTCGACGCCGGCTGATCCTCTGTATCAGTAGAAGTGAGTTTCACTTTGACCTTTGATCTTGATAATGTCCATGTCACATTTTGAGGACCGTTCACTTGAACTTTGACCTCATGGGTTCCTTCGTTCAAGTCCCCTGCATTGATATAGGCTTCAACATCTGAAGCCTTTAGTTTATCAATCGCACTCTTTGATCCCTTTGCTGTTAACGTGATCCGTCCAGAAGATGGGCTCACAAAATCAGATGTGAGATCCTTGCTCAAACCCACGACAGAAATCGGTACATTATCGATCTTTTTTTCTTCAGCTGTTGCAACCTTCACTTTGATCTTAACAGTTTCGGGTGATACCTTTTTCACACCATCTGGCAGCGGAATATCGGCATCAATCTCCGTATCATCTTTGATCTTACTTAGGTCCAGCTTGACGCCATCAATAAAATCAAGTGCATCCAGTGCCTTTTGAGAGCCGTACACTGTGACCTCACTCGGGCTTGTCTCAATGCTTGAGATGCTGATCCCTTCTGGCAAGCTGCCCGTCCGCTCAAGTTTAAACGGAACCTTTTTGCTCGGACTCGAGATTGGAACCGTAATATCCACCACGGACGGACTTACTTCGACTGGCAGCTCATTCCCGCTGCTATCATACACAGTGAGCTTCGCTTCTTTTTCAATTTGCTGATCGACATCCTCTAAGTTTACAAACGCTTTAATGACAGAAATTTTGTCAATGACGTCCTTTGATCCAGTGACTGTGACCTTTTTCGGATTCACAATAGGCTGTTCAGGTGAATAGCCGTCTTTGATTTTATTTTGATTATAAAATTCGGTTTCAACAGGAAATTCAGCTGTCGTTTTTTCTTGTATCGTCACAGTCGTCACAGATGGATTAATCGATAGTGTGAGCCCCTTCGATACATCTCTTGCCTTCAGCTCCACTTTATGTGTACCTGTCGATAAGTTCTGCATGTCTGCGTAAATTTCAAAATTCTTTGTTTGCCTTGCTGTTTTCACAGCACTTGTTGATCCTTTAATCGTGACATTGACTGTCTGCGGCACACCGGTGACAACGTATTTCTCATCATCATAATACGCTTTAACAGGAATGTCGGTTAAAGTTGCTTCATCTGTCGTCGATGTTGGGAAAAAGGATTCACCGATTTTTTTCGGCGTGGGCGCTTGCGCTGAATTGACTGCACCATACAGCAATAAAGCGAAGACCAATGCAAGAAGCTTAACGGCCCAGCGATTATTCAAAATCTTATCCATTTTTCTTGCCCCTCCAATACCATTTGGTCGAGGAAGCATCTTTGCTGTTCTTACTAAATTCAGCAATCAGCATTTCTTCAAGCGCTTCTTCTGTCAATTCTCGGTGAAGATCACCATTCCTTGCGACAGAAATGCCGCCAGTTTCCTCAGAAACGATGACAGTTAAGCTGTCTGTCACTTCACTAATTCCGACTGCCGCCCTATGACGCGTCCCAAGCTCCTTAGAGATAAAAGGGCTTTCTGACAGCGGTAAATAGCAAGCTGCAGCTGCAATCTCATCCCGCTTCATAATGACAGCACCGTCATGAAGCGGTGTATTCGGAATGAAAATATTAATGAGCAGCTCTGAACTCACCTTTGCATTCAAAGGAATTCCTGTCTCTATGTAATCATTCATTCCGGTATCGCGCTCAATTGTCAGCAGCGCGCCGATTCTGCGTTTCGCCATATAGTTAATTGCTTTTGTAATTGCCTCGATCGTTTTCTGCTGCTGTTCCTCTACAGGTGTCCCGCTTCTTGAGAAGAAACGGCCGCGCCCAAGCTGCTCAAGCGCTCTCCTTAGCTCTGGCTGAAAAATAATAATGATCGCAAGGAATCCCCACGTAATCGCTTGATCCATCAGCCATTGAAGTGTGTTAAGACCGAGATACGCACTTCCCATCCTGACGAGAACAATGACCACAATTCCCTTTAAAAGCTGAACCGCTTTTGTTCCGCGGATGACCATCATTAATTTATATATCACATACCAAACAACGAGAATATCAACAGCATTACCGAGGTACTGCAAAAAAGGAATATCCCCTAAAGCCATTTCCTCGTCCTCCAGAATTTTCAGTTATTCTTCGTTTGATGCATTTTTTAATATAAAAAGAGCCTATGTATCAATACATAGCGTGGCTATTATACCACATTTTGTTTCAGCAAGGAAAATAGTTGCCATATCTGGCTGACTTGCTAGTATGCGTGAATCCCACCAATGTATAGAAAAAGAGCAGCCCCCTTAGAGACTGCTCTTTAAGCCGATTGAGTTACTTTTGCTCCTCTGGCCCAATGACCCGCATTACGTTTTGTGCTGTTGATTTCATTTTGTACCAGATCCAATCAAACACTTCATTAATTTCATTAATTTGACCAGTGACTTGTCCGGCAGAAGCAGTCAACTGTTCCCCATTGACGACGGTGACATTTCCATCAACCTTGCCTTCTACAATCAGCTTGCCATTTTTGACAGTGACATCTCCCTTTACGGTTTCCCCTTTAGGTACGGTCACTGTATCATTTTCAACGACGAGGTTCGGCTGCTTTGACACACTGAAATTATGATCGGTATTCCAGCTCGTGAACAGACTGCCTCCCATTAAAATGAGAAAGAGGGCAGCGGCTACCACCAGCGGGTGAGCTTTGATCCATCTTTGAACCGACACACGCTTTTTCTCCTTTGGAAGACCTGCCATCACCTTTGCAGTGAAATCAGATGGTGCTTCTATATGAGATGTACTCTGCACTAGCGCGATGGATTTCTCAATTTGTTGAAAATGAGTACGGCACTCCTCACACGATTGCAGATGGCTTTTTAATTCTTTTTCGTCTTGGGGCTCAATGTCCCCGTCTAAATACTGATGCATAAGCTGGACGATTCTATCCTGACAGCTCATCAAAATCACCTCACTCAAAGGTCTCTCAACTGTTTCCGGAGAGCCTCTCTACCCCTGTGTATTCTCGTTTTCACCGTACCAACTGGTATATTCAGAATCTCACTAATCTCTTTTAACGAGAGTTCATCAATATACTTTAATACGATGACCGAACGATATTTGTCGGGTAATCTTAGAATTTTTTGCTGAATGGTACTCGATAATTCAAGAGACACCACCTCATCCTCTGGCAAAATGCCATCAGCAGCAATTTGAGAATACATATTTAATCCTTCTGTTCCTGCCACCTCTGCATCTAAATAGTAATCCGGCTTTTTTTTGCGAATACGGTCGATGGTCAGGTTGGTTGCAATGCGGTACAGCCACGTGGAAAACTTACGATTCACATCAAAGCTTTCGATATTCACATAAGCACGAATAAACGCCTCCTGCGCAATATCCTCCGCTTCATGTGCATTCCCAAGCATACGGTAGCACAGCTGATAAATTTTGTCTTTATACAGGTCTACGATGTCTGCAAATGCGTTCTGGTCGCCTTTTTTCACTTGCTTAATTCTCTTTTTAATCATTGTGTCCATAGTATATTCAACCTCTGCCTTCACCGGTCTTTATGTATACGAACCTCTTTCCAAAAGGTTTCATTCTCCTCTAAAAAATAGTGTAACAAATTTTTGACAGTGTGTTACGCTTATCAACCGGTAAAAACCTTAACATATCCTTAAATTTTCCCAAAACAAAAAAGAACGGGAACAAAAGTCCCGCTCTACAATAGCTTTTCACCCATTAACGATCCAATTAATGCCACAGCCGCTTCTGCTGTTTTGTTTTTCTCATCTAAAACCGGATTTACTTCAACAAATTCAGCAGACGTTAAAATACCCGCCTCCTCTAAAAGCTCCATTGCAAGATGACTCTCCCGGTAACTAATGCCGCCTGCTACCGGAGTGCCTACACCAGGGCATTCCGCTGGGTCTAGCCCGTCTAAATCAAGCGAGAGATGGACACCATCTGTTCTTTCCTTTAGATACGCAATAGCTTCCTCCATCACCCTTGTCATCCCTAAACGATCAATTTCATGCATCGTATAGACTTTAATGCCTTTCTCTCGAATCAATGCCCGCTCTCCTTCATCTAAGGATCGAGCACCAATTATAACGACATTTTCAGGCTTCAATTTAGGAGAATAACCGCCGATGTTTGTTAAATCAGCATGCCCAAGACCGAGACTGACAGCAAGCGGCATGCCATGAATATTTCCAGAAGGAGAGGTTTCCTCCGTATTCAAATCACCGTGTGCATCATACCAAATGACTCCTAAGTTTTCATAATGCTTGGCTACCCCAGCAAGCGTGCCAATCGCAATGCTGTGATCACCACCTAAAATGAGTGGAAACGAACCTGATTGCACAATACTGTCAACCCTCTCAGCAAGTAGCTGATTCGCACCAGCATTCTCCGTCAAATTTTTTAGCTTTTCACTTGTATATAAACCTTTCTCATCATCTCTTTGTTCAACTGGAATATCTCCGAGATCCTCCACATCAAATGAGAGCGTTTCCAATTTTTCTTTTACGCCTGCACAACGAATCGCACTCGGCCCCATATCGACGCCCCTTCTCGTTTGACCCAAGTCCATCGGAACTCCAACAATCGTGACCTTCTTTTGCTCTCCCATATGTACATCCCCTTTCCGTTCATGCTTATATTTTACTTTCTTGATGCCTTCTGACTCAACTCGACAACATTTTGAATAGTTATACAGTCCCTCTGCCAACATAAAAAAAGACACCTTTTTGAAAAAGGTGTCTTAACTGGGCTAGCTGGATTCGAACCAACGCATGACGGAGTCAAAGTCCGTTGCCTTACCGCTTGGCTATAGCCCAAAAATGGTGGAGGGGGACGGATTCGAACCGCCGAACCCGGAGGGAGCGGATTTACAGTCCGCCGCGTTTAGCCACTTCGCTACCCCTCCACATATGGAATTGATAAAGAAAAAACAGTGCCGGCAAGAGGACTTGAACCCCCAACCTACTGATTACAAGTCAGTTGCTCTACCAGTTGAGCTACACCGGCATATGGTGGAGGATGACGGGCTCGAACCGCCGACCCTCTGCTTGTAAGGCAGATGCTCTCCCAGCTGAGCTAATCCTCCACATCATGGTGACCCGTACGGGATTCGAACCCGTGTTACCGCCGTGAAAGGGCGGTGTCTTAACCGCTTGACCAACGGGCCAGTTTGTCAAGTTTGTTGTTTCCGTGAAGCTGACAAAAGTTATTATATACAGGTTGTCCCCCTTTTGTAAAGGGGATTTTTATTTTTTTTATTTTCTAACTATTTGCTCCCTATTTATTCAACATTTCTACTGAAATATAATTTCAATATTCAAATATAATATTGAAATTTCATATCATACTCAATATACTGAAAATGAAGAAATAAGGAGGTATGTCACATGCAGCCATCTCAACTGCGTTCTTTGACAACAGAATCAAGAAACCCCAACACAATGGGAATTTCTCAAGCAGATACGCTTGAAATACTCCAGATGATTAATAAAGAAGATATGAAGGTCGCTCAAGCAGTCAACCTTGTACTTCCCCATGTCAAAACAGCAAGTGACTTTGCCTATGAATCCATCTCAAATGGAGGCAGACTCGTTTATTTAGGCGCCGGAACAAGCGGCAGAATTGGCGTAATGGATGCTGTCGAATGTCCCCCAACCTATAGCGTCTCACCTGATGTCATTGTAGGCATCATGGCAGGCGGAGATTCAGCTTTTTCTCAAGCTGCCGAAGATGTGGAAGACAGTGAAGAAGCCGGCAAACAGGATTTAGTACACATCCACCTGACATCAAAAGATACAGTCGTTGGAATTGCTGCAAGCGGTAGGACACCTTATATCATTGGGGCTTTAAACTATGCAAAGTCAATTGGTGCTAAAACAGTAGCACTCAGCTGCAATGAACAAGCAGAAATTAGCGAGCTTGCAGATTGCGCCATTGAGGTCATTGTAGGACCAGAAGCCATCACTGGGTCAACAAGAATGAAAGCAGCATCCGCTCATAAAATGATTTTAAATATGCTTTCCACCTCAGTCATGGTCAGACAAGGCAAAGTATATGAAAACTTGATGGTTGATGTAAAAGTCAGCAATCATAAATTAAAAGAACGCGCCATCACCATCATTCAACATGTGACAAATGCTTCCTACGAACAAGCCGTGAAGACTCTCGAAGCAGCAGACTTAGAAGTCAAAACCGCCATCGTCATGCTCCAAACAAACACAGACAAGAAAACAGCCAAAGATTTACTGAGCAAAACGAATGGTCATATCGACAAAGCGATCTCACGTTATCAATCCTAAAGGAGGCAGAGCTCATGTCAGCAGGCGGACTTACCCTACTACACACAATCAAATCAAAGCTTCCCCAATCTGAAAAAATCATTGCAGACTATATCCTTGCCCATCCTGACAAAGTCATTAAAAGTACAGTACACGAAATCAGTCAGGCAGCCGGCGCAAGCAGCTCTGCAGTCATCCGTCTTTGTAAATCTCTCGGGCTGGATGGCTATCAAGATTTAAAAATGCGGATCGCTGGAGACTTGATGCATGACGATAAACAAGGCTACAGAGATATCGAACAAGATGAACCGCTTCAATCCATTATTCAAAAAACAGCAGGAAACTCGATTCAATCGATTAAGGACACCGCTTCTATTTTAAATGCAGATGCTTTAGAAAAGGCTGTTCAATTACTGCTGAATGCAAACCAAATTCATTTTATCGGTGTTGGTGCATCTGGCATCGTCGCAGCTGATGCCCAGCAGAAATTTCTCAGAATTAACTATGCAGCGACAGCCTTCACTGACATGCACATTGCATCTACGGTCATCGCAAATGCGGGAGAGAATGACATTGTGTTTGGTATCTCCTTTTCAGGAGAAACGTTAGACATCATTCAAGCCCTTCAGCTCGCAAAAGACAACCAAGTGAAAACCATTGCTTTAACACATCCAGGTCATACAAGCGTTTCTGCTTTATGTGATGTTCACCTATCGACGTCCGGTTCCAATGAAGCACCTTTTCGCAGTGCTGCCACTTCCTCTAGAATGGCACAGCTCTACTTAATTGATGTCTTGTTCCTCAGTTTAGCTTCTCGTCAATATGAAGAGACAGCGCAATATATTGACAAGACAAGGCATGCCATCCGCTCCATGAAACGAAAAACAAAGGGGGATTCAACATGAGTCATCAAAAGAAATATCAGCAGTTGGCGAAAGACATTCTTTCACTCTGTGGTGGTTCTGAAAATATCTCTTCCCATACACATTGTATGACACGTCTTCGAATTACACCGATCGATAATGAAAAAGTTCACATCACAGCAATCAAAGAACTCGATGGCGTCATTGGCGTCGTCGAAGCAGAAACGCTTCAAATCATTTTAGGCACCGGTGTTGTCAACCAAGTATCAAGTGCGTTTGAACAGCTTCTAAATGCGTCTGACTCTTATGATTTAAACAACGAAGCACAAAAAAACAAGCAAGCCATTTCACAAAAAAACCGCACACCGTTCAAGCTGTTCTTACGGCGGATTGCCAGCATTTTCATTCCAATCATTCCGGCACTTGTTGCTTCAGGGCTTATTACTGGGATTACAAAAGCGATCGTGCAAGCAGGCTGGCTTGACGAAAAATCTCAAGCCGCAGTTATTTTAACAGTTATAGGTTCTGGCCTTTTCGCCTACCTAGGGATATTAGTCGGAACAAACGCCGCAAAGGAATTTGGAGGCTCTCCTGCATTAGGCGCATTAGCTGGTATTCTCATTATTAACCCAGCCTCCGCAGACATTATGTTATTTGGCACAAATATTCTACCAGGCAGAGGCGGACTCATCGGTGTTCTTCTAGCCGCCATCTTTATGGCACTTGTGGAAACCCGAATTAGACGCTTCGTCCCGCAATCTCTTGATATCATCGTCACACCTACCATCACACTACTCATTACAGGCATTTTCACGTATGTTGTCTTCATGCCAGTCGGCGGATTTATATCTGATGCCATCACCTCAGGACTGACTTACTTATTAAATATGGGCGGAATCTTCGCAGGATTTGTTCTTGGTGCGACCTTCCTTCCACTTGTTGTAACAGGACTTCATCAAGGGCTGACACCGATTCATATGGAACTCATCAATTCAATTGGAGATGACCCGCTTCTGCCAATTCTCGCTATGGGCGGTGCAGGACAGGTAGGCGCTGCATTCGCCATTTATATGAAAACAAAAAAGAAAAAGCTCAAAAGAGCCATTGCTGGTGGACTTCCTTCTGGGATGCTGGGCATTGGTGAACCACTCATTTTCGGTGTCACACTCCCGCTAGGACGACCATTTCTCACCGCTTGTCTTGGTGCAGGAATCGGCGGCGCATTTCAAGCCTACTTCCAAATCGCGACAAAAGCCATCGGTGTATCCGGTCTTCCATTAACCTTTATTGTTCACACACATCAAATGCTTCTTTACTTAATTGGACTATTTATCGCATATGTTGCTGGATTTTTCTTCACATACTTATTTGGATTTCATGATGATATGGCTGTTGAATTCGAGGATCACAATCAATAAGGAGGTCTAGACCTTGAAGAAATGTTTTCTCTTGATCACATGTCTGCTCATGCTCCTTGGGTTTCCAGTACAAACATTTGCAACTAGCTCCCATCCTGTATCGTCTTTGTCTAAAACAGCACCTGAAGAATATCCCGTCTTAAAAAAAGCAAAACGACCGGAACAAGTAGGTTTTTCTTCCAGGCAGCTGAGGAAGGTTGATCAAATGATTCAAAATGACATCAAAGCAGGATTTCCAGGAGCCGCTCTCATCATTATCAAGGACGGAAAGATCGTCCATCAAAAAGCCTATGGCTACCGGCAAAAATACGATGGCACAACAGAGCTCAAATCATATAAAAAAATGAAAAAGGATACACTATTCGATTTGGCATCCAATACAAAAATGTATGCGACCAACTATGCCCTGCAAAAGCTTGTCTACGAGAAAAAAATTGATGTCAACGAAAGAATACAGACCATCCTTCCAGATTTTCAGGATGAACCTGGTGCAAAGGTAACTGGTAAAGACCAGCTTCGGATAAAGGATCTTCTCACCCATTCGGCCGGTCTCCCTTCCAGTGTCTTATTTTATAGCAAAGAATCAGCTGGCTCTTTTTATTCTCAAGATAGAAAAACAACGATGAAATGGCTGCCAAAAGTACCGCTGCAATACAAGCCAGGTACCCAGCACATTTATAGTGATATTGATTACATGCTGCTGGGCATGATCATCGAGAAGAAAACAGGCATGCCTCTTGATCAATATGTCGAGTCAACAATTTATCGGCCGCTAGGTCTCAAACACACAATGTTCAATCCGCTGCAAAAGGGGTTCAAGCCGAAGCATTTTGCAGCAACAGAACGTTTAGGCAATTCACGAGACGGTGTAATCGATTTTGAAAACATCCGACGGTACACCCTGCTAGGTGAAGTACACGACGAGAAAGCATATTACTCAATGGCAGGTATCTCCGGCCACGCTGGACTTTTCTCGAATACCTCAGATATGGCCGTGCTGCTTCAGCTGATGCTTAACAAAGGAGGCTATGGAAAAACAACCATCTTTGATCAAGCTTCCATCGATCTCTTTACAGCCTCCTCTGATACGAACCCAACTTACGGGCTAGGCTGGCGAAAAAACGGTCATACTGACATGGAATGGATGTTTGGAAAATATGCAAGTAACGAAGCCTATGGACATACTGGCTGGACCGGCACAATGACGTTGATTGATCCTAAACACAATTTAGGTGTCGTCTTGCTGACGAATAAGAAACATTCACCCGTTGTTTCACCAGAAACCAATCCTAATCAATTTGAAGGTGACCTGTTCCCGACTGGTACTTATGGAAGCATCATGACCGCAATCTACGAATCTTTTAAGTAAAAGGAGGAATTCGATGTTGAAAGCTCTCTTTCCCGCTGCACTAGTTTTAGCCCTGCTAACCTCTTCCATTCCAACGGAAAAAGTTAGCTCTGCCTCTCTGCCAACCGCTAAACAAATGGTTCAACACATGTCACTGGATGAAAAGATAGGTCAAATGCTCATGCCGGACTTTCGCAATTGGCAAACAAAAGATGAATCCGCACCTACAGGCTTCACAAAGATGAATAACGAAGTATCTCACCTTGTAGAAAAATATCATCTAGGTGGTGTCATCTTATTTGCGGAGAATGTCGTTGATACGGAACAAACCGTGAAACTCACCCACGAATTTCAAAAAGCATCACCAAACATTCCTTTACTCATTTCTATTGATCAAGAAGGCGGAATCGTCACAAGGTTACAAAAGGGAACACATTTCCCAGGAAATATGTCGATTGGTGCCTCTAGAAGCAAAAAAAATGCATATGACACAGGAAAAATCATCGGAAAAGAATTAAACGCCTTGGGGATTAATACAAACTTCTCTCCTGTGCTTGATGTGAATAACAACCCAAACAACCCCGTCATTGGTGTCCGTTCCTTTAGCTCTGATCCTGCTCTTGTCTCTAGACTTGGCCTTCAAACCATGAAAGGACTTCAAAAGGAAAAGACCATTTCCACACTAAAACATTTCCCGGGACATGGTGATACAGCGGTCGACAGTCACTATGGCTTGCCGCTCGTAGAGCATGACCTAGATCGTTTAAAAAAGGTTGAGCTGTATCCGTTCCAACAAGCGATCAATGCTGGTGCAGATATGGTCATGACCGCTCATGTGCAATTTCCTGCCATTGATGACACAACGTATCGAAGCAAGAAAGATGGCGAGGACATCATGGTTCCAGCAACCTTATCAAAAAAAGTCATCACACACTTATTAAAAGAAGAGATGGGCTTTCAAGGTGTTGTTGTGACAGACGCCCTAAACATGAAAGCGATTGCAGATAATTTCGGACAGGAAGAAGCCGTAGTGATGGCCATTAAAGCAGGCGTCGACATCGCTCTCATGCCAGCACCAGTTACCTCATTAAAAACAGAGAAAAACCTGGAGAATGTATTTAATGCGGTCAAACAAGCGATTTTAAAGAAAGAAATTCCGATGTCGCAGATTAACGAATCCGTCGAAAAAATTCTTCAATTGAAAATCAAACGCGGCATTATTTCCTCCAAAAAACCAATCAGTCTTGAGAAAAAAATCAAAAAAGCCACTCAAGTCGTCGGGAAAAAATCGCACCGTCAAGCAGAACAAAAAATGGCACGTGAAGGAATCACCCTGCTTAAAAACAACAAAAAAACCTTACCTTTCAAGCCTAAAAAGAATGACAAAATCGTGGTCATGGCACCTTACGAAGATCAGACAAAAGCAATGTCTGTCACAGTCGAATCTCTCATAAAACAAAAAAAGATCAAGCCTGTACGCATCCAGTCATATGCTTTTGCGGATAAAACGTTCACCAAAGACTCGGCCAAACTAATTCAAGAAGCTGACTATGTCATCACTGGCTCTTACGTTGTCCAAAATGATCCAGCTGTGAATGATGGCGTAATTGATGACAATGTCCAGGACCCAAAAAAATGGGCAACTGCCTTCCCTCGTGCTGTCATGAAAGAAGCAGGAGCACAAAATAAAAAAATGGTCATCATGAGTCTTAGAAACCCTTATGATGCGGCAAATTTTGAAGAAGCTGATGCCTTACTAGCTGTGTACGGTTTTAAAGGCTACTCAAACGGACAATTCAATCAGCCAAATATTCCTGCTGGACTAGAAGTGATATTTGGAGCTGCATCACCTAAAGGGAAACTGCCAGTTGATATCCCATCTGTCACTCATCCAAATCAAACCCTTTACCCATTCGGCTATGGACTCAATTTGAAAGGGAAACAGATCAAATAGGAGGGATTCTCTTGAAGAAAACAGCAAGTTTCATACTCGCAAGCATTCTTATGATGAGCACATTGACCGCCGCCTCTCCCGCAGATCAAGAACGAACAGACACAAAAGGAAAAAAAGCAGCAGTCAAAACAGGGATCGAAACACTACTCTCA
Source organism: Bacillus sp. G1(2015b) (assembly GCF_001482475.1). Taxonomy (NCBI): domain Bacteria; kingdom Bacillati; phylum Bacillota; class Bacilli; order Caryophanales; family Bacillaceae; genus Bacillus; species Bacillus sp. G1(2015b). The sequence goes on along the minus strand of NZ_LKIC01000001.1, from coordinate 4,170 downwards.
AGCAATCTTTCATGGCTAAAAGGGAAAAGGGTTGGTCTCATTACCAACCCGACTGGCATTGATGCAAATATGAAAAGCAGTGTCGACCTCCTATTTGAACATCCAAATATCAAGCTCACTGCTTTATATGGGCCTGAACACGGCGTGCGCGGCGATGCACAAGCAGGAGAAGGCGTCGAATCCTATACCGATGAAAAAACAGGTCTTCCTGTTTACTCTCTTTATGGCAAAACAAGAAAACCAACTCCTGAAATGCTGAAAAATGTAGATGTCCTGCTTTTTGATATTCAAGACGTTGGTACTCGTTATTACACCTATATTTACACAATGGCCTATGCGATGGAAGCCGCTAAAGAAAACAACATTCCCTTTGTTGTTCTAGACCGTCCAAATCCCATTGGCGGACTAAAAGTAGAAGGACCTGTTTTAGAGCCTGAACACGCCTCATTTGTAGGGCTCTATCCAATCCCGCTAAGACATGGAATGACTACTGGTGAGCTTGCAAAACTGTTTAACAAAGAGTTTCATATCAATGCTGATGTAACAGTCATCAAAATGAAAAATTGGAAGCGGTCCATGACATTTGATGACACGAAGCTGCCGTTCGTCCTTCCTTCCCCTAACATGCCAACAGTGGATAGTACCTTTGTATATCCTGCCACAGGATTAATTGAAGGCACAAATGTCTCTGAAGGCAGAGGAACGACAAAACCATTCGAGCTCATTGGTGCACCATATATCAATAGCAGCGAGCTGGCAGATCATTTAAATCAGCTAAAACTAAAAGGCGTTCAATTTAGACCTGTGTCATTCACCCCCACATTTTCTAAACATGCCGGTACACTATCTCACGGTGTGCAGTTATACGTCACAGACCGCTCATCCTTCGAAGCGGTGAAAACGGGGTTATCCATCATCAAAGCAATACATGATTTATATCCGAACGACTTTCAGTTCCTTCAAACAGGCAGCTTTGACAAACTCATCGGGAATGGCTGGATGAAAGAAGAAATCAAAAAAGGAACTTCCGTCAAACACATTATGAAACGTTATCATCATGACCTCAAAACATTCGAAAAGAAGCGAAAAAAATATCTCATCTATTAAATCACAAAAAACCCTCCATCCTTTGATAGATGGAGGGTTTTTCATGAGAAAGATTTGGTCACAGCAGGTGCTTTCAGCTCAAAACGATTGAGTAAGAAGCCAAACAAGGCAGCAAGCACTTGCTGAAACAGCATGCCAATCACCACCGGAACAGCGACAGCAGGCGGGAAAAAGCTAATGGCAAGCACAGCCCCCGCACTAATGTTTCTCATACCGCCCGTATACACGATGGCCACAATCTCTCCTTGAGTACATTTCATCGCCTTCCCAATCAACCATGCAAACACATATCCGCTCATCGCAATGAGAAACACCGTTGCTGCTTTGCTAAAAAATGCGGCATCCAGTTCACGTAAGTAAGGCGCAACAACAGAACTGTTGATCGACACCACTACAAACAAGCCTATTTTTGAAAAAGGTGACAGTGTCTGACTGATCTTTTTCGTCACATCAGGCTTTGCATAGTGACGAACAAGCATACCTAAAATAGATGGAAGCACCACCATCCCAAACAGCCCTTTCATGATCGCCACCATGTCCATATGAACTTGTGTACCGGCCAAAAGTGACAAACTGGCTGGCACAATTAATGGCGAAAGCATTGTATCAATTAAAATAATGGATAACGTTAATCCAACATTCCCTTTATACATTGCCGCCCATATTAAACTAGAAACTCCTGTGGGAATCACCATTGCAAGGATCAAACCAGTAATCGTCATGGCATCACCTGCAAATATGAGATGTCCCGCTGACCAAGCATAAAGAGGCATCAACACATGCAAAATCATAAACGATAAAATCAAAGGCAATGGGTGCATCACCGTATGCTTTAAAGCCGAAAAAGTAGAAGACAAACTCCCTGCAAAGGTCATCACAGCAAATACCCATGGCACCAAAAACGTGAAATCCTTTAAATAGGCCGCCAATAAAACACCGAGTAACACACTAAAAGGTGTAATGAGCGGCATCATCCGGCCGAGCACTTGATTCAAACGCACAAGCATGCCGGCCACCTCCATCCTTCACTTTCTTACCTTTTCTATTGTAACAGACAGAAAAGCCTTTTTAAGAACCATTCACTTGTTTCACAAGCTTTCGACTTGATGTATCCATTCCAACTACGTCCACCTGGACGCCATTTGCTTGATACCTTTCCTTTATACGTTCTATCGCTGCTACGCCTGATTCATCCCATATACGAGCTTCAGACAAATCAATTACAACAGATTGGAGTTCTTTCCCCTGATGGAAAGCTTGGATCAAGTCAGTGACAGAAGCAAAGAAAATTTGCCCTTTAACTCGATATACCCAAGTACCTGCCTGGCTTTCTTTAGACGTAATATGGAGCTTCGATATCTTTGCGACAAAGAATATCGCACTAAGCAGTACACCTGCAAAAACACCTTTTGATAAATCATGAGTCAACACCACCGTCATGACCGTGACAACCATCACAATAGAATCTGTTTTCGGATTCTTTTTTAGCTGCTGAAAGGAACTCCAATCAAATGTGCCAATGGAAACCATGAACATCACAGCTACTAGAGCAGCCATCGGAATTTGAACCACGACATCACCTAGTACAAAAATCAACACCATTAAAAAAGCACCCGCTACAAAGGTAGAAAGCCGGCCTCGTCCTCCTGCCTTCGTATTAATCACAGATTGGCCAATCATCGCACAGCCAGCCATACCACCAAAGAATCCCGCAACCACATTGGCAATCCCTTGACCTCTCGCTTCCTTGTTCTTATTACTAGACGTCTCTGTCATATCATCGACAATCTGTGCGGTTAAAAGAGACTCAAGTAAACCAACCATCGCAAGTGCTAAAGAATAAGGAAAAATGATAGCAAGTGTTTCCCAGTTAAACGGAACTTGAGGTATCAGAAAAACAGGCAAAGAACTAGGAAGCTCTCCCATATCTCCAACTGTTCTAACATCAATATGTCCAAATACAGCCAATATCGTCATTACAATAATGGCAATGAGTGGGGAAGGTATCACTTTTATCACCATAGGCAATAAATAAATGATCAGCAAGGCGCCCCCTGTCATCATATACATAGCCATTGATTCCCCAACGAAATGTGGAAGCTGAGCCATGAAGATCATAATAGCCAACGCATTAACAAAACCAACCATGACGGACCTCGGAATAAATTTCATCAAACGAGACACTCGGCACAATCCAAACACAATTTGAATCAAACCCGTCAAAATCGTAGCTGCAAACAAATATTGCAACCCATAATCAGCGACCAAGTTAACCATGACGAGAGCCATAGCCCCTGTTGCAGCCGAAATCATGCCTGGGCGTCCACCAACAAACGAAATCACAATCGCGATACAAAATGATGCATACAAGCCGACCTTCGGATCAACGCCCGCAATAATCGAAAACGCAATTGCCTCAGGAATTAAAGCCAGTGCGACTAATATACCCGCAAGCACGTCCTGACGTACATGTCCAAACCATTCTTGCTTTACAAATAAATCTTTCAAACCATCTACTCCTTTTTATATACATACCGTACATGGAAAAAGAAGATCAACTATACCTGGAGATAAAGAAAGGGAAAACAAACGATACTTCACTTTCGGGGGAAAAGAGGAACGTACAGAGTCTTTTGATATAGAGGATATCACTTTAGTAAGAATAAAAGAAAGAGAATAAAGAATCAAGAACAAAAAGAAGGAAAAGGCGATGCAACAATACTGTGCAAGCCGTTTTATTCGCTTTCCTAATGTCATCAGTCTACTGATCATTGAGCAATTCAGTATATATGTAAACAAACAAAAAAAGCCTTCTCATCATCGAGAAACCTTGTCATATCAACATATAGAGGAAAGCTTCCAAGCGGGCTCGAACCGCTGACCTCTTCCTTACCATGGAAGTGCTCTACCTACTGAGCTATGGAAGCATGGCTCCGCAGGTAGGACTCGAACCTACGACCGATCGGTTAACAGCCGATAGCTCTACCACTGAGCTACTGCGGAATGATAAAGTAACTTCTTCCATTGGAAGGATATAAACAAAAAGCTTGGCGGCGTCCTACT